>SLDE01000252.1 GCA_007125455.1 Ectothiorhodospiraceae bacterium
AATGGACATGGAGACCTCCGCGAAGAGCGAGGAGCTACACAAGTCTAGCCCATTGTGCTGGCGGGTGCTGTATCGTTGCGCAGGGTGGCAGGGTGAGCGCATACTTACATGAAGTTCCTGCTCCTCAAAAGTATGCGGACGCCCTGCGCAGGGTGGGTGGATGCTTTACACCCTGCCCTGAGAGTATGCTCCGGCCCTCGGCGGGTGGATGAAGGCCTCAGGCCTCTTCGCCGAACCTGTTCTGAACCAATGCCTTCAGCTCGGCCATGGCGCGCGCCTCGTCTTCCCCGCTGATCTCCACATGGATCTCGCTACCGCAGGCGGCGGCGAGCATCATCACCCCCATGATGCTCTTGCCGTTGACGTTACGGCCATTACGGCTGACGTTGATCTCGCTGTTGAAGGTGGAGGCCAAGGCGACAAACTTGGCGGCGGCGCGGGCGTGCAGGCCCAGCTTGTTGGTGATGGGGATGTCCTTGCTAAGCATGTTGGCAATATTCCGCATTTTTTATTGGGTCGACCATCAGCACGCCATCGTGTCCGCCGCTCACGGCCTTGTCGGTCAGTTCATCGAGTGATAGCTGGGCGTAGTTCATTACGCGGATCATCATCGGCAGGTTGAGTCCGGCGACGATGCGTACTTGCTCAAGGTCCTGCAGCGCGCAGGCGATGTTGCCGGGGGTGGAGCCGTAGATGTCGGTGAGCACCAGTACCCCGTCGCCCTGGTCCAGGCTGAGGGCCATATCGCGGGCGCGGCGGCGGATCAGCCCCGGCTCGGTGTCACGCACCACATCCAGCAGGGCATGGGGCACGGGGATGTTGCCCAGGGTGCCACGGGTTACCTCCAGCAGGGCTTGCCCCAGGGGGGCGTGGGCGATGAGGAGTACGGCGACGCTCATGACAGCTCCCGGTGGCGGGTTATTACCCGGTGTGGATAGTCGCGAAAATGTGCCGCCAGCCGTTCGATAAAGTAGACCGAACGGTGCTGGCCGCCGGTGCAGCCTACGGCGATGGTCAGATAGCTGCGCTTGTCGGCGGCGAATTGCGGCAACCACGAGTCGAACAGGCTGCGGATCTCGTTGAACATGCGGTTAACCTCAAAGTGGTTCTCGAGAAAGTGCGCCACCTCGGGATCTTTGCCGGTCTTGCTGCGCAGGTGGGGTTCCCAGTGTGGATTCGGCAGACAGCGCACATCGAACACGAAATCCGCCTCAATGGGTAGACCGTGCTTGAAGCCGAAAGATTCAAACAAGACCGTCATGGCGTTGCCCTGGCGTTGGCCGATCTGCTGCTGCACCAGATCACGCAACTGGTGCACATTGGTGCGACTGGTATCGAACTGGATGTCGGCCTTGCTGATGATCGGTTGCAGCATCAGGCGTTCCTGCAGGATCGCCTCCTCCAGGGGGGTATCGCCGCTGCCGAGCGGGTGGGGCCGACGGGTCTCACTAAAGCGCTTGATCAAGGTCTCATCGTTGGCATCGATGAATACCACCTCGCAGTGCAAGCCGTCGCGCTGCATCTGGGTGAGCAATTCCGGAAAGGCGGCAAAGTCGTTGTTGAGGTTGCGCGCATCGATACCGGCGGCGATGGTTTCGTATTCTTGCCGACCGGTGTGGGCCATCTCGGCTGCAAAGGAGGGAAGCAGTGCCATCGGCAGGTTGTCGATGCAATAGCAGCCGATATCCTCCAGTGCATGGAGGACCACGCTTTTGCCGGCCCCGGAGGTGCCACTGACGATAAGTAGTCTCATGGTGTGTTGCGTTGGATCCCTTGTTGCTGACGCCGGATAAACTCTTCTACGGGATTATCCCCGTTAGTGTACAGGATATGGGCGCGCACTGCCGCCTCGATCAGGATCGCCAGATTGCGCCCTGGGGCCACCGGCAGGGTCACCGCGCTCACTGTTACGCCCAACATCTGCCGTTGCTGGCGGCTGCCGTGCAGGCGGTCAAGCTGCCCCGGGGCTTCGTCCTTGTGACAACTGCTCAGGTGGACGATCAGCGCCAGTGGCAAGTCCCGTTTTACCGCGCTGTCACCGAACATGGCGCGAATGTTCAGTAGCCCCAAGCCGCGTACCTCCAGGTAGTCCTGCAACAGCGGGGGGCAATGGCCGGTGAGGGTGTCGGGATCGATACGCCGGAAGATGGGGGCGTCATCGGCCACCAGGCGTTGTCCACGGTTGATCAGCTCCAGTGCCAGCTCACTCTTGCCGATCCCACTGTCGCCGGTGAGCAGCACCCCGATCCCCATCACCTCCATAAAGACGCCATGAAAGACCTCGCTTTCGGCCAGCTCCACCCCCAGGTAGTGGCCCAGCTCGGCGACCAGCCGCTCGCTCCCCAGTGGTGAACCGAGCAGGGCAACGCCGCCCAGGGCGCATTGCTGTTGCAGGGCCTTGGGTGCCTCTAGCCCTGCGGCGATGATGATCATTGAGGTGGGGGGGGCGCAGAGCTGTTCCAGCGCATCGTGGAGGGAGTTTTTCTTTAGCTTGCCCAGATAGTTCAAGGCGGCCTGATCGAGGATCTGTACTGGACGGCTGTGGATGGGGTTGTATTGGTTGACCAGGCTGTAGCCTGACTGCCAGGCTTGCTGGGCGGGGATCTTGCGGCTTGCGGTGTGTGCAGAACCCAGCCAGCGCAACTGCAAACGCCGCTGGCAGGCGGCGAGCAGTTGGGCCGGTGAGAGCTCCCGAACTAATGTTGTTGTTGCCATTCTCGCAGGGTGTTTAGCAGATGCTGCGAGTCACTGGAGTCGCGCAGGTGCTCCACCAGTTCCTTGTCGCTGAACATCTCTGCCAGCTGCGCGAGCAACTGCAGGTGTTCCTCGGTGGCCTGTTCGGGTACCAGCAGGGCAAACACCAAATCCACCGGCTGCCCGTCGATGGCGTCGAAGTCGACGCCATGCTCCAGTCGGAGCAGGGCAGCGATGGTGCGATCGTTATCTTTCATGCGAGCATGGGGGATCGCCACGCCACGCCCCAGACCAGTGCTGCCCAGACGCTCGCGCGAGAGCAGACTGTCGAAGATCTGGTTCTGGTTGAGCGCGTTCTCTCCCTGTGAGATCAGCTCGCTCAATTGTTCCAGTACCCGCTTCTTGCTGGCAGCGGGGTTGTCGCAGCTAATGCGATCCAGTTCGAGTAGTTGAGATACCTGCATGATGATCAGTGCCTGCCTTACTGCTGTTTAATCGATGGGTTGATCCTTGAGACCACCCTGATTGCGGCGATGGTCGGTAACCTTTTCCTTGTGTTTGCGCACCTGGCTGTCGAGCTTGTCGATCAGCTTGTCGATGGCGGCGTACATGTCATGCTCCTCGGCCTCGGCAAAGATGTTGTTGCCGGTGACGTGGATGGTCGCCTCTGCCTTCTGGCGCAGCTTTTCCACGCTCAGGATCACATGCACGTTGGTGACGTGGTCGAAGTGGCGCTCCAGGCGCTCCAGCTTGGTGTTGACATAGTCGCGCAGGGCGGGAGTGATGTCCACATGGTGGCCGGTCAGGTTTAGTTGCATGGTTGGCTCCTTAGATTGAATTTGGCTGGCGTTCAGGCCAGACGTTTGCGTTCACTGGATGGTGCGATGCCCATGGCCTCGCGGTATTTCGCCACGGTACGCCGGGCGATGTTTATCCCTTGCTCGGATAGCTGTTGGGCGATCTTGTTGTCGCTCAGGGGCTTGTTGGGGGCCTCGTCGGCGATCAGCTGCTTGATCATCGCACGGATCGCCGTGGAGGAGGCCTCTCCCCCGCTGCTGGTACCGACATGGCTGGAGAAAAAGTATTTCAGCTCGAAAATGCCGCGCGGGGTGTGCATATACTTGCGGGTGGTGGTGCGCGAGATGGTCGACTCGTGCATGCCCAGCTCTTCGGCGATATCGTGCAGGATCATTGGTTTCATCCCCACTTCGCCCAGTTCGAGAAAGTCGCGCTGGTGTTCGACGATGCTGGTGGCGACGCGCAACAGGGTATCGTTGCGGCTTTGCAGGCTCTTGAGGAACCAGCGCGCCTCCTGCAGGTGGTTTTTTAGGGTGGTGGACTCATCACTGTTCATCTGCCGGATCAGGCCAGCATAGTGATGGTTGATGCGCAGTTTGGGTGAGGCTTCGGGATTGAGTTCCACGCGCCAACTCCCCTTGTGGCGGCGCACGAACACATCCGGCACGATGTATTCGGTGCGACTGTTGCTGACGCGGCTGCCAGGACGGGGATCGAGGCCTTGTATGAGGCGCGTCGCCTGGGACAGGCCTTCATCGTCCAGCTTCATTTGCCGTTTGATCTGATTGTAGTCACGGTTGGCAAGCAGGTCAAAGTGGCGTTCCAACAGCTGCAAGGCCTCGCTGCGAAAGGGGATCGTTTCCGGCAGGGCGCGGCACTGCAGCAGCAGGCACTCGCGCAGGTCGCGCGCGGCGATCCCGGTGGGATCGAAGTGCTGGACGGTGTGCAGCACCGCGACCACTTCGTCCAGCTCGATCTCGGGATCTTCCTGTTGCAGCCCCTCCAGCAGGTCTTCCAGGGTGGTGGCGAGCATGCCGTTGTCCCCCACCGCGTCGATAATCGACTCGGCGATCAGTCGATCGGTGGGGGAGAGCTGGGCCATCTGCATTTGCCAGAGCAGGTGCTCGCGCAGGCTTTCGCTGCTGGTATCGCCCTGCTCGAAATGGTATTCCTCATCACTACCGCTGCCGCTGCTGGCCGGGAGGGGGGAGTCGTAGATGTCGTCCCAGACGCTGTCCACCGGCAACTCGTCGGGGATGGTCTCGCTCTCCAGCGGGCGTTCGTCGGGCACCTCGTCCAGCCCACCCTCGGCGGCATCATCGCTGCCGCCCTCGGGCTCGGCGTCGGAGGACTGTTCCTGTTGGCCGTCGTCCCAGTCAGACTCATCCTCGTCGCCTTCCTCCAGCATCAGGTTGCTGTCCAGCGCCTGCTGGACCTCCATCTGCAGCTCGAGCGTCGACAATTGCAGCATGCGAATGGCCTGCTGCAATTGCGGCGTCATGGTGAGCTGTTGGCCCAGACGAAGTTGTAGCGACTGCTTCATGGTGTGCTTGGTAGATCCGGGGTCGATGGATTGATGGCCATTCTATCTTAAATGGCGCGCTATTGGCATGGATCTTGATTTTTGTTTGGGCTAGAGGCGGAAGTGGTGGCCCAGATAGACATCACGCACCTGTTGGTTGCTGAGCAGCTGTTCCGGTTCGCCTTCGGCGATGACCTTGCCTTCGCCGATGATGTAGCCGCGATCACAGATCCCCAGGGTCTCGCGCACGTTGTGGTCGGTGATAAGCACGCCGATCCCGCGCCCCTTGAGGTGCTGGATGATCCCCTGAATATCCACCACCGAGATGGGGTCGACCCCGGCGAAGGGTTCGTCGAGCAGGATGAAGCGAGGATCGGTGGCCAGGGCGCGGGCGATCTCCACGCGGCGCCGCTCACCACCGGAGAGGCTCATGCCCAGGCTGTCGCGGATGTGGGTGATGTGAAACTCTTCCAGCAGTGACTCGAGGATCTCATGGCGTAGCGCCTGACTGAGCTGTTCGCGCAGTTCGAGGATCGCCATGATGTTTTGGCTCACCGTCAGCTTGCGAAACACCGAGGCCTCCTGGGGCAGGTAGCCGATCCCGCGCTTGGCACGCTGGTGCATGGGCATGCGGGTGAGATCCTGTTCGTCGAGCAGGATCTGGCCGCTATCACAGGGGATCAGGCCGACGATCATGTAAAAGCAGGTGGTCTTGCCCGCGCCGTTGGGGCCGAGCAGGCCGACGATCTCACCGCTGGTCACTGTCATGGAGACGTCGCGTACCACGCTACGGCCCTTATAGCCCTTGGCCAGGTGTCTGGCGGTCAGCTGCATGCTCATGGTTCGCCGTCCTGTTGCAGGATGATGCGCACCCGTCCATTGCTGCCGTCCTCGCTGCGCGTGCCCGAGGCCTCTACACGGCGCTCTTCGATGTAGTAGACCAGGTGTTCGCCGCGAAACTCGTCCTTGCCACGCCACAGTACCGCCTCGCCATGCAGTTCGATACGGTCCTGGTCGAGCTGGTAGTCCATCTGGCGGGCCTCGGCACGGATCAACTGGCCGGTCTCTTCATCGGGGAGGCGCAGCCGTGCCGGGGCACCATCGGCGATGGCGCGGCGCAGTTGACCGTCGCGCTGGCGGATCTCCAGGGTATCGGCATGGAGGGTCATCTCCCCCTGCTGCAATTCCACGTTGCCCTGGTAACGGCTCTGGCCATCCTGATGGCGCATCTCCAGCCGATCGGCCTCGATGGTGATCGGGGGCTTGGATGGTTCGGCGGCCAGTGATGTGGCGGCCAGTGTCAGCAGTAGCAGGCTAAGGGGTAGGGCTTTCATAGACACCTCGTACATTTGAAAGCAGGATCAGGCGCTGCTGATCGCCGTAGAGTTGCATGCCGGTGCCCTGTAGTCGACCCGCCGTGCTATGCAGGGAGACCGGATCGGCGGTTTCGGCGTATTCGCGTTCTGGCCACAGCCATAGTGACTCGGTCTCCAGGCGCATCGGCTGCGGGCCATCGAGCTGTTCGATCAGGACCTCCCCGCTGAGCTGGAGTTGTTGCTGGTTGTCGCTCAATAGCCCGTGGGCGGCACGGACCTCCCAGCGGCTGCCATCCAGTTGAAATAATGAGATGTGTGGACGCTCCAGTGTGATCTCGTCCCGGTGGGGGTAGTGGCTCAGGCTGACGGCGGTCAGTTGGTGTTGCAGCCGCCCGCTGGGGTCGGTGTGCTGGCTGTGGATGCCGCGTAGATAGTAGTCGGGCTGTTCACTGGGCGCACCGGGCGGCGCTAGCGGCCCGGATCGCTCGCGCAGCAGCCAGGTGCTCAGTGCCACCGGCAGCAACAGGAGTAACAGGATGAGGGTGCGCCGGTTCATTCCAGATAGGGTTTTAGCTGGGCGTCCAGGCTGCCCTGGGCCTGCATGATCAACTCGCAGATATCCCGCGCCGCCGCACGACCGCCGGGGTTGGGGGTGATCCAGTGACAGTGCTGCTTGACCAGGGGATGGGCGTCTTGTACCCCCACTGCCAGGCCGACACGACGCAGGATCGGCAGGTCGACCACGTCATCCCCCACATAGGCGACCTGTTGCGCTTGCAGCCCCAGCGTGGCCGTGAGCTCTTCGAAGGCAGGCAGCTTGTCCAGCTGGCCCTGGTAGACGTGCTCTATCCCCAGGCTGGCCATACGTTTGCTTACCACCTTGGAACGACGCCCGGTGATGATGCCGATCGGCACCCCGCTGGCCTGGAGCATCTTCATGCCGTGGCCATCGCGTGAGTTGAAGGCCTTGTACTCCTGGCCATCGTCACCAAGAAACAGGCTGCCATCGGTCAGCACGCCGTCCACGTCGAAGATCAGCAGGCGGATTTGTGCGGCTCTTTCCAGGATCTCTTGCATTGGCTTTCTCTGCTTTTTGATTTATCGCTGATGAGACCGCCCCGGGGCGGCCATCCATCATTATCTTGAGGTCGTAATCCATGGACAAGCAAGCCGATAGGCCTACACCACACCTGCGCGCAGCATATCGTGCATGTTCAGCGCGCCGACCAGGTGCCCCTCGCCATCGATCACCGGCAGGGCGTTGATGCGTTGCTCGTCCATCACGCGCAGCGCCTCGGCGGCGAGGATGTCGGGTTCGACACTGCGTACCTGGCGGTGCATCACCTCGCCTACGGTAAGGGTACGAATACTCACTTCACCATGGTCGAGCAGGCGGCGCAGGTCGCCATCGGTAAAGATCCCCTGTAGCCGGTTGCTCTCGTCCACCACGGTGGTCATGCCCAGCCCCTTGCGGCTGATCTCCAGCAGCGCATCGCTGAGGCTGGCATCGGCGCGCACGGCGGGGATGGCATCGCCGGTGTGCATCAGATCCTCGATGCGCAGCAACAGGCGGCGTCCCAGACTGCCGGCCGGGTGGGAGCGGGCAAAGTCCTCCTCGGTGAAGCCGCGACACTCCAGCAATGCCACCGCCAGGGCATCCCCCATCGCCAGGGCGGCGGTGGTGCTGGCGGTGGGGGCCAGCCCCAGTGGGCAGGCCTCCTTCTCCACGCTTACGTCGATATGGGCATCGGCGGCCAGGGCCAGGCGCGAGCGCGGCTTGCCGGTCAGTGCGATCAGCGCCACCCCGAGGCGTTTGATGATCGGCAGGATGGTGAGGATCTCCTCGGTCTCGCCAGAGTTGGACAGCGCCAGCACCACATCCTTATTGGTGATCATCCCCAGGTCGCCGTGGCTGGCCTCGCCGGGGTGGACGAAAAAGGCCGGGGTGCCGGTGCTGGCCAGGGTGGCGGCGATCTTGTCGCCAATATGGCCCGACTTGCCCATCCCGGTCACCACCACCCGCCCCTCGCAGGCGAGGATGTGGCGGCAGGCGGTGATAAAGGGCTCGCCGATGCGTTGGGTCAGGGCCAGGATCGCCGCCGCCTCGGTCTCCAGCACGGCGGTGGCCAGGCGTTGCAGCTTTTCGGTATCCAGCGAACGCACCATCCTAGACCTCAGGGTAGCCGAGATCGGCCAGTTTGTCGGCCAGCACGGCCCGTGCCAGCCCTTCGCCTGTGACGCTTACCTGGCCACTGGCGACCTCGACCGCCACATCCTGAACGCCGTCCAGGGCCTTGAGCCCTTCTTCGATAGTATTGGCACAGCCGCCGCATTTAACGTTTTGTACCGTGAATATCTGCTTTGCCATGCTTATGCTCCTCCTGCAATCAGGCTGTCATGGTACAACAAACCCAGATAGGCAAAATAGGCCAGCAGCAGCAGGCCACCCTCGACACGGTTGATCCGTCCCGGCCCGCGCAGCCCGTAACTCATGACCAGCAACACCACGGTCAGTACCGCCATCACCAGAAAGTCGCGCCGTAGCACCGCCGGGTCCAGCAGCGAGGGGGCGATCAGCCCCGGCATCGCCAGCACCGCCAGCAGGTTGAACATATTCGAACCCAGCACATTACCGATGGCGATATCGTGTTCGCCCTTCAGGGCGCTAATGATCGAGGCGGCCAGTTCGGGCAGGCTGGTGCCGATGGCGATGATGGTCAGGCCGATGATGAGATCGCTCACCCCGAACCACTCGGCGATATTTATCGCCCCCCACACCAGCACACGGGAGCTGGCCAGCAGCAGGATCCCGCCCAGGGCCAGCCACAGCAGCGCCCGCGGGGTGGACATCTGTGCCGGGATCTCGGCAGTGTATTCATTTTCCAGCGGATCGCCGTTGCGCTCCTTCAGCCCCAGACGCACCATCCAGCCCATCAGCAGCAGGGTGCCCAGCATCAATAGTACGCCGTCGATACGCCCCAGTTGCCCATTGAGCAGCAACAACAGTACCACGGCCATGATCCCCAGCAAGACCGGGAACTCGCGCTTGAGGGTTTGGGAGTGGACCATCATCGGTGCGATCAGGGCGGTGGCCCCCAGCACCAGGGCGATGTTGGTGATATTGGAGCCCAGTGCGTTACCGATCCCCATCGCCGGGTTGCCCTGCCAGGCAGCCACCGCCGAGACCAGCATCTCCGGCGCGGAGGTGCCGAAGCCGACGATGGTCAGGCCGATGATCAGCGGGCTGACGCCCAGGTTGCGGGCGGTGGCCGAGGCCCCGGCAACAAAGCGGTCGGCCCCCCAGACCAGCAGGGCAAAGCCGCCCAGGACGGCGAGTGTGGAGTAGAGCAGCATGGGCAGGTGTCGGTGGTCTGGTTGGCAGGCTTAAAGCTCGTCGGCGAAGGGATCGAATTCGTCTTCGGGCGGATGACCATCGTGGATCAGGTATTCGCGCCGTTGCAGGTAGCCGTCACGCATAAAGCTATAGCTATCCAGGGAGGCGCTGTCGATCAGCCGGGTGGTGCGTAGCAGTTGGGCACGCTGGTCCACCAGATTCAGCCCGGTAAGATAGAGCGAGGTCTCACTGTCGAATAGTTCCCGCTGGGGGCTGTATGCCCACTGCAAGGCCCGGCCCGTGGTGTCGCGTGTTGTGGAGGGGCCGAGGAAGGGCAGCACCATATAGGGGCCGGGGCCGACCCCCCATACCCCCAGGGTTTGGCCAAAGTCCTCGTTGTTTTTGGGCAGATCCATATGGCTGGCCACATCGAAGACCCCCCCCAGCCCCAGGGTGGTGTTCCACACCACGCGGGACATGTCCGACAGCCCATCGCGTGGTTTGCCCTGCAGGAAGCTGTTGATCATCACCCACACATCCCCCAGATTGCTGAAGAAGTTGCCTACCCCCCGTCTTACCGGGCGCGGGGTGACCTTCTCATAGCCCTTGGCCAGCGGCTGAAACAGCTTGCGGTCGAAGTCTTCATTAAAGGCATGCACGGCACGGTTATAGCCCTCAAAGGGATCGCGTTCATCGCGCGGGCCTTCCACGGTGGCGCAGCCGGTGAGCAGCGCCACAAGCAACAGGGGCAGGGTGCGGCGGGCTATCCCGCCGAGCCCCCAAACAGCGCGCATCTCAGTGTGCATTACTTGATTCCTCGGTTCGAATGACAGGCGGGCGACTCAGTCGCCCTTGACCCTGGTCGCCCCACAGCGGCGGCAGCGATAGCGGGTCACCAGTTTCCCCTGCTGGCTGTCAAAGGGGGTCGCCTTGAGCGTCTCCCACTTGTGAAAACCGCTCTTGCACAGGGTCTTGCCCCGGTGTTTTTCACTGGGGCGGGGACGTTTAAAGGTGACCAGGTCTCCCATTGCCAGTCCTTTTTGCTGGATAATGGCACCCATGATCCGGTTTTGGAGGAAATGATGCAACTCGATATCGCCGCCTGGGGGCTCTTTGACCCCTGTTGGGATAGCTACTACCCACCGGGCCTGCCGTCGCAGTGGCGGCTGGACTTTTACGCCAACGAACACCTGGCGCTGATCCTGCCCCAGCAGGAATGGCAGGGGGAGGGGGCCGAAGCCTGGCTGGGCGAGGCAGAACACCTGCCGGAACGGCTGCGCCTCTACTGGGCCATCGAAGATGCCGACGGGCTGGCGGCCCTGGCAAGGCTGTTGGCCCAGGCACCGTTGCGCCAGCGCAGTGTCGGCTACTGGTGGCGCGGGGACGACAGGCCGCCGAGCCCGCTGCCATTGGCGGGGCTGCCGGGGGTGTGTTGGCTGGAACAGCCCCCTGCCGCATGGGATGGCAGCGCAGCCCCCAACCCCTGCTGGAATGAGCAAGGGGCGCTATACTGTGGGGATGGCCCGCTGCGTATCTGGCCGCTGGCGGCTCGCCCCGAGCTGGCCGCGCTACGCCAGCTCATCCAGCAGCAGCAACAGCAAGGCGGTGAGCGCCTGCTGCTGCCGGTGATGCCCCATCCCGGTGCCCCCGGCACCATGCAGCAACTGCAAACCCTGGCCGAACTGCTGGGTGGTTGACCTTGCCGGGGCTTTGGATAACACTGGCCGCCTTGTTTATCGCTAATCCAATGGAGAGGTTGTGATGGCGCAGGAAGAGACAGCGCCGCTGGTGCGCATTCGCGGGCTGCGTTTTGCCCGTGGTGAGCGGATGATCTTCGATGGTGTTGATCTCGATATCCACCGGGGTGGGATCACCGCCATCATGGGGCCCAGCGGCACCGGCAAGACTACCCTGCTCAAGCTGATCGGCGGGCAACTGCGCCCCCTGGCCGGTACCATCGAGGTGGATGGGCAGAATGTACATCGCCTCTCCCGCGACAGGCTCTACCAGCTGCGCAAACGCATGGGGCTATTGTTCCAGAGCGGCGCACTACTGACCGATCTCAATGTGTTTGAAAACGTCGCCTTCCCGCTACGCGAACACACCCGCCTGCCCGAGTCGATGCTGCGCGATCTGGTGCTGATGAAGCTGGAGGCCGTTGGGCTGCGCGGTGCCCGCACCCTGATGCCCAGCGAGCTGTCCGGTGGCATGGCCCGTCGAGTGGCACTGGCCCGCGCCATCGCCCTGGACCCGATGATGGTGATGTACGACGAACCCTTTACCGGACAGGACCCCATCTCCATGGGGGTGCTGGTCAAACTGATCCGCCGCCTCAATGATGCGCTGGGGCTCACCAGCGTGGTGGTCTCCCACGATGTGCAGGAGACCGCCTCCATCGCCGACTACATCTACCTGCTCTCAGGCGGCAAGGTGGTGGGCCAGGGCACCCCGCAACAACTGGGGGATTCCGATTCGGCCTGGGCGCAGCAATTCCTGAAGGGGGAACCCGACGGCCCGGTGCCCTTCCACTACCCGGCACCGGACTACGTGGAGGATCTAATGGTCGGCAGCGAAGGAGCACGCTCGTGATACTGGATTGGCTACAGGCCCTGGGCCAGCGCGCCCTCTCGTTCTTCCAGCGCTTGGGGCGGGGGCATATCACCCTCTACTACCTGCTCATCGCCATCCCCAGCGTCCTGCTGCGCCCGCGCCTGCTGTTGCAGCAGATCTACTCGGTCGGGGTACTGACCCTGCTGATCATCCTGGTCTCCGGCCTGTTCGTCGGCATGGTGCTGGGCCTGCAGGGCTACAACACCCTGGTGCGTTTTGGGGCCGAACAGTCACTGGGCACCGCCGTGGCGCTCACCCTGCTGCGCGAGATGGCCCCGGTGGTCACCGCACTGCTGTTCGCCGGGCGTGCCGGCTCCGCACTGACCGCCGAGATCGGCCTGATGAAGACCACCGAACAGCTCTCCGGCATGGAGATGATGGCGGTGGACCCCAACAAGCGCATCCTGGCCCCCCGTTTTCTCGCCGGGGTGATCTCCATGCCACTGCTGTCGCTGATCTTCGGCGCGGTGGGGATCATGGGCGGCTACATCGTCGGGGTGGGCCTGCTGGGCGTCGATGAAGGGGCCTTCTGGTCACAGATGCAGGCCAATGTGGATATGCGCGAGGATATCTGGAACGGCATCATCAAGAGCATGGTCTTCGGCGTGGTCGCCACCTGGATCGCCATCTACGAAGGCAACGACGCCACCCCCACTTCGGAAGGGGTCAGCCGCGCCACCACCCGTACCGTGGTACACACCTCCCTGGCCGTACTGGGGCTGAACTTTATCCTCACCGCACTGATGTTTGGAGACTAATTCGATGACACACGCAAGGACTGTAGAGATCGCCGTGGGTGCCTTTGTAGCCGCCGGGCTGGCGGCGCTGTTTCTGCTGGCGATGAAGGTCAGCAACCTCAATGTCGTGGGCAGCGATGAGGGCTACCACGTCAGCGCCCGCTTCGACAACATCAGCGGCCTGCGGGTACGCTCACCGGTCACCATGGCCGGGGTGCGTATTGGTCGGGTGAGCGAGATCCGCTTCGACCCCAACACCTACCAGGCGGTGGTGACCATGCGCATCAGCGAGCAGTACGACCAACTGCCACTGGACACCAGCGCCAGCATCTACACCTCCGGGCTGATCGGCGAGCAATACGTCAGCCTCGACCCGGGCGGCGACTTTGAGTTTCTGCAGGACGGCAGCGAGCTGATGCTCACCCAATCGGCGCTGGTGCTGGAGCAAATGATCGGCCAGTTCCTGTTCAGCCTGGGCGACGGGGACAAAGACTGATGCCGGGGCCGGTGGTACTGGAATCCGGGCGGCTGATCCTGCACGGCGAGATGGGCTTCGCCAGTGTCCTCGCCCTGCTGGAGCAGACCCGCCCCCTGCTGCTCGACGGCCACGGCCCGCTGGAGATCGACCTGGCCGAAGTGGGCCGGGTCGACAGCGCTGGGCTGGCGCTGATGATCGAATGGATGCGCCTTGCCCAGCAGGGCGGGCGTGAACTGCGCTTTTTGAATCTGCCACCACAACTGATGGCCATCGCCCAGGCCAGCGACCTGGATGGGGTGTTGCCGTTGGAGTAGCCTGGACAGCTCGGCTGCCAGGGTGAGCGCATACTTACATGAAGTTCCTGCCCAAGCAGGCGTAACCCCCTGATTTCTGGTACGCCGTGAATACATCCCTGTAGGCTCGAAGGTCGCATCCCTGCGACCTACGACCAGA
>SLDE01000198.1 GCA_007125455.1 Ectothiorhodospiraceae bacterium
GCTTCGGTAGTGCTTGCCCAGTTGATGGCGTCAGTCTTGCGGGTGAAGGTGCGTTTGAGGGGTTTGGTGCCTTTACGGCGGATGATGGCCTGCCATCGACTGGCAGGTGTCTGTATAATGCTTGCCACGGGTCAGCCCTCCTATCGGGTTGATCGTCATGGGGGCGGGTGTTTGCGGCATCGCGCGCCCTTTTTATATCGGCTTGTATTGTCAGGTTTTACCCTGTGCCGTCAAAAGCAAGTGTACCCGGATTTGTACCCCATGCAAGTATTTTGCTTATAAAATACTGATTTTATTGAACAGGCACTCCCCCTCCTAAGGGGAAGGTCAGAGGTTCGAATCCTCTCCGGGGCACCATTATTCCCCCTGTCGCATTTTTGACGTCCCTCTTGCCGCCTGCCTCCCAATCGCAGTCGAAGTGGCAAACCCTTGCCGCCTGCTTGCCGTCCTCGCTACGCTCTTTCGCTAAGCTGTTGATATATGGTGCCAGATGTTTTTGGCATAGCAATTGCTTTGTTTATGCCAAAGGTTTCTTTGGAGTGGGTTGAGATGTCAAAGCTGGATAACGCCTTTGGTATGCATGAGGTCGCGCTGAAGGTGCGCGCCCAGCGTATGGAGGTGCTGGCCTCAAACCTGGCCAATGCGGATACCCCCGGTTACAAGGCGAAGGATATCGACTTCAAGTCGGTGCTGAGCCAGCATCAAGGTGGCCAAGCGGTGCCCAACCGAGGGTTGAAGACCACCCACGCCGCACATATCGGCGGCAGTCAGGGCGGTATGGGGGCAGCAACCCTCTACCGCACACCGCTGCAGCCTTCGCTGGATGGCAATACCGTGGATGCCCATGTGGAAAAGGGCAAGTTCATGGAAAATGCCCTGCAGTATCAAGCCACACTGAGTTTTGTCGACAGCCGCATCCAGTCGTTGCGCAAGGCGATTAGAGGAGATTAATCATGTCCATGTTCAAGGTTTTTGATGTAGCCGGTTCCGCGTTGAGTGCCCAGTCCCTGCGCCTGAATGTGACCGCCAGTAACATGGCCAACGCCAACAGCGTCAGCAGCAGTGTCGACGAGACTTACCGCGCACGTCAGCCAGTCTTCGCGGCGATGCTTAAGGATCACTTCGGCTCTCAGCAAGGCAAAAGCAGTGTTGGGGTTGAGGTGAAGGGGATTGTGGAAAGCCAGGCACCGCTGCAGGCACAGTACAACCCCGGCCATGCGCTGGCCAATGAAGATGGCTACATCTTCCTGCCCAACGTCAACGTGGTGGAAGAAATGGCCAATATGATCTCTGCCTCGCGCTCGTATCAAAGCAATGTGGAGGTGGTGAACACCGCCAAACAGTTGATGATGCGTACGCTGAGCATGGGGCAATAGCGAGGGTTAAGCCATGGTCGACCAGATAAAAAACAACCCCTATGCGAACATTGCTGGAACCCAGACGAAGGAGGCTGAGAAAAAGCCTTCCGATGAGCTGGGCCAGGATGACTTCATGACCCTGATGCTGGCGCAGATGAAGCATCAGGATCCCATGAATCCGATGGAGAACGGCGATTTTATGGCCCAGTTGGCGCAATTTCGCACCTCCACCGGCATCGATCAGCTGAACAGCAATTTCAACAGCTTTGCCAAGACCATGCAGTCCTCCCAGGCACTGCAGGCCTCCACCCTGGTGGGGCGCGAGGTGCTGATCCCGGGTAACTGGGGCACCTTGCCGCCGGATGGCACGCTCAACGGCAGTGTTGAGCTGCCCGCCTCGGCCAGCAGCGTGAACCTGACCATCTATAGTACCGCCGGTGATCTGATTGGGGAGGTGCCGATGGGCTCCCATCCTGCGGGTCAGGCCGCCTTCTCCTGGGACGGACGTCTGGCGGATGGCACCCAGTTGCCACCTGGGCGCTATCAGGTCGGGGCTGAGGCGATAATCGGTGGCAAACGCGAGGGCGTTGGCACCTATGTGGCCGCCAAGGTGGAGAGCGTCTCCATGTCCTCCGGGCGCGAGCCGGTTTTGAATCTGGCCAATGTGGGCCCTATGGGCTTTTCGGAAGTACGCGAGATCCGTTAACCCTGTTGTCGATACCTTTGTAGGAGAACGACCATGTCATTCCAAACTGCACTTAGTGGCCTTAATGCCGCCCAAACCAATCTGGGGGTCACCGGCAACAACATCGCCAATGCCAGCACCAATGGCTTCAAGCGCTCGCGTGCCGAATTTTCCGATATCTATACCAGCAGCTTTGCTACCACCAGCCAGGTTGGCAGTGGGGTACGGGTGGCTAACATCGCCCAGCAGTTTGCTCAGGGCAATGTGGAGTTTACCGATAACAGCCTGGATCTGGCGATCTCCGGTGAAGGCTTTTTCATCGTCCGGGATACCGATGGTTCTGAACTGTTCACCCGTGCCGGTGCCTACACCCTGGACCGTGAAGGTTTTGTGGTCAACAGCAAGGGGCAACGCCTGCAAGGCTACGATAGCGATGATACTGGCGTGGTTACCAACACGACCTCGCGCGATATATTCCTGGATAATGCGGCCAGCCCAGCCAATGCTACCGAGCTGACCGAAATCAACATGAACATCAATGCAGACGGTGATCCCACGGTCTACGATGCGGTGGCCGCATCGTATACGACTCCCCAACTTTCAAGCCTCAATTTTGAAGACGACGGGACGACGGATCTTACTGCCAGTTTTGAGGTCGATGGTATTGCGGTGACGCTGGACGCTGACTACAGAGGTGACTTGGCAGGGCTGGTGGACGCTATTCAGGGGCAGCTTGGTGCTGACTATGTGGTGGCCGAGGATGGTGCCTCCGGTTTTAGTATTACCAGTGCGGTACCCGGCGGGGATGAACCCGATGAGGCCGTGCCGGTGGTGATCACCAACTTTACCAATGGCGCCGATACCAATATCGCGGCGGAACTAAGTGGCGGTGATTATCTTGAGGGGATGAACGCGAGTGTGTTCGACCCAGCCGATCCCAATACCTACAACTTCTCCACCTCCACCACGGTGTACGACTCCCTGGGCGGCAGCCACACCCAGACCCTCTATTTCCTGAAAACAGAGGATGAAAACACCTGGGAAAGTTATATGACCATCGATGGCAATATGGTCGGTGGCGCACAGACTCTGGAGTTTGCCCAAAACGGTCGACTGGTCACCACCCCATCCACCCTTGATTACGGTACCTATGCCCCGGGCAACGGTGCTGAGGATATGGTGTTGAGTGTGGATTACGACGGCAGCACACAGTTTGCTGGTGAGTCGGTGGTTAACTCGATTGTGCAGGACGGTTACACCACCGGGCGTATCAGTGGGATAGAAATCGACCAAAACGGGGTAGTCTTTGCCCGCTATACCAACGGCCAGGCCACCGTGTTGGGCGCGGTCGCGATGGCGCGCTTTGCCAATCCCAACGGCTTGCAGCCAGTCGGTGATACCAATTGGGTGCAGACCTTCTCATCCGGGGAGATTGTGCGTGGCCAGGCGGGTCGTGGTACCTTCGGCCAGATCCAGTCCGGTGCGCTGGAGGCTTCCAATGTGGATCTCTCCAATCAGTTGGTGAATATGATCATTGCCCAGCGCGATTTCCAGGCCAACGCCAAGATGATCTCTACCGAAGATCAGGTCACTCAGTCGATTATCAATATTCGCTAGGGCGTTGGCGTTGATTGATTTACGCATAAGCGTATAGGAGAACCACTATGGATCGCATGCTCTATCTGGCCATGTCCACGGCGAAGCAGACCATGAATGCCCAGGCGGCCAATACCAACAATCTGGCAAATGTCTCCACCAACGGCTTTCGTGCCGATTTGGAGCAGTTTCGCAGTATGCCGGTATTTGGTGAGGGCATGCCCAGCCGTGTCTATGCGATGAGCGAACGCCATGCCATCGACTTCA
>SLDE01000202.1 GCA_007125455.1 Ectothiorhodospiraceae bacterium
AGCTGAGGGTGGGAAGTTTATCTGGGGTCAGTGGAATGCAATCGGGTTGTACCTTGTTGCGCTCGTCGTAGACGGTGCAGCGGCAGCTGGCCAGGGCGAGGTGGCGGCAGGCGAGGCGGGTGAGGTGGATCTCGCCGGTCTCGTCGTCCTCCAGTTGCACTAGGCAGCAGCGTGCGCAGCCGTCGCAGAGTGATTCCCACTCCTGCTTGCTGAGTGTTTCCAGCGGGCGCCCCCGCCAGTGGCCCGGCTTATCCGGCAATGGCCCGATCCATGCGCTGCTCGGCTTCCTTCCACTCGGGCTTGGCGGTGGCCCCCTGGGCCATCAGCTCCATCAGCCCGTAGGCCAGTTGGCGGGTCTGCGGGGCCATCTCTTTGAGTTTGGTGAGTAGGTAGGAGTGGCCACCCTGGGGGATGCTGAGGGTCTTTACCAGCGCGTACAGCAGCAGGGACTGACCGGAGCGGGCGTCGTTTTCGATGTGGGCGAGGGTATTGTTAAGGGCTGTCAGGTCCATGGGGGGCTCGTTAGTCAAAAAAGGTTGCTTATTGTATGCAAATCCAGCATTGCAGGCTATGACCCCAGCATTTGCTCCAGGTTCAGGTGTTGCTCCAGGGCGTCGGCCAGGCGGTTAAGCTCTCGCTCGCGCAGGGCGTGGTAATCCAGCCCCTCGGCCCGTGCTAATCCGGCCCAGCGCAGCAGGGCGGCGCAGGCCTCGGGGTGATCGAACAGGCCATGCAGGTAGCTGCCGAGCACCTGCCCATCGGCAGCGATCGCGCCATCGCTGTGGGTATCAAGCTGGACCAATGGCCTCGACAGGGCCGGGCCTTCGCTTATCCCCATGTGGATCTCATAGCCTTCGACCCTCGCCCCCTGAAGCGCGAGTGTGCCACGGACGCGGCGTAGTTGTTTTTGCTCGTGCAGTTGGGTGTGCATTGCCAGGTAGCCCAGGCCCTGGCTGCTGCCGGGGCGCTCTTCCAGCCCCAGTGGGTCGTGGATGGCCTCGCCCAGCATCTGAAAGCCGCCACAGATCCCGATCAGCTTGCCGCCATAGCGCAGGTGGCGTTGCAGGTAGTCTTCCCAGCCCTGCTGGCGAAGCCAGGCCAGATCGGCGCGCACGTTTTTGCTGCCGGGCAGGATCACCAGATCCGCCGGGGGCGGTGGCTGATCCGGGGCGATGAAGCGAAGATCCACTTCCGGGTGGTGGCGTAGTACGTCGAAGTCGGTGTGGTTGCTGATCCGGGGCAGGGCCGGGACAATCACCCGAAAGCCCCCGTTTTGCGGCTCGCCCTGCGCGGGCAGGGCATCTTCCGCCTCCAGGTGCAGGCCGTGCAGATAGGGCAGCACGCCAAAGACCGGTTTGCCGGTATACTCCTCCAGCCACCTTAGCCCTGGCTCCAGCAGGGCGATATCACCACGAAAGCGGTTGATCACAAAGCCGTTGATACGTTGGCGCTCACTTTCGCTTAATAGTGCAAGGGTACCGACGATCTGGGCGAATACCCCGCCCTTGTCGATATCCGCCACTAGCACCACCGGGCAGTCCACCGCCTCGGCGAAGCCCATGTTGGCGATGTCCCGTTCGCGCAGGTTGATCTCCGCCGGGCTGCCTGCACCCTCGACCAGTACGGTGTGGTATTTGGCCTGCAATCGTTGGTGGGAGCTTAGTACTGCTGCCATCGCAGTGCGCTTGTAGTGGTGGTAGTCGCGCGCCTGCATCTGCGCTACGGCCTGGCCGTGGATGATTACCTGGGCGCCCATGTCGCTGCTGGGTTTGAGTAGTACCGGATTCATGTCGGTGTGTGCCTCCAGGCCGGCGGCCTGGGCCTGTACCGCCTGGGCACGACCGATCTCGCCGCCGTCCACCGTAACCGCGCTGTTGAGCGCCATGTTCTGCGGTTTGAAGGGGGCAACGGACAGCCCGCGCCGGTACAATACCCGACATAGCCCGGCCACCACGGTGCTCTTGCCCGCGTCGGAGGCGGTGCCCTGGATCATCAGTGTTTTGTGCATTGCCCTATGTTAGCCGATCGCGGCCCGTCACCGGGAGAGTATAATGGGCGAATGCTTGTCGTCATTTCATTTCCCAGCCCAGCGCCGAGGTAGCCCTTGAGTCTCTTGTTCGTCATCCTGCTGGCCCTGCTGCTCGACCTGTGGCTGGGTGAGCCACGCCAGTACCACCCGCTGGTCGGATTCGGTCGCCTGGCCAGTTACCTGGAGGGCAAGCTGAACCGGGAAGAATCCCCCGCGCGACGCTGGCTGGGGGCTGCAGCGCTGGGGCTGGCGCTGTTGCCGCTGACTCTGTTGGCGGCGCTGCTCGCCGCGCTGCCGGGCTGGGGCATGGTGGTGGAGGTGTTGCTGCTCTATCTGGCCATTGGGGGCAGTAGTCTGGCCCAGCATGGGCGGGCGGTGATGGCGGCGCTGCTGGCGGGGGATCTTGTCCTGGCACGGGAGCGTGTGGCTTGGATCGTCAGCCGCGATACCGAGGCACTGGATGAGACCGGGGTGGCCAGCGCCACGGTGGAGTCGGTACTGGAGAATGGTAACGATGCCCTGTTCGGGGCGATCTTCTGGTTTGTCATCTTCGGGGCCGCAGGGGTGGTTCTGTACCGGCTGGCCAACACCCTGGATGCGATGTGGGGCTATCGTAGCGAGCGCTATCGCCAGTTTGGCTGGGCCGCCGCCCGCTTCGACGATCTGCTCAACTGGGTTCCGGCCCGGCTAACCGCCGGGGCCTATCTGTTGGCCGGGGATGCACAGCGGGGTTGGCGTTGCTGGCGTGAGCAGGGGGCGCGTAGCGACAGTCCCAATGCCGGGGTGGTCATGGCCGCCGGGGCCGGGGCACTGGGGCTGCAATTGGGCGGGCCCGCCCACTATCACGGTCGTGCGGTGGACAAGCCCTGGCTGGGGGAGGGGCTGTCGCCCGGTGCCTGGGATATCGAGCGGGCCATCGCTCTGGTTCGGCGCGCCCTGCTCTATTGGTTGGGGGTGATCCTGGTGCTGGCGATGCTTTCCCATGTC
The DNA here is from genome assembly GCA_007125455.1 of Ectothiorhodospiraceae bacterium. GTDB lineage: Bacteria > Pseudomonadota > Gammaproteobacteria > Thiohalomonadales > Thiohalomonadaceae > SLDE01. The sequence goes on from SLDE01000202.1 coordinate 3,017, forward strand.
TTTTAGCCCGCTGGTGCATGGGGGCGCGCTACGACAGGCCGCCCTGGATTTCGACATACCGCTGGCGCAGTGGCTGGATCTGTCCACCGGGATCAACCCGCGCGGCTGGCCGGTGCCCACACTGCCCGCGCACTGCTGGCAGCGTCTGCCGGAGGAGGGGGACGGTTTGGAGGCGGCAGCGCAGGCCTACTACGGATGTGAGCACTTGCTACCAGTGGCCGGCTCCCAGGCGGCGATCCAATCCCTACCCTGGCTGCGTCGACACAGCCGTGTCGGCCTGCTCCAGCCCGCCTATGCCGAGCATGCCGCCGCCTGGCAGCGTGCCGGGCATGCGTTGCTGGCGCTGGAACGCAATGGCATCGATACCGCGCTTGATGGGGTGGATGTACTGTTGCTGATCAACCCCAACAACCCCACGGGAGAGGGATTTACGCGTGAGCAACTGCTCAGCTGGCAGCGACGGCTGGCCCGTCGTGGCGGCTGGTTAGTGGTGGATGAGGCCTTTGCCGATGCCGACGACACCCAAAGCCTGGCAGCCGATGGTGGCACGCCGGGCTTGGTGGTGTTGCGCTCACTGGGCAAGTTCTTCGGTCTGGCCGGGGCGCGGGTGGGCTTTGTGCTTGCCTGGCCAGAATTGTTGATGCGACTGCGTGAGGTGTTGGGGCCGTGGGCGGTCTGTGGTCCGGGCCGAGAGGTGGCCCGCCTGGCGCTGGAGGATCAGCGCTGGCAGCTCCAGGCCCGCAAGGAGCTGGCCGAAGCCTCGGCGCGCCTGGCAAGGTTATTGGTTGAACATCATCTTCCGCCCAGCGGAGCTACCGCACTGTTTCAATACTGCCCCACCGAGCGAGCCGACGTTATCCACGA
>SLDE01000061.1 GCA_007125455.1 Ectothiorhodospiraceae bacterium
CAATTCACTACGGGGATCAGGGCTGTTCTGCTTGAAGGGTAACATGGTGGCTTAGGGGTGCTCTTTGCAATAGTGGCGGGCGAAGTCTAGCAGCTTCTCCATCGCCCGTAGGCGGAATTTCTGCTTTTGGTGGACAAAGGAGAAGGGGCGCTCCACCGGTTGATCCAGCTCCACCGCCACCAGCGAGCCGAGCTTCAGCTCTTTGTCGATAGTGGCGCGCGAGAGGATGGAGAGCCCCATCCCCGCCTCCACCGCACCCTTGACCGCCTCGGGGCTACCCAGTTCCATCACGATATTCAGGTCCTGCGGCGTGGCACCGGCCATGTTCATCGCTTCCAGCATCACCTCACGGGTGCCGGAGCCCTCCTCACGACAGATGTAGGGGTGCTTGAGCAGCTCGGTGATCGGTACAGATTTCTTTTTAGCCAGTTTATGGCCTGGCGGCACGATCAGCACCATGCGATCCATGCGGCAGTTCTCCACCACCAGGTTTTTGTTGCTCACCGGTGCCTCCACCACCCCCAGGTCGATGGTGTTGTTCTCCACCATCGAGACGATGCCGTCGGTATTGGCGACCTGGAGGCGGATCGACACCTCGGGATACTTGGCCTTGAAGTCCCCCAGCAGGGCCGGCAACATGTACTCGGCGATGGTGGTACTGGCCCCCAATAGCAACACCCCACTGACCTCTCCGGTCAGATCCCGTACCGAGTTTTCCATCTCGGCATAGAGGGCGAAGATCTTGTCCGCATAGCCGTAGACACGCTCACCGGCCTCGGTAAGACTGATGCGGTTGTGAGTACGGTCAAACAGACGGGTATTAAAGTACTCTTCCAGCTGGCGCACCTGAAAGGTCACTGCCGGCTGGGTCATGTGCAGGGATTCGGCCGCCTTGGTAAAGCTCAGCAGCCGAGCAACGGTATGAAACACCTGTAATCGTCGATCCGCCATCGATAGTCCCCTTGTGGTAGGTTATATGTTTTATTTATCATGCCCAAGCATACTTGATGTGGACAAAGGGGAACAATAGGCGAGTCTGGTCGATAGCGGCTGGGGGTGATCAGGTTCTCACAACGAATCCTCGACATCCTCATAAAGCCCTCCATCGGGCAGATCCAGGTGCGTAGCCAACACCCTGGGGCCCAGCAGCTCCAGGCTGCCAGTGCGGCGCTGGGCACCGGTATCGGTGAACTCGAACTCATAGCGCCGCCACAGCCGCACCCGTCCACTGCCATCACGACGTGGACGGATCTGCACTAGGGCCACCGTCTCATCCAGCAACTGCACAGACTGGTGCTGGCAGGCCAAACGGGCCGCCCGGATGGCCGCATCGCGCGCCACCGAGCCGCTGTACCACCACCAACCCAGCAGGGCGAGAACAATAAATGCAAGTTCCAAGGGTATATTCCACCAATCAAACGGGATAGCCAGGCCTGTGCCAAGCCTAATGCCTCATGAATTCGTGCTAGGATAGAGGCATCCTTGACAACGACTAAAGAACGAGCCGTACCATGAAGGTATCCGAACTGACCAACCCACAGCTGGATCACTGGGTGGCCCGTGGCCTGGAGCTGGAGCTTGTCACCGGCGAGGATGGCCACGAATACTACCACCCGGGCCACAACCTGCCACCACGACGCTGGAACCCCAGCCGCTACTGGTCACAGGGCGGCCCGCTGCTCGAACAGTACCACATCGACCTGAACTGGGATACCGAGGGCAGCCAGCAGTGGTCCGCCTCCATCGACCCGGACATCCTCGCCGAGGGCAGGACGGTGCTGGAGGCAGCGATGCGCGCCTTTGTCATGCTGATGTTTGGCGATGAAGTCCATTAAAAACACAAGGCTCACCCATGCAAACCCTGACCATTACCCGCCCCGACGACTGGCACCTGCACCTGCGCGACAGTGATGCCCTCAAGGCCGTGGTTGGCCATACCGCCGAACGCTTTGGCCGCGCCATCATCATGCCCAACCTCAAGCCGCCGGTAACCACCACCGCCCAGGCGCAGGCCTATCGCGAACGCATCCTCGCCGCGCTCCCCGAAAATAGCCACTTCGAGCCGCTGATGACGCTCTACCTCACCGACAACACCCCGCCGGAAGAGATCGCCCGCGCCCGGGAGAGTGGTGTGGTGCATGCGGTCAAGCTCTATCCGGCCGGGGCCACCACCAACTCCGATTCAGGGCTTACCGACATCCACAAGACCGAGGCCACCCTGGCAGCGATGGCCGAACTGGGCATGCCGCTATTGGTGCACGGCGAGGTGACCGCCCATGAAGTGGACATCTTCGACCGCGAACGGGTCTTCCTGGAAACCGTGCTCGCCCCCCTGCTGGAGCGCCACCCAAGGCTGAAGGTGGTCGCCGAACACATCACCACCGCCGAAATGGCGCGCTTCGTCGAAGGAGCGGGGGCCAATGTAGCGGCCACCATCACCCCGCAACACCTGCTGCTCAACCGCAATGCGATGCTGGTGGGCGGGATGCGCCCACACCACTACTGCCTGCCGGTGCTCAAGCGCGAAACCCACCGTGAAGTGCTGGTAGAACTAGCCACCTCGGGCAACCCGAAGTTCTTTCTTGGCACCGACAGCGCCCCCCACGCCAAGGGGGCCAAAGAGAGCGCCTGCGGCTGCGCCGGGATCTACAGTGCCCACGCCGCCATTGAGCTGTATGCCGAGGTCTTTGAAAAGGCCAACGCACTGGACAAACTCGAAGGCTTCGCCAGCTTCCACGGGGCCGACTTCTACGGCCTGCCGCGCAACCGCGATACCATCACCCTGGTGCGCGAGCCCTGGCAAGTCCCCGCCAGCTACCCCTTTGGCAACGAGAGTCTGATCCCGCTGCGTGCCGGTGAGACGCTCTCCTGGCGGATGGCTTAGCAGTAACGCCCAACCACCCCCATCGCGACCTGACGGCTGTAGTCGTGAATCTTCCAGTGCTCGGGCATCCAGCCGACCAGGAAGCGGTAAAAGTCCGCCTGCGCCACGGGAAACAGTTCGCGCCACCCAGCCTCGACTGCATCGGCCTGCCCACCCTTGCCTTGCTGGGCCAGGGCATCGCGCAGGGTGTTGAAGTAGCCATCCAGCAATGGGGCCTCCCATTGCCGCTGTTTTCGCTCGCTCAGGCAACTACCGAGGAAATAGGCCACATCCTTCATCCCGCAGCCACCACCAACGTACTGAAAGTCCACCGCCGCCACTGCACGCCCGTCTGCCGAGAAACAGAAGTTGGCCACCTTGGCGTCGCCATGAATCAGCGTCTTGAAGGGGGTCTCCTCCAGCGCCCGATCCAGCGCGGCAGCCGCATCGCGGATGGCCGGTTCTTCTATCGCGGCCCATTCGTCCGGACGGGTGGCCAGATGCCAGTAGCTGCCCTGGGTCCATAGCCCCTGGGGCTCGGCACCCATGAAACGGGCATGAAAGTGGGCCAGCCAGTCGAGGCAAACCCTTGCCTGGTCGAAGCCCAGCTCACTCTCACGCCGGGGAAAACCGGCGGCGTCCAGATCTTCCAGTACCATCAGGTGATCCCCGTCCTGGCTCTGCACCTGGTAGCAGCGGGGCAGCCGACAGGCCGCATCGCACTGCCCTGCCCACTTGCCATACCAGGCCATTTCCACCTCGTAGGAGTGCAGTTTGCGCTGGTGTGAGCGGTCGTTGTGCCAGCCACGGGGATGATCCACCTCAGAGGGGAAGATCACGTGCTTGAGGATCACGCGATCAATCTCAGCCCCTTCCAGGTGGAAGCGAACGATCTCTCCATAACCACTCCACAGTGACTGCAATACCTCGCCACGCCGTGCAACTCGCGCACCGGTGGCCTGGCAGACAAGCTGCTCCAAAGGGTGTGACATCACAATGACTCCTGATACGCCGGAAACGAACAGAACAATAAAAAAGGCCGTGCTGACGGATAATACCCCCCATGCACGGCCCGATAAAAATGCATCCGCAGCGTCCACAGCGGTGCCACGGATGCCCTTCCCCTTTTTGCTTTTACTGCTCCCTTTTTCTTTTTGCTTCTCTCTTGCTCTAAGACTACATGGTCGGCTGGAACTCGGAGGGCTCCTGCAGTGACATGTGCTCGTAGGTCTGCCAGCGCAGGTCGAGGGAGTCCTGGGCCAACTGCATCAGGCGCGCCGCCTCCTGCGGGTGGTTCTTCTGCAGCTGTTTGTAGCGCTGCTCGTTGTAGGCAAAGTCGGTGAGCGGGCGCGAGGGACGGGTCGAGTCGAGAATGAACGGTCGACGTCCCTTCTTGCGCAGCAGCGGGTTGTAGCGCACCAGCGGCCAGTAGCCGGTTTCCACCGCCAGCTCCTGCTGCTTGAGGCTGTCGCGCAGGTCGATGCCGTGGGCGATACAGGGGCTGTAGGCGAGGATGATGGATGGCCCTGGGTAGTCCTCTGCCTCGCGCATCGCCTGCAAGGTCTGCTGCGGGTTGGCACCCATCGCCACACGCGCCACGTAGACGTTACCGTAGGAGATCGCCTGTAGCGCCAGGTCCTTTTTCGCCACGGCCTTGCCGGCCGCGGCAAACTTGGCGGTGGCGGCGATCGGGGTGGACTTGGAGGCCTGGCCACCGGTGTTGGAGTAGACCTCGGTGTCCAGGACCAAGACGTTGATATTACGCCCGGAGGCCAACGCGTGATCGAGGCCGGAGGAGCCGATGTCGTAGGCCCAGCCATCGCCACCCACCAGCCACACGCTGCGGCGCACCAGGTGGTCGACCACGGTGAGCAGGTCGCGGGCGCGCGGGTCGTCCATCGCTTGCAGACGGCGCTTGAGCTCCTGTACCCGCTCGCGCTGCTCACGCATCGCCGAACCGATGTGCTGGGAGGTATCCATCAGGGCGTTGAGAAACTTCGGTTCGAACACGTCACGCATCTCATCCAGCAAGGATTTGGCCAGTGCCATGTGCTGGTCGGCGGCGACGCGCATCCCCAGCCCGAACTCGGCGTTATCTTCAAACAGCGAGTTGGACCAGGCTGGGCCCCGGCCCTCTTTGTTGGTACTCCACGGGGTGGCCGGCAGGTTGCCGCCGTAGATGGAGGAGCAGCCAGTGGCGTTGGCCACCAGCAGGCGCGGGCCGAACAGCTGGGTCAGCAGGCGCACGTAGGGGGTCTCGCCGCAACCGGCGCAGGCACCGGAGAATTCGAACAGCGGTTCGAGGAACTGGGCACCGCGCACCGAGGCGAAGTTGACGGTGGAACGGCGGTTGACCGGCAGCGACTCGAAGAAGTCGATGTTCTCGCGCCCATGTTCCAGATAGGGGGCCTTGTCATCCATGTTGATCGCCTTGCGGCTTTTGTCGTTGAGGTCGTAGGCCGGGCAGGCCTCGACACACAGCCCACAGCCGGTGCAGTCTTCCAGATAAATCTGCAGGGTGTAGCGGGTTTCGGGGAAGCCACGGGCGCTGACCGGGGCGGATTGGAAGCCCTGCGGTGCCCCATCGAGCAGCGTATCGTTGTAGAAGCGCGCGCGGATCACACTGTGCGGGCAGACAAAGGAGCAGTTGCCGCACTGGATACAGGTGTCCGGCTCCCAGCGGGGCACGAAGTCGGAGATATTGCGCTTCTCCCACTGGGCCGTGCCGCTGGGGTAGGTGCCATCCACCGGGATCATGCTCACCGGCAGGCTGTCCCCATGCCCGGCCAGCATCGGTGCGGTGACTTCCTGCACGAACTTGGGGGCACGCGGTGAGACCGGTGGCTTCATTGCCAGCTCGGAGCTGACCTGCGCAGGCACCTCAACCTGATGCAGGTGGTCAAGTGCGGCGTCCACCGCCTTGAAGTTTTGCTGCACCACGTCGGCGCCCTTGCGCATGTAGGTCTTTTCGATCGCCGTCTTGATCTTGGCGATCGCCTCATCACGCGGCAACACCCCGGAGAGGGCGAAGAAACAGGTCTGCATGATGGTGTTGATGCGTCCCCCCATGCCCGCATTGCGCGCGACGGTGGTGGCATCGATCACATAGAAGGCCAGCGCGCGATCGACGATGATCTGCTGCACCGCACGGGGCAACTCATCCCACACCTTGTCGGGGGCCACCGGGCTATTGAGCAGGAATACCGCACCCTCTGCCGCCTCGTCGAGCATCTCCACCTGGTTGATGAAGTTGTACTTGTGACAGGCGATGAAGTTGGCCGAGGTGATCAGATAGGGGGCACGGATCGGATCGGGACCAAAGCGCAGGTGTGAGGTGGTCTGAGAACCGGCCTTCTTGGAGTCGTAAACAAAATAGCCCTGACAGAAGAGATCGGTGCTCTCGCCGATGATCTTGATGGAGTTTTTGTTGGCCGAGACGGTACCGTCCGAGCCCAGACCGTAGAACATCGCACGGGTCACATTGCCCGGTTCGATCACGTAATCCGGGTCGTAGGGGATACTGGTGTGGCATACATCGTCGATGATACCGACAGTGAAGTGGTTCTTCGGTGCCTCGTTGGCGAGGTTGTCGAACACACCCTTGGCCATCGCCGGGGTAAACTCTTTGGAGGACAGGCCGTAGCGCCCACCGATCACCCTGGGCAGATGCGTCAGTTGCCCATTGTTCCAGGCCTCGGACAGGGCGGTGACCACGTCCTGATAAAGCGGCTCGCCGCTGGCACCCGGCTCCTTGGTGCGATCCAGCACCGCGATGCGGCGGCAGCTCTTCGGCAATGCGGCGATCAGGTGTTCCATGCTGAAGGGGCGGAACAGGCGCACGGTCAGCACCCCCAGCTTGCGCCCATCGGCATTCAGCTTGTCGACGGTCTCCTCCAGGGTCTGGGCACCCGAGCCCATCACCACCACCACGTCCTCGGCATCGTCGGCACCGTGGTAATCGAACAGGTGGTACTGACGACCGGTCAGCTTGGCCAGCTCGTCCATGGTCTCCTGCACCAGTTCGGGTACGGCGGCATAGAAGGGGTTGGCGCTCTCGCGGCCCTGGAAGTAGACATCCGGGTTTTGCGCGGTACCACGGATAAAGGGGTTGTCCGGGTTCAGCGCCCGCTGGCGATGGGCATGCACCAGAGTGTCGTCGATCATCTGACGGATCTGCTCATCCTCGATCAGGCGGATCTTGTTGATCTCGTGCGAGGTGCGAAAGCCGTCGAAAAAGTTGATAAACGGCACACGCGACTTCAGCGTGGCCGCATGGGTGATCAGCGCCGCGTCGTGGGCCTCCTGTACCGAGCAGGAGGCCAGCATGGCAAAGCCGGTCATGCGCGCCGCCATGACGTCTTGATGGTCACCAAAGATCGACAGCGCCTGGGCGGCGATGGAGCGGGCCGCCACATGGAACACCGTGGAGGTCAGCTCACCGGCGATCTTATACATATTGGGCAGCATCAACAGCAGCCCCTGGGAGGCGGTAAAGGTGGTGGTTAGCGCACCGGTCTGCAGGGCACCGTGCGCGGTACCGGCGGCACCACCCTCGCTCTGCATCTCAATCACCTGCGGCACCTGGCCCCAGATATTCTTCACTCCCTGGGTGGCCCACAGGTCGGACAGCTCCGACATATCCGACGACGGGGTGATCGGATAAATCGAGCAGATCTCACTCACCCGATAGGCGATGTGCGCCACCGCGTGGCCGCCGTCGACGGTAACCAGTTTTGCCTTTTGTTCACTCATATTGGATTCCTAAAAAAGATTTCAACGCAGAGATCGCCGGGTGTTCCTGTGGGTAATGACCGCGTTCATCAGCCAGCCTACTCAGTTCCAGCAAGGCATAGCCGAATATACCTCTGCGATCTCTGCGATCTCTGCGTTGCAATGTGTGCATTTAACCCGCGTGTTCGGGGATCATTTCGATGGCGTGGCAGGGGCATTGCTCCTGGCAGGTGCCGCAGCCGGTGCACAGGCTGTAGTCGTAACGGTATTTCTTGCCGGGGCCGAGTTTGATGATCGCATCCTCGGGGCAGGAGCCGTAGCAGCCATCGCATTCGAAGCAGTTGCCGCAGGAGAGGCAACGCCTGGCCTCGTAGAGGGCGTCTTTTTCGTCGATCCCCTGCAGGATCTCTTCAAAACCACCCAGGCGCTGGGACAGCGGCAGGTGGGGCTGTTCCACCTGGGGGGCCTCGGTGCGATACCACAGGTGCAGCTTGTCGTGTTCGATGATCGGGTGCTTGGGCCGGGGCTGGTAGGTCTCACCGCGCAGCCAGGCATCAATATGGCGTGCCGCCTTCTTGCCGTGGCCGGTGGCGATGGTCACCGAACGCTCGGAGGGCACCATGTCACCGCCAGCGAAGATCCCGTCGGCACCGGTCATCATGTTGCTGCCGACGATCACCGTGCCATCGCGCTGGAATTCGATGCCGGGCACACGGCCCAAAAAGCCGGTGTCGGTCTCCTGACCCACCGCGAGGATCAGCGAGTCGGCCTCCAGCTCTTCGATCTCACCGGTGGACACCGGCTTGCCGTCCACCAGCTTCATCACTTCGACCTTGATCACCCCACCGTCGATCTCCTTGATCGAGCGCATCCAGTTGATCTTGACGCCCTCTTCCAATGCCTCGTCGGCCTCGAACTCGTGGGCGGCCATGTTGGCGCGGTCGCGGCGGTAGATGATCATTGCCTCATCCACCCCCATGCGCTTGGCGACGCGGGCGGCATCCATCGCGGTGTTGCCACCACCGTAGATCGCTACCCGGCGGCCTAGTTTGACATCTTCGCCATTCTCCACGCTTTTCAGAAAGCTGACCGCATCCATCATGCCGCGTGCATCACGGGCCGGGATATCGATCTTCTTGGACAGGTGGGCACCGACCGCAACAAAGGCCGCATCAAAGTTGCCGGCGGCCTTCTCGGCCAGTACGTCATCGACCCGGTGGTTGAGGTGGATCTTCACCCCCATCTCCTCCACCCGGCGGATCTCGCGCTGCAATTCGTCACGCGGCATACGGTAGGCGGGGATACCAAAATGAATCATCCCACCCGCTACCGGGCCGGCCTCGAAGATCTCCACGGTATGACCCAGGCGGGTCAGGTGGTAGGCGGCGGACAAGCCGCTCGGGCCACCACCGATCACCATCACCCGCTGGCCACCGGGGCGCGGCTTAAACTCCGGCTTCCAGCCCTTTTCCATCGCCATGTCACCGAGATAACGCTCCACCGCGTGGATACTCACCTCTTCGTCGGTATAGGTGCGGTTACAGGCGGTCTCACAGGGGTGATAGCAAACCCGGCCATGGATCGCCGGGAAGGGATTGTTCTCGACAAGCTTCTGCCAGGCGGCCTCATACTGTCCGGCCTGGGCCAGATCCAACCAGCCCTGGATATCCTCACCGGCGGGACAGGCGTGGTTACAGGGGGGTAAAAAGTCCATGTAAACCGGGCGGCGGGAGCGGCTCGGGCCGGTGCCGCGGGCATAGCGATCCAGATCCAGATTCGCTGTCATGTCCTGAGTTGTCATGGAAACACTCGCTTTTTCATAAGGTTAGCTATAAAACAGCAGCCCATAGGGGCCAAACGATGGAGGCATTGTACAGCAAAAGAGTGCTTTTATAATGTCTATTGAAATTTCTAATACTGGGTTCACTACCTACCCAGGCCATAGCAATACTATCACCAAGTCGGCACGCGACTGATGACCCTGCCCGCCAACTGGGTAATAATAATCGCCTTTGATCGCCCGCGATCGTGACAGGACAGCACAACATGACCCAGGCACTGACTCTCGCACCGGGCTTCAGCGCCGCCCATGCCCAGCTAGAGGGGATCACCGATGTGCTGGTACGCGATGGCTTCGCGATCATCCCGCAACTGCTCGACCCGACGAGCTGTCACGCCCTGGCACAAGAATGCCGGGCGCTGCAGCGCGCCGGTGAGTTTCGTCCTGCCGGGGTTGGTCGGGGCGAGATGCAGCAGGTGCGCAAAGACATTCGCTCCGATCAGATCCGCTGGCTTAGCCGCGACGACTGCGCCCCGACCCAGGCCGACTACCTGGCCCTGATGGAGGGCTACCGCCAGTCGCTGAACAGACAGCTATTCCTCGGGCTGATGGATTTCGAGGTACACGGGGCACTCTACCCCCCCGGCAGCTTCTACCGACGCCACCTGGATCAGTTTCGCGGGGTTGGGGAACGTACCATCACCGCCATCCTCTATCTCAACGAGGACTGGCAGGCGGAGCATGGCGGGCAGCTGCGTATCGAACTTGACGCACAGGGCAACACCCTGGAGATCTTGCCAGAGCAAGGAACCTTCGTTACCTTCATCAGCGCCAACTACTGGCACGAGGTTTTACCCGCCACCCGGGAACGACTCAGCCTCACCGGCTGGTTCAAGACCCGTTCTATCGGTGGAGTCTTGCCCCTGTCATAATAATCCCGGATAGTCCTCTTCACCGCAGGTGGTCGCAGGACACGGTCGGTTGGCGTTGTCAGGAACATCACACCCAGACACTGAGCAACCCACATTCAGAGAGAAGGGATACAGGTTTTTCTTCTTCTCCCGTGAGGAGTCGAGAATGCACGTACATGTTGTCTCTGGTGATGGCGAAGCCAAGTTCTGGCTTGAGCCGGAGCTCCAGCTTGCCAAGGCCTAGCGCTACAAACGACAGCAGTTAAATTGAGATCGAATCACTTATCGAGGAACATCATCATGAGCTTGTCCGCGCATGGCGTCGCTGTTTCGGCGATTGAAGTAACAAATATCTCCAGCCATGGGATCTGGTTATTGGCGCATGACCAGGAGCTGTTTATGTCTTACGATGACATTCCGTGGTTCAAGGAGCAGCCCATAAAGGCCGTTCTTCATGTCGAAGAGCCTTCCCCCGGGCACTTTTACTGGCCTGATATTGACGTTGATCTCACACAAGAAATTATCGAGCATCCGGAACGATTTCCTAATATGTCAGAAAACAAATAACGACAACCCCATCCGTCCGCGCAGCTGATGGGGCACCTGGACGGATGGGATAACTCACCGCGACTCGTCCATAACCTGCTTGAGACTGAAAGGGACTCAGACAATCAGGCACTCTCTGTGCCGTCGCGCCTGGGAAATATATTCCCGAGATTCCAACCGACAACATCCTGCAGTCATCTGCAGTGAAATGATTTAATGGAGACCAGGCATGACCAAACCACGCATCGGACTGGCACTGGGTAGCGGCTCGGCACGCGGCTGGGCCCATATCGGCGTGATCCAGGCACTGCGTGAGGAGGGGATCGAGCCAGACATCATCTGCGGCTGCTCCATCGGTGCGCTGGTGGGCGGCTGCTACTGCAGCGGCCGACTCGATTCGCTGGAGCAGTGGGTCCGTGGGCTGGGTTTCTGGGATGTGGTCAAGCTGTTCGACGTGCGCATGGCCGGAGGCTTGATTGAAGGCGACAGCCTGATGGCTGCCTTCGAAGACAAGCTGCAAAACACCCGCATCGAGCAGCTCGACAAGACCTTTGCCTGCGTGGCCACCGATCTGCAAAGTGGACGGGAGATCTGGTTGCAACAGGGCCCTCTGCGCCAGGCGGTGCGCGCCTCCATCGCCCTCCCTGGGCTGTTCTCCCCAGTGAAGCTGGACGGCCGCTGGCTGCTCGACGGTGGGCTGACCAATCCAGTGCCCGTCTCCCTCTGTCGTGCGATGGGTGCCGAAATAATCATCGCGGTGAACCTCAATAGCGACATCGTCGGACGGCACATCAAAAAGCACCAACGGCCACTGGAAAGCCCAAACAACAAACGCGATCAGGCCCTGCTCGATCAACTCGTGGGAAAGCTCAACGGTAGCCTGCAAGAGACCCGCCTGGGTGCCTGGGCCAACAAAAAGCTACGCAACCGGGAAGATGGACCGGGGGTGTTCGACGTGGTGGCCAGTTCGATCAACATCATGCAGGATCGCATCACCAAGAGCCGCATGGCCGGTGATCCGCCCGATGCGATCCTCACCCCCCGTCTGGGCAAGCTGGGCCTGTTGGAGTTCGACCGCGCCGACGAGGCCATCGCCGAAGGACAGGACAGTGTGCGGCGTTCGATACGCACCCTGCAGCCGTTGCTGGAGCGCCAATGACTGTAGCCAGGAGGCTGACAGCCCTGTTACTGCTCGTCCTCTCAGCACTGCTGGGCGGTTGCAGCGCCCTGCCGCCGCTGGATGGACGCAGCGAGAGCCACGCCCTGCCCCCCCATGAGGCACAACACACCCGCCTGGGTCAAAAGCTCAGCCCACTCACCCACCAGCATCCGAAACGCTCCGGCATCATCCCTCTGGCCGATGGGCATCAGGCCTTTGCGGTTCGGATGCAGCTTGCCGAGGTGGCCGAGCAAACCCTGGATATCCAATACTATCTATGGAAAAAGGACCTTACCGGCACGCTGCTACTGGAGGCCCTGCGGGAGGCGGCGGAGCGCGGGGTGCGGGTCCGCCTGCTGCTGGACGACAACCACGCACTGGGGCTCGACCCGGTACTGCACGCCCTCAACCAACACCCGCAGATCCAGATCCGCCTGTTCAACCCCTTCGTGGTGCGCAGCTCACGCACCATGGGCTTTATCACCGACTTCCCCCGCGCCAACCGGCGCATGCACAACAAGGCGTTCACGGTGGACAACCAGGTCACCATCATCGGTGGTCGTAATATCGGCGATGAGTACTTCGCCGCCGCCGATGGCCTGCTGTTTGCCGATCTGGATGTGCTTGCCATCGGCCCGGTGGTACAAGCGGTGTCGGATGACTTTGATCGCTACTGGATGAGCGACTCCAGCTACCCGGCCGAGCTCATGCTCGCCACCACCCACGAGTACGAGCTGAGGGATCTGGTACAAGAGGCGGTAGCGGCGCTGCGCCAGCCGGAGGCAACCGACTACGCCACCGCACTGCACCTTACCCCCTACATTACCGACCTGTTGCAGGACAAGATCACTTTTACCTGGGCTCCGACCCGCATGATCAGCGACGACCCGGCCAAAGGCCTGGGCCTGGCCGAACCGGAGGCGCTGATCGCCACCCAACTGGAGGAGATCACCGGCGGTGCCGAGCACAGTCTCGATCTGGTCTCGCCCTACTTCGTGCCCACCGCCTCCGGGGTCGCCGCCCTCAGTGAACTGGCCAGCCGAGGGGTGCGCATCCGTATCCTCACCAACTCCCTGGAGGCCACCGATGTGGCCTGGGTACACGTCGGTTATGCCAAGCGTCGCAAGGCCCTGCTGCGGGCCGGGATCACCCTGTTTGAGACCCGCCGCCTGCAGCCCAAGCCAGACAGTGGCAAAGAAAAACGCGAACGCAGCACCGGCCCCTTCGGCAGTTCTGGCTCCAGCCTGCATGCCAAGACCTTCGCCGTGGACGGCAAGCGGGTCTTTGTCGGCTCCTTCAACTTCGATCCACGCTCCACCGATCTCAATACCGAACTGGGCTTTGTCATGGAGAGCCCCTACCTGGCCGAGCACATCGCCAGCGCCTTCGAACACAACATCCCCAACAACGCCTATCAGGTCAAACTGGACGAGCAGGGACGCCTCTACTGGCTGGAGTGGCACGATGGCAAACTGATCCACCACCGCAGCGAACCGGGCACCGGCTTCTGGCGACGTTTGGGGATCCGCGCCGCCTCCTGGCTACCTATCGAGTGGTTGCTTTAAAGGCAGTAACAAGTTGAAAGATACAAGTGGCAAGCAAACACCGCTCACGGTCACTCCATGCCACTTGCTACTTGCTACTTGCTACTTGCTACTTCCAACTGCATTCATCAACCGGGCGATCACCGCATCCTGCTCATCAGTGCTGTAGGGGCGCTGCTCCCCCTGACCCCACACCGGGGCGGGCCAGGCGGGATCCTGCTGGTAGCGCACCACATGATGCAGGTGCAGCTGTGGCACCAGGTTGCCCAAGGCCGCCACATTCAGCTTGTCGCCAGC
>SLDE01000099.1 GCA_007125455.1 Ectothiorhodospiraceae bacterium
ATTGTAGCGCGCCCCATAGCGGAAGGTGTCGTACTCACTCACCGGCACCCCATAACGCAGGGCACCACCGTAGCTATCGGCGGAGTAGCGGGAGATATTGGCGCGCGAGGCGTCGGTCTCCCGATAGAACATGCTGATACTACGGCTGACCCCATCCGGGGTGGCGTATGGGTTGGTGAGGTTAAAGCTGTAGGTACGGGTCACCTCACTATTGTCGAAGTTGATACTGAAGTGCTGCCCGGTGCCAAGGAAGTTATTCCAGTCCACGCTGGCGTTGACCAGGAAGCCCTGGGCGTCGCCATAGCCGATACCGAAGTTGAAGTTGCCGAAGGCAGGGCTTTCCTGAACGTTGTAATTCACATCCACCTGATCCGGGGTGCCCGGCACGGCGGGGGTGCTGACGTCCACCTCATCGAAGTAACCCAGCCGATCCAGGCGAACCTTGGAGCGCTCAATCTTGCTGGTGGAGATCCAGCCACCTTCCATCTGGCGCATCTCACGCCGCAGCACTTCGTCGTTGGTGCGGGCGTTGCCACTGATATTGATGCGACGCACATAGACCCGCTTGCCCGGATCGACGTAGAAGGTGAGTTCGACCTCGCGGGTCTCTTCATTCAATTCCGGCACCGGGTTGATGTTGGCAAAGGCGTAGCCCAGATCGCCCACCGCCTCGCTGATGCGCCGACTGCTCTCGGTGAGCTCCTTGCGTGAAAAGGTATCGCCGGGGGCGATGGAGATCAGCTTCATCAACTCATCCTTGGGAAGGATGGTATCCCCGTGCACACTGACCTCGCTCACACTGTATGGCTGCCCCTCGTGCACATTGATGGTGATGTAGACGTGGCGCTTGTCAGGGGTGATGCTCACCTGGGTAGAAACGATATCGAAGTTGATATAGCCATTATCGAGGTAATGCGAGGTCAGGCTCTCCAGATCGGCGGCCAGCTTTTGGCGAGAATACTGATCCCGACTACTGAACCAGCCGCCTTTGGTGTCCAGCTGCATCAGCCCCAGCAACTGACTCTCTGAGAAGGCCTGGTTGCCGATGATGTTCAGGTGATGAATGGAGGCAACCTCGCCTTCATTGATATCGATGTTGACCGCCACGCGGTTACGCTCAAGCGGGGTGACCGAGGTGCGTACCTGGGCGTTATACTTACCAAAGGCCAGGTACTGACGCTGCAGCTCCTGCTCTACCCGATCCAGGAGTGCCCGGTCAAAGACCCGCCCCTCGGCAAAGCCGATGCGGCGTAGCTGTTCATCGAGCTGTTCGCTGGGGATATCTTTGTTCCCCTTGATCTCGATATTGGCGATCGCCGGGCGCTCCAGCACGAACACCACCAGGGTGTCGCCCTCTTTTTCCAGTGCGATATCCTGGAAAAACCCCGTCTTGAACAGGGCACGTATCGCCTCACTGGAGGCCTCGGCATCCAATCGGTCGCCCACCTGCAGTGGCAGGTAGTTGTAAACCGTTCCCAGTGCAATCCGTTGCAAGCCCTCGACGCGGATATCGCGGATCTCGAAGGGCTCGGTGGCCTGCAAGGGCAGGCTGCCGAGCAGAAGTCCACCAGCAATAAGCTGTCGCAATAAGCTCATATAGGCTCGCTTGTTAGTCTTTGGTTTATCGCAGCAGACGCAGCATATCGTTATAGATTGCCAACATCATCAATGCGAGTATTAGCGTCAAGCCGATCCGTTGTGCCACCGCCTCGGCGGCCTCGGAAAGCGGCTTGCCGCGAACTGCCTCAATGGCGTAATTCATCAGGTGTCCACCATCAAGCACCGGGATCGGCAACAGGTTGATGATCCCCAAACTGATACTGATCAGGCCCAGGAAGGCGAGAAACTGGCTCACCCCAGCCCCGGCCGAGGTCTTGGCATACTGGGCGATGCCTATCGGCCCGCTGATATTCTCCATCGAGGCGCGACCGGTGATCATCTGGCCCATCATCTTCAGCGTCAGCGCCCCCATGTCCCAACTTCGCTGCAGCGCGGCACCGAAGGCGGGTGCGACACCATAACGCATCTCACTGCGCAGTGCAGCAAACTCCGCCTGATCGACATGGACACTGGCACCGATCCGCCCCCCGCCGCCATCACGCTCGGAGAGGCGTTCGGGAAGCACCTCCAGCGCCAGCACACGGCCATCCCGCTCGACCTCCAGTGCCAGCCGTTCACCGGCATGGGCGTTGATCGCCGCCACCAGCTCGGCCCAGCTGTCAATGGGTTCTCCGGCTGCGCTGAGCACCCGATCCCCCCCTAGCAAGCCAGCACGCTCGGCCGGGCTGCCCGGCAATACGCTCTCTAGCAGCGGCGCGATGCGTGGCTGATAGGGGGTTAAACCCAGGCGCTGATAGACCGCCTCGGGGGGCAAAGAGGCATCCAGCCCTTGCGGAGAGAGTCGATACTCGCGCAGCAGGCCACCGTCTTCCACCCCCAGGGTTACCTCCTCATGGAGGATAAGCCGCGGCAGGATGCTCTCGATGCTCGCCTGCCAGGTGGGCGTAGGCTCGCCATTGACCGTGATGATCTCCTGCCCCTCGCGTAGACCCGCCTGGTGGGCGATGGTGTCCTCGGCGATGGTCCCCAGGATGGGCTTAAGGCCAGGCACCCCCACCACGAACATCACCCAATAGGCGAGGATGGCAAACAGGAAGTTAAACAGCGGGCCCGCGAAGACGATGGCGCTACGCTTACCCAGGCTTTGGCGGTTAAAGGCGCGGTGAACCTCCTCCTCCGGCACCTCCCCCTCGCGTTCATCGAGCATCTTGACGTAGCCACCCAGCGGGATGGTGGCGATCATGTATTCCGTTTGATCCGCCCCGGCACGGCGTGTCCACAATGGCTTGCCAAAGCCAATGGAAAAACGCAGTACCTTGACGCCGCACCAGCGAGCAACCAAGTAATGCCCCCACTCATGCACCGCAATCAGGATACTAAGGGCAACCAGCAGGGCGAGGATGGTAAGCAGCAGATCGGTCATGGCGATTGGACTATCCCGGGATCAGGGTGGAGGCGAGACGACGGGCCTCGCCATCCACCGCAAAGATGGTTTCCAGATCACTGGCTGGCTGCGCGGGCAGCCGCTCCAGTGTCTGCTCGATGATCCTTGGGATGTCCGTAAAGGGGATGAGTTCCTGCAAAAAGGCCTCGACCACCACCTCATTGGCAGCATTAAGGACGGCCGGGGCCGTGCCGCCGGTTTGAATCGCCTCAATCGCCAGGCGCAAGCAGGGAAAGCGCTGCATGTCCGGCGGCTCGAAATCCAGTCGGGCGACGGCAAACATGTCCAGACTGGGCACCCCAGCGTCGATCCGCTCAGGCCAGGCCAGCGCATGGGCAATCGGGGTGCGCATGTCCGGGTTACCCAGTTGCGCCAGCACCGAGCCATCGCTGTACTCCACCATTGAGTGGATCACGCTCTGGGGGTGCAACACCACCTGGATATGATCGGGGCCGGTGTTGAACAGCCAGCAGGCCTCGATCACCTCCAGCCCCTTATTCATCATGCTGGCCGAGTCGACCGAGATCTTGCGCCCCATCGACCAGTTGGGATGGGCCACTGCCTGCTCTGGGCTAACCTGAGAGAGCTGTTCCACTGGCAAGCTACGAAAGGGGCCGCCCGAGGCGGTGAGCAGGATCTTGCGTACCCCGGTCTCAGCCAGGCCGCGCTCAAAACCCGGCGGCATACACTGAAATATGGCATTGTGCTCGCTGTCGATGGGTAGCAGTTCTGCCCCGCTCTGGCGCACCTCATCCATGAACAGGGCACCGGACATCACCAGGGCCTCCTTGTTGGCCAGCAGAATACGCTTACCGGCACGGGCGGCCGCCAGGGCGGGCGGCAGCCCGGCACCACCGACGATCGCCGCCATCACATAGTCCACCTCGGGCAGGGCCGATACCTGCTCCAAACCGCTCACCCCGGCCAATACCTGGGTATCACAGCCCTGCTCACGCAGTAGCAGACTCAACTGCTCCGCCGCACCGGCATCGGACATCACCGCATAGCTGGGGCGAAAGTGCAGGCACTGCTGCACCATCCGTTCGACCTGGCGGTTGGCAGTCAAGGCCACCACCCGGTAGCGCTGCGGGTGGCGTGCGATCACATCCAGGGTACTGAGCCCGATGGAGCCGGTTGAACCCAGTACCGTTATCCCCTTTATCCCAGCCATACCATCCCCAATACAAACAGTGGTGCCGCCGCCGTAAGGCTATCGATGCGATCCAGCATGCCACCATGGCCGGGCAGCAGTCCGCCGCTATCCTTGATGTCGGTGATCCGCTTGAACAGACTCTCCACCAGATCTCCCAACACCGAGATGGCGATGGTGAGCAGCACCAGCACGACAAAGGCCACCATCCCGCCGCCGGGCGACAGCCACAGGCTACCCAGCAGCGCGATCAGCAGGGCCAACAACAGCCCTCCAGCAGCGCCCTCCCAGGTTTTCCCCGGACTCACCTTGGGTGCCAGCTTGTGGCGGCCCAGCGCACGCCCAGCAAAATAGGCCCCGGTATCGGCGGCCCACACCAGCATCACCAGCAGGATCACCCAGCCAGGGCCATCCTCCACCTGGCCGTGCAAGACCACCAGCGCCAGCCAGGCCGGTAACAGGATGAACAGCCCGGCGATCCCCCGCGCCAGGCCCGAGCGTCGCCACATCTCGCTACCTTGGGGAAAGCTCAGCACCATCATCAGCGCCATGCTCCACCACACCAGGGCCAGCACGAATACCGCCAAGGCCAGGTTGTCCACCGTCAGCCCAAAGTAGAGCCCGGCCATGCCCAGCAGCAACAGGGCCACATAGGCGATACGCCCTGACACACCCGCAAGCCCACTCAGGCGTGCCCACTCCCAACCCGCGAGGGCAAAGATCACCGCGAGTATTGCTGCGAATACAGGCAGGGGCGAGGCCCAGATCCCCCACAGCGCCAAGGGCGCCAGCACCAATGCGGTAAGTATGCGTTGTTTAAGCATGTGTTATACGCTCAGCCTCCACCTGCTCACCGGTTCGACCAAAGCGGCGTTGACGCCGGGCAAAAGAGAGCAGCGCCTCATTGAATGCCGCTTCGTCGAACTCAGGCCAGAGCAGATCAGTAAAGTACAGTTCGGTATAGGCCAGTTGCCATAACAAAAAATTGCTGATGCGCTGCTCGCCGCCGCTACGGATAAACAGGTCCGGCTCCGGCAATGCCGCCAGGCTCAGCCCTTGATGGATGAGCTCGGGCGTAATCGCCTCGGCGCTCAATTCCCCCTTCGCCACCCGTGCGGCCAACTGGCGGCAGGACTGGGCAATATCCCAACGCCCACCGAAGTTGGCAGCGATATTCAGTTGCAGGGCGGTGTTGTTGCAGGTGAGACGCTCCGCATCGACGATGCGCTGCTGGATCTCACTGCTAAAGGCGGTGATGTCACCGATGATACGCAAGCGGATATTATTCTCATGCAGCTTGCCGACTTCCTTATCCAGCGCGTTGAGAAAGAGGTTCATCAACAGGCCCACCTCTTCCTTGGGACGACGCCAGTTCTCGCTGCTAAAGGCAAACAGGGTGAGTACCTCCACCCCCTGCTCGCCACAGGCACGGATGGTTTTGCGCACCGACTCCAAGCCCGCACGGTGGCCGGCAAAGCGCGGCAGATGACGACGCCGTGCCCAGCGACCGTTGCCATCCATGATGATGGCCACATGGCGTGGGGTGTCGGGGTTGCTTGTTTGTGTATTCGCTTTGGCCATGGTGTCCTGAAGGTTGCCAATCGCAAGATGCCGATCACCAGAGCGGCATAGTCGGAACAGTTAGGCTAAGTTGGCCAGCAACCGGTTGGGCCTTGCTCAAGCGGGTGGCGGTGTTGCGCTTGCACGGATGCAGGCACCGTCGACCACCGCGCCGTGTGGCAAAGCCCGGTTGATGAACAACTAGATGGCCATCAGGTCCTGCTCTTTGGCCTCGATCAGCTTATCCACCTCGACAATGTGCTTGTCGGTGAGCTTTTGAATCTGCTCTTCGGCACCCCGTGCCTCGTCCTCACTAATATCCTTCTCCTTGAGCAAGGATTTGAAGTCGGAGTTGGCATCGCGGCGAATATTGCGGATCGCCACCTTGCCCTGCTCACCTTCACCCCGAACCACCTTGATCAGGTCGCGACGGCGTTCTTCGGTAAGCGCTGGCATCGGTACCCGGATGACGGCACCGGCACTGGCCGGATTGAGACCCAGGTCGGAGATCATGATTGCCTTCTCCACCGCCTGAACCATGGGCTTTTCCCAGGGGGTAACGGCCAGCGTGCGTGAGTCCTCGACGGCGATATTTGCTACCTGGCTGATCGGCACCTCGGAGCCATAATACTCCACGGTAATATGATCGAGCAGGCTGGGATGGGCACGACCGGTACGCACCTTGGACAACTCGCTTTTGAGTGACTCGATGCTCTTGTCCATGCGTGCTTGCGCATCCTTGATGATGTCGTTGATCATGGCTTTATTCTCCACTCTCCACCAGGGTACCTTCATCTTCACCATGAAGAATGGCCATCAGGGCACCTGGCTTGTTCATATTAAAGACCCGCAGTGGCATTTGGTGATCGCGACACAGCACGATAGCGGTCAGGTCCATTACCCCCAGCTTACGCTCCAACACCTCGTCGTAGGTCAGACGTGAGTAGCGGGTGGCGGTAGGGTCCTTGACCGGATCGGCGGTATAGACACCATCAACCTTGGTCGCCTTGAGTACCAAATCGGCATTGATCTCAATGCCACGCAAGGTGGCGGCCGAATCGGTGGTAAAGAAGGGGTTGCCGGTACCGGCGGCAAGCATCACCACGCGCCCCTTTTCCAGGTGACGAATGGCACGGCGACGGGCATAGTCTTCGCAGACCTGATGGATCGGCAGGGCCGACATCACCCTTGCCGTTGCACCGGCCTTCTCCAGGCCATCCTGCACCGACAGGGCATTGATCACCGTAGCGAGCATGCCCATATGATCGGCAGTGGCACGTTCCATCCCGCCAGCGGAAAGGCTGACACCACGGAAGATATTGCCACCACCAATCACCAGACCGACCTCGACGCCAGCGTCAACGGCCTGGACGATCTCTGCCGAGATACGCTGCACGACCGCCGGGTCGATACCAAACTCCCCCTCGCCCATCAGCGCTTCGCCGCTGAGCTTGAGCAGGATCCGTTTGTACCTTAGTGAGCCATCGGCAGCGTTCATGGCTTAGCTACCCTTTACCTGGGCCATCACCTCTTCCGCAAAGTTCTCCTGCTTCTTCTCGATCCCCTCGCCTACTTCAAAGCGGGTGAAAGAGACAACCTTGGCACCGGCATCCTTGAGCAGCTTCTCAACGGTGGTGTCAGGGTCTTTGACGAAGGGCTGACCGACCAGGGTCACTTCCTGGAGGAACTTCTTGATCCGACCGCCGATCATCTTTTCCACGATCTCGGCAGGCTTACCCGACTCCAGCGCCTGGGCGGTGAAGATCTCCTTCTCCTTTTCGATCAGTTCCTGGGAGATATCGGCCTCGGAGATCGCCTGCGGGTTAGTGGCGGCGATGTGCATGGCGATATCGCGACCCAGTTCGGCACTGCCACCTTCCATACCAACAACCACACCGATGCGGCTACCGTGGGAGTAGCTAGCGACCAGATCGGCGGCAACCAGCGCAATACGGCGCACGGTCATGTTTTCACCGATCTTGGCGATCAGCGCCTTGAGGGTATCGGCCACGGTGCTGCCACTTTCCATCTGGCAAGCAAGCAGGGTGTCCACATCGGTGGTCTGCTGTGCCAGCGCCAGCTTGGCAACGGCATCACAGAAAGCAGGAAACTCATCGCCCTTGGCAACGAAGTCGGTTTCGCAGTTGACTTCAACGATGGCGACCTGTTTGTTGTCGTCACTGGCTGCCATGGCGATCAGGCCCTCAGCGGCGGTGCGCCCCGCCTTCTTGTCGGCCTTGGCCAGACCGGTCTTACGCATATGTTCGATGGCCGTTTCGATATCACCGTTGGTCTCAACCAGGGCCTTTTTGCACTCCATCATGCCGGCGCCAGTGCGCTCGCGCAGATCCTTAACCATTGCTGCGGTAATAGACATCGTCGATCATTCCTCTTTGCAATTCATTCGATTACTGCGCCCGAAGCCCTGCCTCGGGCAGAAAACTGTTTCAAAAAAGGGGGCCACGCCCCCTTTTTTGTTTCAAGCAGCTCAGGCCTTAGCCTGCCGCCTGCTCTTCTGCTGCACCCTCGGCCAGCTCGACGAACTCGTCTCCGGCATTGCCACCGACGGAAGAGGAGGCCTTGCCTTCGAGTACCGCGTTGGCCACACCTTCTACATAGAGGGTGATGGCACGAATGGCATCGTCGTTACCGGGGATCATGTAGTCCACCCCGGCCGGGCTACCGTTGGTATCGACCACGGCGATCACCGGGATCCCCAGCTTGTTGGCCTCTTTGACCGCAATGTCTTCGTGACCAACGTCAACCACGAACATCGCATCGGGCAAGCCGCCCATGTCCTTGATCCCGCCCATGCTGCGATCCAGCTTTTCCATCTCACGACGGCGCATCAGCGCCTCTTTCTTGGTCAGACGATCCAGTGAACCATCCTGATCCATCGCCTCAAGCTCTTTCAGGCGCTTGATGGACTGCTTGACGGTCTTGTAGTTGGTCAGCATGCCGCCCAACCAGCGATGGTTCACATAGGGCATACCACAACGCTCGGCCTCTTCGCGCACGATGTCACGTGCCTGGCGCTTGGTGCCAACGAACATGACACTACCCTTTTTGGAGGCCAGCTTGGAAACGAAATTCATCGCATCGTTGTACAGCGGAAGGGTCTTTTCCAGATTGATGATGTGGATCTTGTTACGATCACCGAAGATGAACGGCGACATCTTGGGATTCCAGTAACGGGTCTGGTGGCCAAAGTGAACACCGGCCTCCAGCATTTGACGCATGGTAACGCTAGACATGTTAATAAGCTCCTGATTTGGGTTGTTCCTCACATGCACCGGGCTGGCCAACCTGTTCTATCAAGCGACAGGCACCCGGACAGTCCCGTTTGGCACATGCTGGGATTGAGACCGAATATTTCATAAATTACGCGCGCACCCCGCTGGCCTCTTGACTGCCCAGCAGATTTCCTTCGGTTGGGTGTATGAATATGGCTACCGGCATCCTGCCTCCCGCCAAACACCGTCCATCCATGGACATGACTACACCACGCCTTCAGAAAATGCACTGAACAATCAATATCCTGCGCGATTATCGCCCGAATTCATAAAACATTCGGTCAGGGACTTGCCGGACCATTCCCGCAAGATCCCCAGGGTCTTCCCGGACATTAAAGACCGGAAAGCCGCACTTTATACCACAAGCGCCCTTGCTCAACAACGCTTATGACGCCATTATAGGGCCAAGCCAACCAGCCAAAACCGGTAGCTGATGCACAGGGCTACCCGGTCCCAGGAGGAATCCCTTTTCGATGAGCGTCAAGATCAAAACCCCGCAGGAGATTGAAAAAATGCGGGTTGCCGGTCGTCTTGCAGCCGAAGTACTGGAGATGATCGCCCCCCATGTGCAGCCCGGCATCACGACCGACGAGTTAAACCGGATCTGCCACGAGTATATCGTCAACGAACAAGGGGCGATCCCTGCCCCGCTCAACTACCACGGTTTCCCCAAGTCGATCTGCGCCTCGGTCAACCATGTGGTCTGCCACGGCATCCCCGGCGACAAGCGCCTGAAAAAGGGCGACATACTCAACCTGGATATCACCGTGATCAAGGATGGCTACCATGGCGATACCAGCCAAATGTTCTTTATCGGCGAGCCCTCGGTCAAGGCGCGTCGCCTCACCGAGGTGGCCCATGAGTGCCTGCTGCGCGGGATCGAGATGGTCCGCCCTGGCATCACCCTGGGGGATCTCGGCCACGCCATCCAGCGCCATGCCGAATCGCATAACTTCACCATCGTGCGTGAATACTGCGGCCACGGCATCGGCAAGGAGTTCCATGAGGATCCCCAGGTGCTGCACTATGGCAGCCCCGGCACCGGCCTGACGCTTGAAGCGGGCATGACCTTCACCATCGAGCCGATGGTCAACGCCGGTAAACGCAACGTCACCCTGATGCGCGATGGCTGGACCGTGATCACCAAGGACCGCAGCCTCTCCGCCCAGTGGGAACACACCCTGCTGGTGACCCCCGAAGGCTGCGAGGTATTGACCCGGCGCAAGGACGAGAACTTCTAAAGCAAAGGCCCCCATGCCCCCCACCCCACTATTCGATCCGCCGCACTTCGCGGCCGCCCTCAAGAGCAGCAGCCAGCCCCTCAAACTCTTTCGCGAGGCGCTGGCGCATGCCCGCAATGCGCTGGAATACCGTTTTCTTGAGGGGGAGCAGGTCAGTAGCCTGGTCAGCCACCACGCCGCCTTCATCGACCAAATCCTGCAACAGGCCTGGACGCTCAAACTGGGCGATAGCGAGCGGCGTGCGCGGATCGCCTTAATCGCGGTGGGCGGCTACGGGCGTGGTGAACTCCACCCCCACTCAGATATCGACCTAATGATCCTCGCCAGCGAGGAGACACTGGGCCAGGCCGGTGCCGAGCTGGAGGCCTTTTTGCTGTTCCTGTGGGATATCGGGCTGGAGGTGGGGCACAGCGTACGCACCCTGCAAGACTGCGTGGAACAGGGCCGCGCCGACATCACCGTCGTCACAAACCTGATGGAGGCGCGCCTGTTGCACGGCCCCGCTGAGCTGTTCGAGCAGATGCGCGAACAGACCAGTCAGCGCCATATTTGGCCTGGCCGCGACTTCTTTCAGGCCAAGTGGAACGAACAAATCGCCCGCCACCGCAAGTTTCACGATACCGCCTTCAACCTGGAACCCAACATCAAGGAGGGGCCGGGGGGACTGCGTGACATCCAGACTATCGGCTGGGTGGCCAAGCGCCACTTTGGTGCCGAGACCCTCGCTGACCTGCTCAGTCACGGCTTTCTCAATCAGGCGGAGTACCAGGAGCTGCAACGGGGCCAGGAGTTCCTCTGGCGGGTCCGCTACGGGCTACACCTAATCGCCGGGCGACGGGAAGATCGCCTGCTGTTCGACCACCAGCGCAAACTGGCCCAGCAATTTGGCTATCGCGACCGGGATTCGCGCCTGGCGGTG
The DNA here is from genome assembly GCA_007125455.1 of Ectothiorhodospiraceae bacterium. Classification (GTDB taxonomy): domain Bacteria; phylum Pseudomonadota; class Gammaproteobacteria; order Thiohalomonadales; family Thiohalomonadaceae; genus SLDE01. Next base: position 11,168 of record SLDE01000099.1, read on the forward strand.
GAGCACTTCATGAAGGACTACTACCGCACCATCCTGGAGTTGGGGCGACTCAACGAGATGCTGCTGCAACTCTTTCAGGAGGAGATCCTCTACACCGACGAGCGCCCCGAACCACAGCCGATCAACAGCCGCTTTCAGTCACGCCACGGCTTTATCGAGGTCACCGATGCACAGGTGTTCAAGCGCAGTCCCTTCGCCCTGCTAGAGCTGTTTCTGATCATGGCGCAACAGCCACGCCTGCGTGGTGTACGCGCTGGCACCATCCGCCTGTTGCGCCAGCACCGCCACCTCATAGACGAAAGCTTCCGCCGCGACCTGCGTTGTCGCAGCCTGTTCATGGAGCTGCTGCGTCAACCCCAGGGGATCACCCACGAACTGCGCCGGATGAATCGCTACGGGATCCTGGCCGCCTACCTGCCCGAGTTTGGTCAGGTGGTCGGGCAGATGCAGCACGACCTGTTTCATGTATATACCGTAGACGAACATACCCTGTTTGTGGTGCGCAACCTGCGCCGCTTTACGGTGCCGGAATTTCACCACGAGTTCCCCCTGTGCAGCCGCATCAGCGAGCAGCTGCCCAAGCCGGAGTTGCTGTATATCGCCGGGCTGTTTCACGACATCGCCAAAGGACGCGGCGGCGATCACTCCGAACTGGGCGCGGTGGATGCCGAGGCCTTTTGCCGCCGCCACGACCTGAGCGACTACGATACCCACCTGGTCAACTGGTTGATCCGCCACCATCTGCTGATGTCCACCACCGCCCAGCGCAAAGACATCTCCGATCCGGACGTCATCAACGCCTTTGCCAGCCAGGTAGGTAGCCAGGTGTACCTCAACTACCTCTACCTGCTCACCGTGGCCGACATCCGTGCCACCAGCCCCAATGTCTGGAACAGCTGGAAGGACGCCCTGCTGGCCGAGCTCTACCACAGTACCCACAAGGCGCTGCGACGCGGCCTGTCCAATCCGGTTGCCGAAGGCGAGCTGATCGCCGAACACATGGCGGATGCGCTGCGCCTGCTCTCGCTACAACGGATACCGGAACAGGCAGTGCGCGCCCTGTGGCAACGTATCAATCAGGAATACTTTCTGCGCTACAACGGTGCCGAGATCGCCTGGCACACCCAGGGGATCCTCCAGCATGAAGGCGACGAACCGCTGGTGCAGTTACGCCAGATCACCGAACGGGGCGGCACCGAGATCTTCCTCTATACCCCGATCCGCCTGCACCAGTTCACCACCAGTACCACCCTGCTCGATCAGCTGGGCCTGAACATCGTCGCGGCACGCATCATACCCTCCCTCGACAACTACACCCTGGACACCTACATCGTACTGGAAGGCAATGGCCAGCCCATCCAGGGAAAGTACCGCCTGGAAGAGATCCGTCGCCAGTTACAGCACCTGCTCAGCCACCCGGAAGAGACCCCACGGCAGGTGCAACGCCAGATGGCACGTCAGCTCAAGCACTTCAACATCAAGACCCGGGTACTGTTCCACGAAGACCCCAATCAGGAACATACCATCATGGAGGTGATCACCTCCGATCGCCCCGGCCTGCTCTCCTGCATCGCCCGCGCCCTGGCTGGCTGCGGGGTGCAACTAAAGACCGCCAAGATCGCCACCTTTGGTGAACGGGTGGAGGATATCTTCTTCATCACCAATAGCCAGGGCCAGCCCCTTGGCGACGAGCAACAGCAGCAGTGTTTGATCGAAGGGATCGTCGCGGCACTGGAAGATTGAGGCGCTCGCCACGCATTTCCCGCCCCCCCCTAGCAGGCTGTTGTTGTCGCTCAGGCGAGTGCGAGAGAAGGCAAAATCGGGCGAGCATTTTGCCGGGAACGTTTTGCCTGGAGCAAAACGTCACCGCCGAAGGCGGGTGCGAGGCACGAAGGACAGGATGTCCGTAGTAGCAAAATGGAACAGCCGCAGGCTGGCCCGTTGTCAGGGCAAAGCCCATGGATGGGCGTTGTAACGCCCTATCGCGCCGCATGAGTAGACAACAACAGCCTGCTAGTTAACCAGCCCGCTCAACCGCCACCCGCCCAACAGCATCAGGATCACCCCACTGACCACGATCAAATAAGGCAAGGTACGATGGGCAAAGTGGCTAATCTTCCCGCTCAACCAACCAAACAGGCTCTGGCTGCGCTCTGGCCACAACACCCGCAGTAACACCATCCCACACAGCGGCAGGATGTAAAACAGGTTGTACCACAGCAGCCAGGGCAGTTGAGTTGCAAGGGTATCGGCGTGTAACACGATCAGGCTGATGGCCATATTGTGGCGCGGATCGGTGGGGGCGTAGAGCAGGCCGATCACCGTCCCCAACACAAACACCGCCCACGGGCTGATCCGCCGTGGGGGACGAAACACCACCTCCCGCGCCGGACGGTGGATGGTATGTAATGCAACAGCGGCCAACAGGGCCCCGGCGATCAGTTGCAACAGACCGATAGAAAAGGGGTCGAACAGGGGCGCCAGGCGCTCGAACAGCACCCGCCAGCCATGCAGCAGGA
>SLDE01000259.1 GCA_007125455.1 Ectothiorhodospiraceae bacterium
AAAAAGAATTTCCCGATCACCGGTGTCGAGCAGAAATTTTCTGCCCAGGCGAATATTCTCTCGACCACGGATCTCAAGGGCGCGATTAGCTACATTAACGACGACTTTGTGCAGATCAGTGGCTTTGAACGTGACGAGTTGCTGCGCAAGAATCACAACATCGTCCGCCACCCAGAGATGCCGCCCGAGGCCTTCGCCGACCTGTGGAGCACGGTCAAAAGAGGGGACTCCTGGCTGGGGATGGTCAAAAATCGTTGCAAGAACGGCGATCACTACTGGGTTAACGCCTATGTGACCCCCATCGTCAAAGACGGTAGCACCGTCGAATACCAATCGATACGCAGTAAACCGGCCAGTGAGGATGTGGAGCGCGCCAGCCGCCTCTATGCCGCCCTGCTGGAGGGAAAGAAGCCGCGCAGCCTGGGACGGAGCATGGGCCTGCTACCCCGCCTCCTGTTGGGCAATGGCATTGCCTGGCTGTTACCACTGCTGGCAGGGGTATTCTTGTTCAGCATGCCCTGGACCACGGCCGCGATGGTCTTCGTGCTGGGCACGGTACTCTCCGCCGTGAGCCTGGCCATGCTCCTCGCGCCACTGCGCCAGGTGGTCCACAAGGCCCAACAGATCAACGACAACCCCATTGCCCGTCACGTATTCACCGGACGCCAGGATGAGATCGGCCAGTTGCTGCTGGCCATACGCACCCTGGAGTCAGAGACCGGTGGCATCATCGGGCGTATCGCAGACTCTGCCCGCCAGCTCACCACTAACGCCGGTCGGATGATCACTGCTCTCAAAGGGACTAGCGAAGGGGTGGAGCGGCAGTTCTCAGAGACCGATCAGGTTGCCACCGCGGTTAACCAGATGTCGGCCAGTGTCCAGGAGGTGGCAGGCAATGCCCAGCAGACGGCCTCCGCCGCCCATACCGCCAGCGATGAAGCCAGCGCGGGCAAGAGGGTGGTCAACGAGGCGATGAGCAGCATCAAGTCGCTCGCCGACGAGGTGGAACAGGCCGCAAATGTGATCGGCAAGCTGGAGCAGGACAGTAGCGAAATCACCAAGATAGTGGACGTTATTCAAGGGATCTCTGAGCAGACCAACCTGTTGGCACTCAATGCCGCCATCGAGGCGGCCCGTGCCGGGGAGCAGGGGCGTGGTTTCGCGGTGGTTGCCGATGAAGTGCGCACCCTGGCCGGGCGCACCCACGATGCCACCGACGAGATCAAGGCCATGATCGAGAAGATCCGCCATGGTTCCAAGAGCGCGGTCGAGGTGATGGAGCGCGGACGCCATCAGGCGGCCGATGGGGTGACCAAGGCCAGTAATGCGGTGGCCTCACTGGAGGCCATCGCCGAGGCAGTGGCCACCATCAACGACATGAGCGCCCAGATCGCCACCGCCGTGGAGGAACAAAGTTCGGTCGCCGAGGAGATCAACCGCAGCGTGATGACCATCCGTGATATCGCCGAGCACACCATGCAGGATGCCCGTGATACCGAGTCCGCCGCTGGGGAGATGAACGCGATGGCCGAGGACCTTGAGGTGCTGGCCGCGCAATTCTGGGATAAGCGCAGAAGCTAGTGTAGTGTCTTGAATAAATGACACATGTCAGCGTGACGAGAAGCCGTTAGCTGCAAGGCGCGTCTTGCACGACTGCATGGATGCAGGAGGTAGTGCGAAGCAGGATGCCAGAGCCGGAGGAATGGCGTGCCCTTGCCAAGAGACGCACAAACTCGCCAGGAGCGAGTTTGAGCCGCGCGTGCGGGCTTGATGGGCAGGCTCCATGGATGGGCTGCCTAGCCTTTTCGCTGGGGCCCTCCCAACCACTCCAATCCCCGTTGCTGGGCCATCGCATCGCACGGGTCGGGCACCAGGTAGCAGGTATCCTGCGGTGCCGCTTCTACGGCAACCTGAACACTGAACAGTTCATCGCGGCGGAAGGCGTGTATTTCGACGCCTGCCTTGCCGCGCTGCCAGCTGAGTAGGGTCTCGATATTTTCCTGGCTGGCGCGCAGGCCGTCCACCGCGATGATCACATCCCCGGCGGAGAGCCCGGCCCGTTGCGCCGGGCCGGCATCGAAGACGTTCATCAATTTCACCCCGTGGGCTGCCGCCCCATAGCGCACCCCCAGCGCCAACGGGGCCAGGCTGGGGGGATTGCCCGGCTTACCGCCCTTGTCGCTATTGCTTTGCGCCTGGCGTACCTGCAAGGAGTGGCCCACCTGTGCCAGCCACTGGGCCAGTGGCAGCTCGTCACAGCCCCACACGGCGCTGCGGAAGAAGTCGCTCAGGTCAACTCCGGCCACCTCACTGCATAGCGCCTCGATCCCGGACTCGCTGACGCCGATCCCCGGCTTGCCATGCTCCTGCCACAGGCGGCGCATCACATCATCCAGTGAGCGTTGTCCGGCACTGTGTACGCGGATCTGCAGGTCGATGAGCAGGGCCACCAGACTGCCCTTGGTATAGTAGCTGACGATGGCGTTGGGGCCGTTTTCGTCCTGTTTGTAGAACTTGGTCCAGGCATCGAAGCTGGACTCGGCCAGGCTCTGTTTGAAACGGCCACTATGGCGTTGTACCCGGGTGATCACCTGGCCCAACAACTCCCGATAGCTGTCGGGGCTGATCAAGCCACAGCGCACCAGGGTCAGGTCGTCGTAGTAGGCGGTAAAGCCCTCGAAGACCCACAGCAGGCGGGTATGGCTCTCGCTGGCCAGTTGGTAGGGAAGAAACTCCCGGGGCTTGATGCGCTTGACCTGCCAACTGTGAAAATACTCGTGGCTACACAGGCCAAGAAAGCTGCGGTAGCTGTCGCTGATCCCCTCATCCCCTGGCACGGGTAGATCGCCTCGGCTGCACAGCAGGCTGGTGGAGCTGCGGTGCTCCAGCCCGCCGTAACCATCATCCACCACCATCACCTGGAACAGATAGCGCGCCATGGGGGCCTCGCCAAACAGGGCGATCTGGTGTTCACAGATCTGTTGGAGATCGCGCTTGAGACGCTCCCCATCGGCGTAGTGGCGCCCGGTGATGGCGATGGCGTGGGGGATCCCGGCGGCCTCGAATTCCAGCAGGGTAAAGCACCCCATCTCCACCGGATGGTCGATCAACTCCTCGTAGTCGGCGGCCTGAAAGCGGCCAAAACCCCAGGGCTCGGCCGCCACTGGGGTATAGCTGCTGGCCAGCCGCCAGGCCTGGTAGTCATCCCCGGCAGGGGGCTGGATGGTCAGCTCACAGGGCTGTTCCTCCTGGCCCTCCACCGCGAGAAAGACACTGCTGCCGTTGAAGTAGCCGTGCTGTTGATCCAGGTGGGCACCGCGTACCGAGAGATCCCAGGCGTAGACAGTGTATTCCAGCTCCAGCGGCCCGTCACAGGGGATCGCCTGCCAACGCTGCTTGTCCAATTTGTTCAGTGCGATCGCCTCATCGTGGCAACGGGCCTGGATGGTGACGATGTTCTTGGCAAAGTCGCGGATCATGTAGCTGCCGGGGATCCAGGCCGGCAGGAAGAAACACTGCCCGGCGGGATCCGGTTGCTCAACGTGCAGGCTGACAGTGAATAGATGGGCCTCAGGGGCGCTGGGGATAATACGGTAATGAATCGACATGACGAATATGGACCTGCTTGAGCTACTAAGAATGTGTGCAGACGGATAAGGACAAAATGCGAAAAACTGGTTTAACTATGCTCTTTAATACATTGATCTTAAGTGTTAAATCACTCCAGCTCTTCCACCTTGACCCATACATCCTGCACCGTACGTTGACGCTGCCGGGTAGAGTAGACGGTGCCACGTTCATCCCGGCGCTCGGCCTGTTCGGCCCCGGCCAATTCAATCCACTCACCGAGGCGACCGCTGACACGGGTGACGACGCTTTGCTGTTCAATGACCCCGGCGCCACCAGGGGCCATGCGCGCACTGTGGGGGCGGATGTCCAGAGAGACCTGCTCCCCGCTGACCATGGGGCGCACCTCAAAACCGCTATCCACATCGCGGTACTCGATACTGCGCTCGCGGCTGAGGCCACCGGGCCCGTGCTGTTCACGCTGGATCACCTGGGGCACCGCCTGGCCGCTGCGGATCATTGCCCATTCGCCTTCGCTGATGCGCAGTTGCTGGCTGTGGCCATCATCGGCGCGACGCCGGGTGCTGTAGACGCGGGTACGGGGACGTTCGATCTCTCCCTCGATGTGGAGACCCCGTTCGGAGCGTTGCAGGTCACGTCCCTGGCGCACGGTGATCAGTAGCTGTCTGCGTGCCTGATCCAGGCGTTCCAGCAGATAGTCCAACTGGGCCAGATCGTCCTCACCGGCGCGCACGATCAGGGTATAACCGCTGCCGCTCAAGCCGACCCCGGGTTCGAGCATGGGGCGCAGCAGGGGGATGATCTCTTCGGCGCTGCGGTGCTGCAGATCGATGATGCGGATCGCATCGGCCTGCAGCGGGGCAAACCAGCACAACAGCAGCAGAGCGAGTGGAATAAGGCGTTTCACAGCTGCATCCGCCTGAGCTGGATCTCTGGCTCGGAACGCTCCCACATGGTATTGAATGCGGCACGTAGGTCACGTGCCTCGATGGGGGCCTTGAAGCTGGCGATCCCCTCGAAGCGATCCGCTTGCTGGCGTTTGATGTAACCGATGCCATCGACCACGATGAAGGCCTCCGCCAAACCCTTGTGCTCCTCGCCAGGACGGTGGATCTTGATGTGGCTGCTAAGCCGTTGTGCCAGCGTTACCAGGCGGTGGCCGTGGCGCAGCGCCCTGTCCGGGCTTTGCAGCAGGATGCGCACCTCACTTAGGCGATGGCCACGGGCCAAGCGGGAGAGGGCATCCACCACGTCTTCGTGGTCCAGGATGGCGGACTCCAGATCGTAGCTGGCGATGAGTACCTCGCGGCGGGCCTGCTCGAACAGTGCCAGCGCCACGTCATGGCCGTCCCCGGCACTGCCCAGCTCGATATTGCCCTCGCTCTCACCCAGGATGTAGCCGCTTAAATCCATATCTGACTCCCGTTGGTTGTTTCCCTGCAAGCTTAGCCCTTGTGTGGTCCACTTCGCAAAGTTCAGGGGCTTGGAAAGTAGATCGCCCCCAGTTGGTGGAGGGAGAGCAGCAGCGCCATCATGCCGGGCCAGGCCAGGGCCTGTTCGATCTCAGCGGCGCTAAAGCGACGCTGGCCACAGAGCAGTGGCGCAGCCTGAACCAAGGCACCTTCTAATGGATAGACCTCTCCAGCAACAAAGAGTTGCCTTCTTCCCCCCGCCTGCTCGATATAGGCAAAGCGGGCGTATTCGCTGCGCCACAACTCGCCATGTTGCTGTAACTGGGCAGCAAAGCCTGGGGCATCCAGGGGGGCTTCGGGTTCTGGCAGGTAGTGGCCGGGGCGCACATCGGTGATGAAGCTACCAAACCACTCGCTGATCCGTGCATCATCCAACGGCAGTGAGCGGATGATCGTCGCTACCTTGTTCAGCGCGGCGGGAGTGATCGCACCGGGATTGCTCTGGGGTGCAAGGTCCGGGTCTTCATAGAAGCGTTCGCCGTCCATACTGGCCAGGCAGTCGGCCAGATAGGCGCTAAGCAGTTCCACCTGGTTGGGGGCACGAAAACCTACCGAGATGGTGGTGCTATCGCCCAGCGCCACCCCGTCGTGCACCACGCCGGGGGGCAGGTAGAGCATGTCACCCGCCTCCAGGATGTATTCCTGCTGCGGTTGAAAGTCGGCCAGCACCCGTAGCGGTAGCCCAGGGATCAGCCGATCGGGCCCGGCATCCTGCTCACTCAGTTGCCAGCGCCGTCGTCCGGCCCCCTGGATCAGGAACACATCGTAGTTGTCTGCATGGGGGCCAACCCCACCCTGATCCGCCGCGTAGCTGACCATCACATCGTCCAGGCGCCAGTTGGGGATGAAGTCGAAGCGCTGCTGCAACAGGGCAAAGTCGGGGACGTGTTTGTTGATCTCCTGTACCAACACGGTCCACTGGCGCTCGGGCAGGGCGAGGAAGTCCGCCTCGCTGAAGGGGCCATGGCGCACCTGCCAGGGAGGCTGTTGGTCGGGTTGCTGGACGATCAGGCGTGACTCCACCTCGTCCTCACAGGCCAGCCCCGCGAGTTCCTCCGGGCTGATCGGGCAGGGGAAGTCCGGCAGTGCCGCACGTACCAGCAAGGGGCGCTTTTGCCAGTAGTCACGCAGAAATTCGGCGGCACTGAGGCCGCCGAGTAGGGGGAGTGGGTGATCATACACCGGCTTAGATCGCCTGCGCCTGGGCGATGGCGTTGCCGATATAGCTGGCCGGGGTGAGCGCCTTGAGTTCGGCCTTGACCGGCTCCGGCAGCTCCAGGCTGTCGATGAAGGCGGCCAGGGCGGGGCCGTCGATGCGCTTGCCGCGAGTGAGGGCCTTGAGCTTTTCATAAGGCTGCTCGATACCGTAACGGCGCATCACGGTTTGCACCGGCTCGGCCAGTACCTCCCAGTTACTGTCCAGATCCGCCTGCAGCATCGCCTCGTTGACCTCTAGCTTGCTGATCCCGCGCAGGGTCGATTGGTAGGCGATCAGCGCATAGCCCACCCCGACACCCAGATTACGCAACACGGTGGAGTCGGTCAGGTCGCGCTGCCAGCGGGAGATCGGCAGCTTGGCGGCGAGGTGGCCGAAGATCGCGTTGGCCAGCCCCAGGTTGCCTTCAGAGTTCTCAAAATCGATGGGGTTGACCTTGTGCGGCATGGTGGAGGAGCCCACCTCGCCCTCAATGGTACGCTGCCGGAAGTAGCCGTTGGAGATGTAGGCCCAGATGTCGCGGTCAAAGTCGATCAGGATGGTGTTGAAGCGTGCCAGGGTGTCGAAGAACTCCGCCACGTAGTCGTGCGGTTCGATCTGGGTGGTGTAGGGGTTCCACTCCAGCCCCAGTGAGGTGACAAAGTCCTGGGCCAGGGTCTGCCAGTCCAGTTCGGGGTAGGCACTCAGGTGGGCGTTGTAATTGCCCACCGCACCGTTGATCTTGCCTAGCATGGGCACGCCCTTGAGTTGCTCGCGCTGGCGGATCAGGCGCGCCGCCACGTTGGCCATCTCCTTGCCCAGGGTGGTGGGGGAGGCGGTCTGGCCGTGGGTGCGCGAGAGCATCGGCACCTCGGCGTAGCGGTGGGCCAGTTCACGAATCGCGTCGATCAGCTCATCCATGGCCGGCAGCACGACCTGAGTACGCGCGACCAGCAGCATCATCCCATAGGCCAGGTTGTTGATGTCTTCCGAGGTGCAGGCAAAGTGGATGAACTCGCTGATCGCCGCCAACTCGTCGTTGCCCTGGATCTTCTCCTTGAGGAAGTATTCCACCGCCTTAACGTCGTGGTTGGTGGTGCGCTCAATGTTTTTGACCCGCTGGGCATCTTCTACGGAGAACTTTTCGACGATCTGATCGAGCAGGTGGCTGGCGTGTTCGCTCAGTGCTGGCACCTCGCCGATGCTTGGTTCGGCGGCGAGCCGCTGCAACCAGCGCACCTCCACCAGCACCCGATAATGGATCAGTCCGAACTCACTAAAGATGGGCCGCAACTCGCTGGTCTTGCCGGCATAGCGCCCGTCGATGGGGGAGATGGCGGTCAGTTCGCTCAATTCCATGGTGACTCCTGGATCTGGATGAAGGTGGTGGGCAGCGTCGGCGCCCCTGATGGGCGCCTATGATACAGGGGCAGGGGAGGGGGAGGAAAGGCGTGCGTCAATTATTTGCCAGCAATGGACTGCAGGTGATCGAGGATGATGCGCATCAGCCGGTTGGCATCGATGAAGCGTCCCTCGTCATCCAGGATGGCCTGCGCATCCTGTACCCAGGGACTGCCATCCAACTCATCGGCGCAGTTTTCGATCAGTGCCTCGGTGCTCAGGCGGGTGGCCTCCAGATGGAATTGTAAGCCGATCAGGCGATCCTGCCAGATAAAGCCCTGCTGGGCACAGGCGGCACTGGCACCGATGGATTGGGCCCCATCGGGCAGGCTAAAATGCTCGCCGTGCCAGTGCAGCGGTGTGATGCTCGGTGTCAGCCGCTGGCCAAGGTTGGAGTCGGCAAACTCGCGGTTCAACTCTAGCGGATACCAGCCGATCTCGCGTTGCGCCATCGCTGTCACCGTGGCACCCAGCGCCTCCGCCAGCAACTGCGCCCCCAGGCAGATCCCCAGGATCGGCTTGCCCGCCTCGATCGCCTGGTTTACGAACCACTTCTCTGCCTTCAGCCAGACGTGCTCGGCCTCATCGTGGATGCTCATCGGTCCCCCCATGATCACCAGCAGGTCGAAGCGCTCCAGCGGCGGCAGGGGGTCACCGGCATAGAGGCGAGTTTGGGTCAGTTGGTGGCCGTGGGTGATGGCCCAGTTTTCGATGCTGCCCAGCCCTTCGAAGGGCACGTGTTGCAGGTAGTGGATATTCATGCTGTCTCCCTATGCTGTTGGGTGATTCAAGCATTATCCACCGGGGCAGACAAGTGCATGGACTACAGCCGGGATGTTTTTCCACTATAATGTTCTTGCCTTGGTGGCGCATCAGATTGATCCCAGCGGTGCCAAAGGGTAGTCTAGTCAACCATTACCTATGTGCAGTGACCAATCTTCATGCCACGACCTTTCAACCGCCTTTTGTTGCTGCTCTTGCTGAGCGTTGCCGCCGTAGCGCAAGCGGCTGAAGGTGAGCTGTTGGTGGGCTTTGCCCAGGACCACCTGGCCAATGACTGGCGCCAGGCCCAGGTGCGGGTGCTGCAGCGTGAACTGGAGGGCGATGAGCGGATCCGTTTCATCTATACCGATGCCGGTGGCAGCACCGCGCGGCAGATCCGGGATATTGAGGATCTCATCCACCGTGGTGTCGATGTACTGGTCACCAGCCCGCGTGACAGTGTGGCAATGACCCCCGTCGTTCGTCAGGCCTATCAGCAGGGGATAGCGGTGATCCTGCTGACCCGTCAGATCGAGAGTGAGGATTACACCAGTTTCATCTCCCCCAATGATGCGGCCATTGCCCGTCAGGCAGCCCGCTACCTGGGCGAACACCTGGATGGTCAGGGCCGGGTGCTGATCCTGCAAGGGGTGCCCGGTGCCACCACCACCCAACAGCGCACCGATGCCTTTATCGATACGCTGGCGCAGGAGTACCCACAGATGCAAATCGCTGGGATTCGGGTTGCCAACTACCTGCGCAATGAGGCGATACGGGCGATGGAAGAGGTCTATCGCGAAGGTTTGGCCTTTGATGCCATCTATGCCCAAAGCGACAGCATGGCCAGCGGTGCACGCCTGGCGATGCAGGTCCAAGGGATCGATCCGGCCAGTGTGCCAACGGTGGGAATAGACTACATCGGCGAGGCCCGCGAGGCGATCCTCGCGGGTACCCAGTTGGCTAGCTTCACCTATCCCACCAGTGCCGAAGAAGCGGCGGAACTGATTATCCGACTCGCCGATGGTGAAGACATCCCAACCCACATGGAGGTGCCCTCTCAGCTGGTGGACATCGACAATATCCACGATGTCGAGCCCATCTTCTAGCCGTGATGAATCCGATACACTCCATTAAAGGCAAGCTGACCATTCTACTGGTCGGCACCATGGCGCTGATCCTGCTGCTGGCCACACTGTTGTTGGGCAATATGGTCTCGCGGCTTTACCAGGAAGAGGCCAGCCGCAACTTCGAGCGTGTCTTTGTTGAACTGGGCCTGCAGCTTCGTGATGCCGAGAGCACTCTGGCAGAGCAACTGCACCGGTTGAGCATGCGCGATGATGTGATCGCCAGCATTAACATGCTCGCCCGCTACTCCCGTGCCGACGCCTACCAGCCGTTAATCTTCGATACCGAAAAGCGTATCCTGTTGGCCGAACTCAGCAAGGATGTGGAGGCTGGCAGTGCAGACGAGATTTTGGCGTATGACGCCGAGGGCCAGTTGCTCGGTTTTGTGCGCCCCCTACTGAGCGGCCACCTGAGTTACGAGCAGAGCCGGGCACACTACCTGCTCAGCGATGATGCGGCGGTACAGCGCTGGCAGGAGCACCCCCTACCGGACGGGCTAAGCCGCCAACTGGGCCCGGCCCTGATGCAGGAACGCCAGCAGCGCTCCCTGCGCCTGGATGAAAGTGGCCTGCAAATCCAGTCGAGTGTGCCGATCTTTCGCCACTATCCCGATGGCAGCCGAACCACCGTGGGCTATCTGGTTTCCCGTCGGGTACTGGATGAGCGCTTTGTGGAGCGTTTCTCGCTGCTCTCTGGGATCAGCAACACCCTGTTATTCAGCAGTGGCCTGCGCCTGGGCGAGCTGAGGATCGCGCAGGGTGAGTTGGCCGATGTGGTACAGATCAGTAACTTCGCCGGTAAACTGCCTTATACTCGCCTGGAATACCCGGATTATCACCTGGCTGCGCTGCGGATCCGCATGGACGACGGCGCCTATGCGCACTGGGTGGCGGCCATGCCCACCGAGTCACTACAACAGGCCATCGCGGATGCCCGACGCCTGATCCTGCTGATCCTGCTGCTGGTTGCCGCCACCATCCTGCCGCTGGCGCTGTGGCTAACCCACCGTATGGTCTCTCGACCACTACAGGCCCTGAACGAGGCGGCCGACACCCTTAAACGGGGTGATTACAACGTTCAACTGCCGGCGCATGGCAATGACGAGTTGGCCTCGCTCTCCAGCGCCTTCAACGATATGTCCAGTGCGATTCAGCAACGTGAGAGCGAGCTACGGGACAGTCGCAGCCGCTACCAGACCCTGGTCGACACCCTGCCGCAGCGGATCTACTACAAGGACAAGGAGCTGCGTTATCTCTCCTGTAACAGTAGCTATGCCCGCGATTTGGGCCTGGAGCAGGAGCAGGTCATCGGCAAAAGTGATTTTGATCTCCTTCCCGAGGCGATCGCCCGCGAGATGCAGGTGAACGATAAGCGGGTAATGCAGGCACGGGAGATCGATGAGCAGGAGCAGTCCTATTCAGTCGGTGATGAGCAGCTCTTGATCCACTCGGTCAAGGTGCCGGTCTGTCACGACGATGGTAGCTGTGACGGTATCCTTTGTATCTTCTGGGATATTACCGAACATAAGCTGGCGGAAAACCGGCTGCGCCAGTCTGCCACGGTGTTTGAAAACACCGCCGATGGGGTGATCGTCACCGATCTTAATAGCCGTATCATCGCGGTGAATAAGGCCTTCTGCGAGATCAGTGGTTACAGCGAGGATGAGGCGCTGGGAAAAAAGACCTCTTTCCGACGCTCAGAACGCCAGGACACTGCCTTCTACGAGAGTATGTGGCGCTCGCTCAAGGCCAACGGACGCTGGCAAGGAGAGATCTGGAACCGTCGCAAAAGCGGCGAGGTTTACCCCGAATGGATGACCATCAGCGTGGTGCGCGACAACAGCGGACGGGTCACCAACTATGTGGCAGTCTTCTCTGACATCAGCCAGGTCAAGCGCTCCCAGATGCAGTTGGATCACATGGCCAACCATGATCCACTCACCGATCTGCCCAACCGCACCCTGCTGGATGACCGACTCAAGCAGGCGATCAACCGCGCCGCCCGTCAGGGGACCGAGTTGGCGGTACTGTTTATCGACCTCGACCGCTTCAAGAATGTCAACGACACCCTGGGGCACCCCAGCGGCGACCAGGTCTTGCAAGAGGTGGCCCGACGGCTCAAGACGCTGCTGCGCGGGCACGATACCGTGGCCCGCCAGGGGGGGGATGAGTTTATCATCCTAATTGAGGACTTCTCCGAACCGGAGATCGCCGAGACGGTGGCGGATAAGGTGATCGAAGCGGTATCGCAACCCCTGCATATCCGTGACAAGGAGTTCTTTATCGGTGCCAGTATCGGGATCAGCATCTATCCTGAAGATGGCATCGACGCGGCCAGCCTGATCAAGCACGCCGATGCCGCGATGTACCGTGCCAAGGAGCATGGGCGTAATACCTGGCAATTCTACACCCGCGAGCTGACCGAACACGCCTCCGAGCGGCTACAGCTGGAGGCCGGACTGCGCCGTGCCCTGGAACGAAAGGAGTTTGAGCTTTTTTATCAGCCCAAGGTGGATCTGCGTGATGGGCGCATCCTCGCCGCCGAGGCACTGCTGCGCTGGACCCATCCAGAACTGGGCTTTGTCCCGCCGGATAAGTTTATCTCCATCGCCGAGGACAATGGTCTGATCCTCCCTATCGGTGAGTGGGTGCTGCGTGATGCCTGTCGCAGTACCGCGCAATGGGTACGCGACTATCCCGACTTTCAGCACATGGCGGTCAATATCTCCGGGGTGCAGATCCAGCGCGATGACATGGTGGCCCTCACGGAGGCGGTACTGCACGAGTACGGACTGGCGGCCTCGCAACTGCAGTTGGAGATCACCGAAAGTGTCCTTATGCAGTACCCCCAACGGGCCACCGATGTCTTGGAAGGGCTGCGCGATCGTGGGATCTGCCTGGCGGTAGACGACTTCGGCACCGGCTACTCTTCGCTGAGCTACCTGAAAAAATTCCCCATCCACACCCTCAAGATCGATCGTAGCTTTGTGCAGGACATCCCCCACGACAGCAACGATACCGCCATCACCCGCGCGATCATTGCGCTGGGCAAGAGCCTGCAACTGCGTATCGTCGCCGAGGGGGTGGAGACGGCAGAGCAGGGGCAGTTCCTGCAAGCCGAGGGCTGTGACTACGGCCAGGGCTATTTCTATAGCCGTCCGGTACCGGCTGCCGAGTTCGAACGTCTGCTCAAGGCAGGTCGCCTGCCCCTGGCGCCAGAACAGGAGTCATGATGCGTCGTTTTGTGTTGTTGCTGCTGTTGCCCCTGTTGGTCGCCTGTGGTGGTGCTCCCGAAGATGAACCCCTGCAAAGTGCACAGATCTTCGTGTTTGGCACCTTGGTGGATATCAGCGTCTGGGACGCGGAGGCGGAACAGCGTGAGCAGGCCCTGGCCACCATCACCCGCGACTTTCAGACCATGCACCGGGAGTGGCATCCGTGGAATCCCGGCCCTTTGGTCGAACTAAACCAGGCCCTGGCACGCGGGGAGGAGGGCGAGGTACCCGCCTCACTGATCCCACTGATCGGCCATGCAAGCGAGCTTTATCAACTCAGCGATGGCTTGTTCAACCCGGCGATCGGTGGCCTGTTGAATCTGTGGGGCTTTCAGAGCAGCAGTCGTCCCGAAGGGCCGCCGCCGTCGCGTGAGGCGATCGCCGCCTGGCTGGAGCAGGCCCCAAGCATGATGGACCTGACCTTGTCAGGGAAGCGTCTGCGCAGCGACAATCCGGCGGTGCAACTGGACTTTGGTGCCTACGCCAAGGGCTATGCCGTGGATGTTGCCATCCAACGTCTGCGGGAACTGGGGATAGACAACGCCATCGTCAATGCCGGCGGTGATCTACGCGCCATCGGCAGCAAGTCGGGTACCCCCTGGCGGATCGGCATCCAGCACCCACAAGGCGAGCGTGAGCGCCTGTACGCCTGGCTGGATGTGGCGGACAACGAAGCGATCTTCACCTCGGGGAATTATGAGCGCTATCGGGAGGATCAGGGGGTACGCTACTCCCATATCCTCGATCCGCGCAGCGGTATGCCGGTAGTCGGGGTGACCTCGGTGACGGTTATCCACCCGCACGACGGTGCGCTGGCGGACGCCGCCGCCACCGCGCT
>SLDE01000228.1 GCA_007125455.1 Ectothiorhodospiraceae bacterium
CAGGCGAGTGCGAGAGAAGGCAAAAAATGGCGAAAAAGCGGAGTTTACAAGTAGTAAATGAGCATTTTGAGCCATTTTTTAACGCACTATCGCGCCGCATGAGTAGAATTTCAACAGCCTGCTAGGGCTGTACCTGGGAGATAAGCATATGAATAAGATTATCGCCGCCATCGACGGCTCCCGTTCCTCCGAGTCGGTCTGCGATCACGCCGCCTGGGCCAGCCAGCGTCTGGGCGCCCCCCTGGCGCTGCTGCATGTGGCACGCACCCCCCATGCGGACAAGGAGGCCGACTACAGCGGCAACCTGACCATCGGCAATCGCAAGCAACTGCTTGATGAGATGGTCGAGCTGGAGGAGCAGCGCAACCGCCTGCTGCGTGAGCAGGGCAAGGTGATCCTCGCCGATGCCTTCGAGCGGGTGAAGGCGCAGGGCGTAGGGGAGGCCGAGCGTCTGCTACGCCACGGTGGCATCACCGAAAGCCTGAATAAACTGCAGGCGGATGCCCGGATAGTGATCCTCGGCAAGCAGGGTAAAGAGGGGGATATGGTCGAACGCCATGTGGGCAGCCATCTGGAGAGCCTGATCCGTACCCTCAAAACGCCCTTGCTGGTTGTGCCGCTGGAATACCGTGAACCCAAGCGCTTTATGATCGCCTACGACGGTAGCGCCACGGCGCAAAAGGTGGTGGATAAGGTGGCTGCCAGCCCCTTGCTCAAGGGGCTGCCCGCGCACATCCTGCTGGTGGGTGACGATGACAGCGCCAATCAGGCCAAGGTGGGCAAGGCGCAGGCACAGTTGGCCGAACAGGGCTTCGAGGTGAGCACCGCGATCCGCAGTGGGGATGTCTCCGAGGTGATCTGCGCCTACCGCAAGGAGCATGATATCCACCTGATGGCGATGGGGGCCTTCGGCCACTCATTGCTGCGCCGCTTCTTCGTCGGCAGCACCACCACGCGGATGATCATGGAATCGCAGATGCCGTTGCTTATCCTGCGCTAATCGGCGATTCTGCCTCGCCACCGATCCTTGAACGATGGCTCGGCTGAGCGTGTCGGAGCGGCCCTGGCCGCGGGCCATGCATGGCGGTTAGGGGATTATCGCGGCGGGGTGCCGCTCCTACGCTCGATGGAGGCAATCCACCTTGCTGCCGAGACGGGAAAAGTGCGCCAACTGGCTGGGCGCACCATAGCCTGTCTCTAGCTCTCCCACATCCACCCGCTGTACCCCATAGCCATGGCGGTCGGCTATCCCTTCCGCCCAGCGGAGAAACCGTGCACGGCCCCATTCAAAGCGATGTTCCGGATGGCGAAACTGCCTGCCTGTCAAACCGAGCAGGGGATTGTAGTCGGCGTTGGGGGTGGAGATGAGGATCGTCTCCGGGGCAAGCCGGGCAAACAGACCCTGTTCCAGTTGTGACAGTTCGCGAGGATCCAGGTGCTCGATGGTCTCAAGCAGGATGGCACAGTCGTAGCCATCCAGCCTATGGGGCTCGGTGAGCATGGATCCCTGGCGCAGTTCAAGGCGTCCCTGTGTACTCGTCAAGCGTTCACGCGCCCGCAGCAAGCGGCGGGGTGATAGCTCGATGCCGAGGATCTTTTCAATCCCGGGCTCATCAAGCAGTTGGGTAATCAGTTCGCCATCCCCACAGCCCAGGTCCACCACTCGACGGGCACCACTCTGGCGCACCCGCTGTAGCACGGCCACTAGTCGATCGCGGTGCAGTGTGGTGGTCATCGCCGTGTCCAATCAAGCATCGCGAAAGTGGTGCACACCGATATACACGGCCTCATCCTGTGCGGCGCGTATGCGCGCCTGGCAGTCTTTCAGTCGGGTAAGCCCTTTATCTTTCGCCGTGCTCATGCCGGATGGGGATCCCTCGGTAGAGACACGCGCCGCCCTGGAGCGGAGAGTGCTGTGAGAAAAGGGTATTTTCCTCTCCCTACCGGGTGACATCAAGGGGCCGGGATCGCTATGCTGCGTCCTACCGCCATTATTTATTATCCGCCCCATGAGAGAGCCCATGCCCGCCTGCCCCGTCTGCGAACAGCGCACGGTACGCCACTTCCTTCACTGCCAGGGGGGAGAGTACCTGCGCTGTGATACCTGTCAGGCCACCTTCCTCCACCCCGAGCAGCGCCCCACAGCGGAGCGCGAGCAGGACTACTACCAGTTACACGATAACCGCGTCGATGATCCGGGCTATCGGAAGTTTCTCTCCCGTCTGAGTACGCCCCTGTTGGCGGTATTACCAGCGGCACAACAGGGGCTGGACTACGGCTGCGGTCCCGGCCCCGCGCTGGCGGTGATGCTGAAAGAGGCCGGACACGATATAAGCCTGTACGACCCCTTATTTCGCCCCGACGAGACGGCATTGCAGCGAAGCTATGACTTTATCACCTGTACCGAGGTGGTGGAGCACTTTCACCACCCTGCCGAAGAGTTTCACCGCCTGCACAGCCTGCTCAGGCCGGGCGGCATCCTGGCGATCATGACCTGTTTTCAAACCGATGACAGCCGCTTCGCCAACTGGCAATACCGGCGCGACCCCACCCATGTAGTGTTTTACCGCGAGGAGACCTTCCACTACCTTGCCCGGCAGTTTGGCTGGCGCTGCGAGATCCCCAGCAAGGATGTGGTACTGATCTTCAAGCCGTAAAAGACCTCCAACATGCCCCCATGTTTCGCCAATTTGTCTGCAGGCCTATCAGGCTGCGGGCTTGCGAATGTTTCCACCAACTCATCCACAGACTTATCCACAGATTATGTGGATAAACGATGCCGGTGCCTGTAATCAGTCAGTTAGCCGTCAATTCTGATGTGGTTTGTGGGGTGGTTTTAATCATTTTTGTCCCTAAAAGAATAAGCCGTAGCCATTGGTGGATGTCCCCGAACATACGTTATACTGGCTCGACTGTACGGAACCCCCGCTCGTTACGGACGTTACATGAAACTAAACCACCTGAGTCTGGAAAACTTTCGTGCCTGCCAACAGCTTGATATGGCATTGGGTCGTCGGTTAACCGTGCTGCTAGGGAACAACGGAAGTGGTAAAACATCCGTGCTGGACGGGATTGCCATAGGCCTGGGTGCGGTACTAACGCATCTGCCTTCGGTATCGGGAATCACCTTTAGGAAAAGTGGCGATATTCGTCAAAAAACGGGTCTGTTGGCACCCTACACGCGGGTGACACTCGAAACCACCACGGGGCTGAGTTGGGATCGCACCAAAAGGCGTGATAAAAGCAAAGCTACGGCAAAGGCGACCCCGTCCGCGCTTGGCGTGAAGGCCATGGAGGCCTACCTGGATGAGTTCATCATTGATCGCCATAACAGCGGTGAACTCTATGAGCTTCCAGTTGTGGCATATTACGGGGTGAGTCGGGCCGTATTGGAGCCTCCGCTGCGCCGAAGAGGCTTTCCCAAGGCACATACACGCCTGGAGGCGTTGAGCAATGCATTGGAAGCTCAGAGTAGCTTCAAGTCCGCATTTATCTGGTTTTATAACAAAGAGAATGAAGAAAACCGCCTACAAAAGGAAAGGCGTGACTTTGACGCCAGCCTCAAAGAGCTCGATGCCGTCCGCAGGGCGATAAGCCGCATCTTCCCTGAGATCAGCAACCCTCGCATTGAATTGAACCCCCTTCGGCTGGTGGTCACGATCAATGATGAATCTCTGGACCTGATGCAGCTTAGCGACGGTTACAAGACCATGCTGGGCTTGGTCATTGATCTTGGCATGCGAATGGGGCTGGCCAACCCCCACCTGGAGGATCCATTAAGTGCAGAGGCTGTGGTCATG
>SLDE01000250.1 GCA_007125455.1 Ectothiorhodospiraceae bacterium
ATATTCGTGAGCACGCATCTTGAACCCTCAAATCCGCGCTCTCTGCGTTGCAAATCTTCGCAATAGCGGGCTATTACGTGCGATTTGCGCCTTGATAGCACGGATTTGAGAGCCCAATCTGACGCACTCAGAATACTTAGAAGTGCCCTTGATACCCAGGCCGGTTCCCCCGTATCGCGTCGCTATGCCCCTCGCCGGTAGAGGGTGAGTCGATACCTGTAGGTATGAACCCACATCGGCTGGGTGAATTATTCGTAAAAATCCCCCTTGCACTATTGTAATTGAGAATCCATATCATTATCATCGTGTTCATTCATCATCCTATGGCAGGAGAACAAGGCGATGTGTCGTAAACAATCCATCTTTGCTGTATTGCTGGGTCTGGCCGTGCTGGGTGCGCCGGGTTTGAGCGTGGCCGCCGGTGAGGTGAACATCTATTCCGCCCGCATTGAGGCGCTGATCAAGCCGCTGCTGGATCGCTTTAGTGAGGAGACCGGGATCCAGGTCAACCTGGTGGCCGGGCGGGCCGATGAGCTGCTACGGCGCTTGCAGAGCGAGGGGCGTAATTCGCCAGCCGATATCCTGCTGACCACCGACGCCGGGCGTCTGCATCGCGCCAAGGTGGCCGGGGTGATCCAGCCCTTCAGTTCTGAATTGTTGGAGCAGCAGGTCCCGGCGCAGTACCGTGATCCAGACAAGCACTGGTATGGCCTGTCGGTACGGGTACGGCCGATCATGTATGTGAAGGGCAGGGTGAATCCGGCGGATCTTTCCACCTATGAAGATCTCGCCGATCCCCGCTGGCGTCAGCAGATCTGCATCCGTTCCTCCAATAACATTTATAACCAGTCGATGGTGGCGGCGATGATCGCCACCCAGGGTGAGGAGGCCACCGAGGCCTGGGCCCGTGGCCTGATGCGCAACTTGGCCCGCCCCCCCCGTGGTGGCGATCGCGACCAGATCCGTGCCGCTGCGGCCGGGCAGTGTAGTCTCGCCATTGCCAATACCTATTATCTGGCTGGCATGTTGCTGAGCAATGATCCGGCCGAGCGCGAGGCGGCCGAACGGATCGGGGTATTCTGGCCCAACCAGGAGGATCGCGGTGCCCATGTGAATGTTTCCGGGGTAGCCTTGACCCAGTCGGCCCGCAACAAGGACAATGCCATCCGCCTGATCGAATTCCTCGTCTCCGACGAGGCACAGCAGTGGTATGCTGAGGTCAATGGTGAGTATCCGGTGCGTGAGGACATTGCTATCGGTGCCATCCTGGAAGGCTGGGGCAGTTTCAGGGCCGATGAGCTGGACATGGGCGTACTGGGCGAGCTAAACCCCCAGGCGCTGCGTCTGATGGATCGGGTTCGCTGGCAGTAAGGAGGCAGGTCAATATCATATTTACATTCGGCCGCACCTGGGCCATCACTGCGGTGTTACAGGCTCCATCCGTGGAGCCTGCCCTTCGGGCCCACCTGCGGCGGTTCAAACTCGCTCCTGGCGAGTTTGTGCGTTTCTTGGCAAGGGAGCGGCCATTCCCTGCGAAACGCGCCTTGCATTGATGGCCCAGGCGCGCCCTCGGTGTGACAATATTATGTTAACCTACCTCCTATGCTATTTGGTTTGCACCACCGCCTGTTGGCGGTGGTGTTGTTTGTAGCGAAAAAAGTTGATGCCAAGCAAAAACTACCGATTTCACCCCCTGGGGCTGGGCGTCATCGCCGTGGCCCTCATCCTGTCGCTGCCGGTACTGGTGGTGCTGGGGTATGTCTTCGTCCCAGCGGGCGAGGTTTGGCAGCACCTTGCTGCCACGGTGTTGAGCGATTACATCGGCAACACCCTGTTGCTGATGCTGGGGGTGGCCATCGGCACCCTGCTGATCGGGGTCTCCGCCGCCTGGCTGACCACCATGTGCCAGTTTCCTGGTCGCAGCATCTTTGAATGGGCCTTGCTGCTGCCGATGGCCATCCCGGCCTATATCATCGCTTACACCTATACCGGCATGCTCGATTTTGCCGGGCCGGTGCAGTCCACCCTGCGTGAGTGGTTCGATTGGGGCTTTGGTGACTATTGGTTCCCGCAGATCCGCTCCCTGGAGGGGGCGGCGATCATGCTCACCCTGGTGCTTTATCCCTATGTCTACCTGCTTACCCGCGCCGCCTTTCTGAGCCAGTCGATCTGCGTGCTGGACGTGAGCCGTAGCCTGGGTAACGGCCCCTGGCGGACCTTCGGCCTGGTGGCCCTGCCGCTGGCCCGCCCGGCGATTATCGCCGGTCTGTCGTTGGCGCTGATGGAGACCCTGGCCGACTTTGGTACGGTGCAGTATTTCGGCGTCTCCACCTTTACCACCGGGATCTTCCGCACCTGGTTTGGTATGGACAGCGCCGCCGCCGCGGCCCAGCTAGCGGCGTTGATGATGGTGTTCGTGTTTGTGTTGATCGTGCTGGAGCGTTATTCCCGTCGCCGTGCCCGCTACCATCACACCAGCCGCCGCCACCAGGATATCCGCCGCTTTCAACTGCGCGGCTGGAAGGGGCTGTTGGCCCTGGCCTTCTGTTTTGGGGTATTGCTGCTGGGCTTTCTGCTGCCGGCGGCGCAACTGCTCAGCTGGACCATGGGTGTGGCCGAGGAGGTGATCGATGCCCGCTTCATGACCATGGTGTGGAACAGCCTCAAACTGGCAGGGATCGCCTCATTGCTGGCGCTGATGCTGGCGGTGCTGCTCGGCTATGGCCAGCGGCTTTACCCCAGTGGCCCGGTGCGTTTCGCCGTACGCCTGGCGGGGATGGGCTACGCGGTGCCCGGGGCGGTGATCGCGGTGGGGGTGATCATCCCCTTCGCCTGGCTCGACAATACCGTCGATAGCTGGGCGCGCGAGACCTTCGACTACTCCACCGGGCTACTCCTCAGTGGCACCCTGGTGGCACTGGTGTTTGCCTACCTGACCCGCTTTTTGGCGGTCTCCCTGCAGACCGTAGAGGCCGGGCTGGGCAAGGTGACCGGCTCGATGGACGAGGCCGGGCGTTCCTTTGGTTTCGGCCCGCTGACCATCCTGCGCCGCATCCACATCCCGATGCTCAAGGGTTCCCTGCTAACCGCGCTGCTGCTGGTCTTTGTCGATGTGCTTAAAGAGTTGCCGGCCACCTTGATCCTGCGTCCGTTCAATTACAACACCCTGGCGGTACGTGCCTACGAGCTGGCTTCCGACGAGCGCCTCGCCGAGGCCGCCCCCGCCGCACTGGCCATTGTGGTGGCGGGGATCATCCCGGTGATCCTGCTGAGCTGGACCATCACCCGCTCGCGCAAGGTGGCTGAATAAGATATTCAACACAGAGGGCACAGGGGCACGGAGTAGGCCGGTCGAAGTGAATGACTGCGACCATGGGTGGGTGATTGTTTTGCGCTGTGTTTTCTGTGGCGAATCATTTGTTGTTTAAAGGTTGGATAGCATGACAGTACAACTGGCTGTGGAACAGGTGAGTGTCGGGTATGCCGACAAGACGGTGGTCGAGGATATCTCTTTCTCGCTGGAAGAGGGGGAGATCGGTTGTCTGCTGGGCCCGTCGGGCTGTGGCAAGACCTCACTGCTGCGCGCCATCGCCGGGTTTGAGCCGGTGATGCGCGGTGCCATCAGGCTGCGGGGGCGTCAGGTCTCCGCGCCGGGCAAGTCCATGCCGACCGAGCAGCGTCGGGTGGGGATGGTGTTTCAGGACTTTGCCCTGTTTCCTCACCTAACCGTGGCGAAGAATATCGCCTTCGGTCTGCGTGACACACCCAAACCCCAACGCCAGCAGCGGGTCAAGGAG
>SLDE01000096.1 GCA_007125455.1 Ectothiorhodospiraceae bacterium
CAAGGGGACGATCTATCTTGAACTCGATGCGGAGCATGCGCCGATCTCAGTCGATAACTTCGTCAAGTACGCCGAGGATGAGTTCTACGACGGGACGATCTTCCATCGCGTGATCAGCAACTTCATGATCCAGGGCGGTGGCATGGAGCCGGGAATGAAAGAGAAGAGCACCGGCGCCCCGATCAAGAATGAGGCCGACAACGGCCTATCCAACGAACTCGGCACCATCGCCATGGCACGTACCCCCGACCCACACTCTGCCTCGGCCCAGTTCTTTATCAACGTCAAGGACAACAGCTTCCTCGATCACCGAGCACCAACCCCCGACGGCTGGGGCTATGCGGTTTTCGGCAAGGTGGTTGACGGTATGGACGTAGTAGAAAAGATCAAATCGGTACAGACCGGCAACGCCGGTGGCCACCAGGACGTCCCAGTGGAAGATGTGATCATCGAGAGCGCCGAAATCGTCGACGGTGAATAGGCCCACCCTCTTCATCGCCGATCTGCACCTGGCCGATGAACAGCCGGAACTCAACCGGCTGTTCGTCGAGTTTCTCGCCGGGCGCGCCCGTCAGGCCGAGGCGCTATACATCCTCGGTGACCTGTTCGAGGCCTGGCTGGGCGACGACCTGCTATTCCCCTTTTGTGAGCCCATCCTCTACGGGCTGAAGGATCTGGTGCGCAGTGGCGTGCCGGTCTACCTGATGCACGGCAACCGCGACTTCCTCCTTGGCGAACAGTTTTGCGCCCTCAGCGGTTGCCAACTACTGGACGACCCCACCCGTCTGGATCTCCACGGCACCCCCACCCTGCTGATGCACGGTGACCTGCTGTGCAGTGATGACCACGACTACCAGGCGATGCGCAACAAGCTGCGCAACCCCGTATGGAGCGCCGAATTCCTCGCCCAAACACCCCAGGCACGCATCGAATTTGTCCGCCAACTGCGTGAGCAAAGCCGCGAGGCCAGCGGCATGAAGGCCGAACAGATCATGGACGTCAACCAAACAACCGTCGAGCAAACCATGCGAGAACACGGAGTCAGCCAACTGATCCACGGCCACACCCACCGCCCAGCCAGCCACCGCTTCGCACTGGATGGACAAGCGGCCATTCGCCACGTACTGCCCGACTGGCAAAGCCAGGCGGCGGTATTGGTGTGCAGCGCCGAGGGCTGTGAACTGGAAGCGATCACGACAGCGGGCTAAACGCCCCCGTCGGATACACACGTAAACCGTGATGATATATAGTTAGCCCATGCCCATCCTCCTGCGCCTGCTCCCTCTAGCCCTGATCCTGCAACTGCTCGCCTGCAGCACCGAGCCTGTCAGTCATCTGGAGTTGGTCCAAGAGCGCGGCAAGCTGATAGCCGTCACCCGCAACGCCGCCACCACCTACTACGAAGGGGCCGAAGGGCCGCTGGGCATGGAATATGAGCTATTGCGTGGCTTTGCCGACGAGCTGGGGGTGGAATTGCAACTGGTGCTGGCCGCCTCCCCCGATGCGGTGCTTAGCACACTTGAAGCGGGCGGTGCTGATCTTGCCGCCGCCGGTCTGACAGTCACCGAGGCGCGTCAGGAGAGACTACGCTTCTCCCACCCCTACCAGCAGATCACCCAGCAGCTCATCTACCTGGGGGGCAATCTGCGCCCACGCCGCCCAGAGGATCTACTCAACGGCCACTTGGAGATACTCGCCAACAGCAGCCATGAAGAACTGCTCGAAGCACTACGCACAGAACACCCAGAGCTGCACTGGCACAGCAACCCCCGGGCAGATAGTGAAGAGCTACTCACCAAGGTCTGGCAGGAGGAGATCGACTACACCGTGGCCGACTCCAACGAATTCATCCTCAACCAACGCTTTATGCCCGAACTGCGGGTAGGCTTCGACCTCAGTGAGCCCCAGCCACTGGCCTGGGCCTTTTCACCACACTTGGATACCTCCCTGCTGGAGGCCGCCGACGACTATCTGCAAAGGCTGGAAGACAGCGGTGCATTGGAACGGCTGCTAGAGCGCTATTATGGCCACGTGGGAAGCTTCGACTACGTAGGCACTCGCGCCTTCATGCGCCACATCAACGAGCGACTGCCGGAGTATCGCCTGCTGTTCGAATACGCTGCACGGGAATTCGGGCTCGACTGGCGACTGCTGGCCGCCACCGCCTACCAGGAGTCCCACTGGGATCCGGATGCCGTCTCCCCTACCGGGGTACGCGGGATCATGATGCTAACCCAGCGTACCGCAGGCGAACTGGGAGTGACGCGCCGCACCGACCCGGTAGAAAGCATCTGGGGCGGCGCGCTCTACCTCAGCCGCCTGCACGCCCGCGTACCCGAGCGGATCCCCGAACCGGATCGCTCCTGGCTGGCCCTAGCCTCCTACAACATCGGCTTCGGCCACATGGAAGACGCGCGCATCCTCACCCAGCGCAACGGCGGCAACCCCGATAGCTGGAAAGACGTCAAGGAAACCCTGCCCCTGCTGCATCAACGCCGTTGGCACAGCCAAACCCGCTTCGGCTACGCCCGTGGCCGCGAGGCCCTGCAATACGTAGAAAACATCCGCAGCTACTACGACATCCTGGTCTGGCTTACCGAACGGGAAAGACCGATCCCGCCACCACCGCCACCGCCCCATCCTGTGTGGTCAGTGGATAGCCCGGTTTTTTAGGCAAGTGGCAAGTGGCAAGTGGCAAGTGGCAAGTGGCAAGTGGCAAGTGGCAAGTCCAAGATTGTAGACAGGTAGATAGGTGCAACAACAAGGTTCGCCAGCACGGCTAACCGCGCTTGCGGCGAAAGAAATCCCGCAACAGCCCGCCGCACTCGCTCGCCATCACCCCCCCCTGCAGCTCACAACGGTGGTTGAGCTCATTGGACTGCAACAGATTATAAACCGAACCTGCCGCCCCAGTGCGCGGGTCGGATGCACCGAACACCACCCGCTGCACCCGTGCATGGACCATCGCCCCGGCACACATCGGGCAGGGCTCCAAGGTCACGTACAACGTGGTACCGCCCAGGCGGTAGTTGTTCAGCACCCGTCCAGCCGCGCGCAGCGCCTGGATCTCCGCATGGGCCGTGGGATCGGAATGGGAAATAGGCAGGTTATAGCCCTCCGCAATCAAGCTCCCATCCTTGACGATCACCGCCCCCACCGGCACCTCACCCGCCTGGGCAGCACGCAGCGCCAGGCCATAGGCATGGCGCATCCAGTATTCGTCGGGGGATTCCAGTGCCGTCATTGCCACCTCAAACACCACAAAGATCTCAACACAGAGTTCATGGAATACGCTGGGGATCCTGATTGTGTACAAGGCCCAGCATCATTACATGCACAGCCTTTAGTAACCTCTGCGATCCCGGCATTCTCTGCGTTAAAAAACCCTCACTCCCACTCAATGGTGCCCGGCGGCTTGCCGGTGATGTCGTAGACCACCCGCGAGATGCCGTTGATCTCGTTGACGATGCGGCGGCAGACGTGATCTAGAAACTCGTAAGGCAGATGCGCCCAGCGGGCGGTCATGAAGTCGATGGTTTCGACTGCGCGTAGTGCCACCACGTATTCGTAGCGACGCCCATCGCCGGTGACGCCGACCGACTTGACCGGCAGAAAGACGGCGAAGGCCTGTGAGGTCTTGTGGTAGAGGTCGTGCTTGCGCAGTTCTTCGATAAAGATGTAATCGGCCAGGCGCAGGCAGTCGGCGTATTCCTTCTTCACCTCGCCGAGGATGCGCACCCCCAGGCCGGGGCCGGGGAAGGGGTGGCGGTAGACCATGTCGTAGGGCAGGCCCA
>SLDE01000224.1 GCA_007125455.1 Ectothiorhodospiraceae bacterium
AAAGACCGTCCCGACCATGTCATCATCAATCAAACCGCTCACGATGTCGCCAGCACGGCTGCCCGTGAAGGTGCCGAGGTTACCCTGATCTCCCGCTCCCCGATCGAGAAGATGCCGGCTGCCGAGCATGAGATCGAAGACGCCACCCGTGAAGGTGTTGAGATCATCGGTCAGTTGAGCCCTGTAGGGGTGGTTAAGGGTGAAGATGGCCGCGCCACTGGCCTCAAGGTTGTCCGCCTTGAAGAGGACGGTTCCACCCCGATCGAAGGCTCCGAATTCGTTATCGAAGCGGCCCTCATCGTTGCTGCCATCGGCCAGACCGGTAACTGGGATGGCATGGAAGGCTTCGCCAATGACCGTCAGCTGGTCAATGCCGACAAGCATTACCAGGTGCCCGGCAAGCCTGGCTTCTTCGCCATCGGTGACATCGTACGCCCACACCTGCTCACCACCGCTATCGGCCAAGCCTCCATCGCTGCCGACAGCATCGATTTTTATCTGAGCAACAAAGAACTGAAGAACCGTCCTAAGGTTGACGTTCACCACTTCAACCTGCTGGAAAAGCTGCGTGAAACCGAGCACACTCCGGCTGAATACAAGTCCGTGAGCAAGGAAGTGATCACCAAGGAAGAAGGTTTCGCCAAGGATATCGACCTGGGGATCCGTGGTACCTCCGAAGCAGATTTTGCCGTTCACAACTACGAAGACCGTTCCCACAGCGAGATCATCTCTGCTGACGAACTGTTCCTTGGCCACTTTAAGGAAGAGCCTCGCTTTAAGCGTAAGCACGTCGAAGTGAATGCCGATGATGTTATCGGTAACTTCCAGGAGCGTCTGATCCCCCTCACTGAGGAAGAAGTGGTCGCGGAAGCCAAGCGCTGCATGAGCTGTGGTATGTGCTTTGAGTGTGATAACTGCGTGGTCTACTGCCCACAGGAAGCGGTGAAGCGTACCCCGGTCAAGGATCGCACTCTGGGTCGTTACGTTTACACCGATTACGACAAGTGCATCGGTTGCCATATCTGTGCTGACGTATGCCCCACCGGCTACATCGACATGGGCATGGGCGAATAAGGTTTTGCCATGAAAATGTTCAAGCTTCTTAGCTATCTAACCGCCGCGCTGGTGCTGACTCTGTCAGCGCCCGCCTTCGCCGGCGGCCTCGGACCGAGTATCCCCGAGGCCGTCAAAGGGGAGGAATGTGTGGGAGATCCGCAGGATATGCGGGTCAACCACATGAAGTACCTCAATCACCACCGCGATGATGTACTGCGTCGAGGTATTCGTACCAAGCAGCATAATATCAGTGAGTGCATCGAGTGCCACGTCCCCGCGCGCGAAGAATCCCAACCTACCCGTTCGGACGAGGAACATTTCTGCATGTCCTGCCACGCCTTTACCGGTGTGAAGGTCGACTGCTTCAGCTGTCACGCCAGCGTGCCTGAAAAGTCAGCCATGTTCCATCCGATCGTCACGCCGGCAATGCAGGCTCTGAAGGATGTCCATCAGGCACCCTCCGGACAGTTGCTGAATGAACTTGCCTCGCGAGGTGTTAGCGATGAGTGATTCAAGCATCAACAACAACAGCGGCACCGATCAAGGCCGTCGCCAGTTCCTGGGCAGTAGTGCCAAGCTGGCCGCAGGTGTCACTCTGGCACCGGGCATGATGCTCTATGGTGTAGCCCACGCCCGTCCTGCGGATCAGCCTGTTACTGACGCGGTGCGCTGGGGCATGCTGATCGACACCAATAAGTGTGCCAGCGGCTGTGACGCCTGCGTCACCGGCTGTCAGCAGGAGAATGGTTGGGGCCCTGACAGTGGCAATGAGACCAAGTCTGATCAGTATCAGGTTGCCCAGTGGATCCGCAAGGTGGATCTACGTAACAACCTGACCGGCTCGGTACACTCCTTGCCGATGCTTTGCCAACATTGTGAGCATCCGCCCTGTGTCGATGTTTGCCCCACCGGGGCATCGATGAAACGCGAAGATGGTATCGTGTTGGTAGACAAGCACATCTGTATCGGCTGCCGTTACTGCATGATGGCATGCCCATATAAGGCGCGCTCCTTCATCAACGAACCCATCGTCAACCAGCGCACCCACGCGCCGCGCGGCATGGGTACCGTTGAGTCCTGCACCCTGTGTGTGCACAAACTGGATGCTGGCGAAGGTACCACCGCCTGCGCCGAGGCGTGTAACAGCGCAGGACACCAAGCTATTTTGGTCGGCGACCTGAAGGACCCCAATAGCGAGATTGCCAAGAAGGTTGCCAGCGTTGCGAGCACGCAAATACGCGCTGATCTCGGCCTGAATACTGGCGTTCGCTACCGCGGGATCTAAGTCACATCGGCGACACATAGTGCTTTTGTGTGTCGCGATACCGTCCATTAACGGGGTATCTCCCCCGGCGTTAAGCCGGGTGAGTCGGTTCCAACCCTGGACACAACATAACGGATAGACAGGCATGAAAAAAACGCTATTTACGCAAATTGAGGGTGGCAAGAGCTTCTATGCTCTACTGGCAGCCCTTGGTGCGGTCATTCTGATGGGCATGTTTGCTGTGTACTATATGGAACACGATGGTCACTGGGTGACTGGCATGAATAACCAGATCGTCTGGGGCATGCCGCATGTGTTCGCAATCTTCCTGATCGTTGCGGCCTCGGGTGCACTGAACGTCGCCTCTATCGGTTCGGTATTCGGCAAAAAGATCTACAAGCCACTGGCACCACTGTCTGCCTTGTTAGCCATTGCCCTGCTGATCGGTGGTCTGACTATCCTGGTGCTCGATCTGGGCCGTCCCGATCGCCTCATCATCGCGATGACGCACTATAACTTCAAATCCATCTTCGCCTGGAACATCATCCTCTATAACGGCTTTATCGCCCTGGTGGCGGTCTACCTGTGGACGATGATGGAAAAACGCATGAACCGCTACACCACCGTAGCAGGTTACGCTGCCTTCATCTGGCGTCTGATCCTCACCACCGGTACCGGCTCGATCTTCGGCTTCCTGGTAGCGCGTCAGGGTTACGATGCGGCCATCATGGCCCCGATGTTCATCCTGATGTCCTTCTCCTTCGGGCTGGCCATCTTCATGCTGGTGCTGATGAATACCTACAAATGGACCGATCGCCCAATCGGGGACGTTATTCTGCGCCGCCTGAAGAACCTGTTGGCCATCTTCGTCGCTGGTGTGCTGTACTTCGTGGTAACCATGTACATCACCAACCTGTATGCCACGGAAAAACACGGCGTTGTTTCCTTCATCCTGCGTGATGGCGGGATCTATCCCTTCCTGATGTGGGTTGGCTACTTCCTGCTGGGTACCCTGCTCCCGCTGGCGCTGCTGTTCCACCCAGCGACTGCCGCCTCCCGCAAGGCCATCACGGCAGCCTGCTGGCTGGTGATCCTGGGGGGGTTCTCGCTGGTCTACGTTATCGTCATCGGTGGGCAGGCCTATCCGCTGGAGATCTTCCCCGGCTATGAGATCATCAGCAGCAGCTTCGAGGGTCCGGTGGGTTCCGGCTTCTATGCCTACTACCCGACCCTGGCCGAGTTCCTGCTGGGCTTCGCCGGGATCGCCATCGCCCTGGCCATGACGGCAGTGGCAGTGAACGTACTGCGCTTCCTGCCGCACAGCTTGGCCGATGAAGAGGTCGACCCGCACGCCAAGGGCTAAGCACCGCCCTGCCCCGTGCCAAAACACCGGCGACCCGCAAGGGCGCCGGTGTTTTTTTTATATGCAGAATAGTTTGCCACAGAGAACACAGAGGACACGG
>SLDE01000015.1 GCA_007125455.1 Ectothiorhodospiraceae bacterium
GCCCTGGTGTTGATGCACGACCTGCCGACACTGATCAAAAGGCCGGTGCTGGAGTACCCTGCTGGGGTAGTGGTCGGTTTTTCAGAAAAGCGCTACGCCGAAATTTTCAAAGCAAATTGAGCGACGCCGGAGCCTGTTATGAAACTGCAAGTGCTGCTTGAGCCCAGTGATGAAGGGGGCTATACCGTCACCGTACCGAGTCTGCCCGGATGTATCAGCGAGGGAGACAATCGTGAGGAGGCGCTGGCGAATATCCAGGAGGCGATTGCCCTGTACCTGGAGCCCATCGAGGATGACTTTAGCGGCCATCCTTCAGCGGAGATCCTGGAACTGGCGGTATGACCCAAACCCCCAGTCTGTCTTACGAAAGTGTTATCAACACCCTGAAACGTGATGGCTGGGTAGTCGTTCGACAACGTGGCAGCCACATCCGGTTGCAAAAACACACCCGAGATGAAACCCTGAAACTGACTGTTCCTGCTCATCGTCCGATAAAACGTTCAACACTGTCACATATTCTCAAGCAGGCGCGGCTTGCTACCGAGACCTTCCTGGAACTTCTATAACCATGTCCGATACCCTACAGCTTGCCCAGGCGCTGCTACAGCGCCGTTCCATTACCCCCGACGATGCCGGTTGCCAGCAGTTGCTGAGTGAACGGCTAGCCCCGTTGGGCTTTGTCAGCGAACCCATGCCCTTTGGCGAGGTGCAAAACCTCTGGCTTCGCCGTGGCGACAGCGGCCCGGTGTTCTGCTTTGCTGGCCACACCGATGTGGTGCCCACTGGCCCGGAGGAGAAGTGGCAATACCCACCCTTCTCCGCCACCCTCGCCGATGGCATGATCCACGCCCGGGGTGCCGCCGACATGAAGGGCTCGATCGCCGCCTTCGTCACCGCCTGCGAACGATTTCTCGCCGAACACCCCGGGCACCGGGGCTCCATCGCCTTCCTCATTACCAGCGATGAGGAAGGCCCGGCGGCGGACGGCACGGTGAAGGTGATCGAGACCCTCGAGGCACGGGGCGAAAAGATCGACTGGTGCCTGGTGGGCGAACCGACCAGCACCAGCCAGGTGGGGGATGTGGTCAAGAATGGCCGCCGTGGCTCGCTCAATGGCCAGCTGACCATACGCGGGATCCAGGGCCATGTGGCCTACCCCCACCTGGCGCGCAACCCGGTACACCAGGCCGCCCCGGCGCTGGCCGAGCTGGCCGCCACCGAGTGGGATCAGGGCAATGCCCACTTCCCCCCCACCAGCTTTCAGATCGCCAATATTCATGCGGGGACAGGGGCCACCAACGTCATCCCCGGTGAGCTGGAGGCCGGGATCAACTTTCGCTTCTCCACCGAACAGAGCGAGGCCGGACTGCGCCAACAGGTCGAAGCCCTGCTGGATCGCCACGGCCTCGACTACCAGCTGGAGTGGAAGCTCTCCGGCAACCCCTTCATCACCGAGGGGGGTGCCCTGCTGGAGGCCACCTGTGCGGCGATCGAGGAGGTGGCCGGTTACCGCCCCGAGGTCAACACCGCCGGGGGCACCTCCGATGGCCGTTTCATCGCCCCCACCGGTGCCCAGGTACTGGAGTTGGGACCACTGAACGCCACCATTCACAAGCTCAACGAGTGTGTTAGCAGCGATGATCTGGATACCCTCTCACGCATCTATCAGCGGATACTGGAGAGGCTGCTGCTGGGGGAATAAGTGACCAGGGGGGCCGGATGGTATTCGGCCTGGTCGCTCCTGCGCCCGCGACATGGCGATAAAGTATTCCGCCCCGAGGCCGCTAACAGGGTATCCCCAAGGCCCAGCCCCAGCGGGCGGAGTACCCTATGATCATCAGCAGCTCACAGATCCAGTTCAGTAGCCAGCATACCCTGTTGGAGTATCAGCAGCAGCGTGAATCCATCCTTGCTCGGCGCAGCGGGCCTCAGGGTGGGCAGACACTGTCCGTTGCCACACAACAGGAGAGCCTACGGATAGTCCATGGCGAGCAGCGTTCTGCATCCCCATCACTCGCCATTCAACCATCCGCCTTGCCAACACCTTCCCCCCAGGGCCAAGTGGAGCTTCCGGCAGCCGCGCGCCCGACCCCAGCCCCTACGGTAGAGGCGAACCATGAAGAGGACAGCGTAGAGGATCTGCTGGACCTCAAGACGCTAATGATGAAGCGTTTTGTCGAATGGCTGACCGGTGAAGAGATCGAGCTTATCGACCCGCGTAAATTCAATACATCCATGCAGTCCGAACAAGCACCCGCCCCGCCGCCACAAGCGCAGAGCCCGTGGCAGATTCAGCAAAGCATTGAGCGAACTACCGTTGAGATGGAACGCAGTCACTTCAGCGCCCAAGGGGTGGTACACACCGCCGATGGTCGCGAGATCCACCTGGAGCTTGAACTGTTCATGAGCCGTGACTTCATCCAACACAGCCGTGTGGCACTCCAGGCAGGCGGGGGCGAGTTAAAGGATCCACTGGTGTTCAACTTCAATGGCCACAGCGCGGCACTGACCCAAACCCGCTACAGCTTTGATCTGGATGCCGACGGCAAGCTTAACGAGATCCCCTTTGTCGGGCCCAATAGCGGCTTACTGGCGCTGGATCGCAACGGCGATGGGGTGATTAACGACGGCAGTGAGTTGTTCGGTGCACTCACCGGCAACGGCTTTGCCGAGCTGGCGCGTTACGACGAGGACGGCAACGGCTGGATCGATGCCAACGATGAAGTCTTCTCACGCCTGCTGATCTGGAGTAAGGACAGCGCGGGCAATGATCGCCTGGATTCCCTCGAGGAGCGCGGGATCGCTGCAATTTACCTGGGCAACACCGCCACCCCCTTCTCACTAAAAGATGCACAAAACCAACTGCAGGGGCAGGTGCGGGCCAGTGGGATATACCTGACGGCTCAGGCCCAGGTGGGTAGCGTACAGCAGATCGATTTCGTAGTGTAGCTGGTAGTCAATCCCCTCATGTTTATGCTGTAATAAGCACCATGAACCAGACTATCCGCATCCTCGTGATTCCGCTCTTGGTATTGCTGCTCCTGTTGTCTCAAGCAGGCTGTAGCGAGCGTGTCGAACCCCTGCCGCCCCTGGCCCATGACGCGGTGATCCTCGCCTTTGGCGATAGCCTCACCTACGGCACGGGAGCCTCTGCCGAGGATAGCTATCCGGCGGTGCTTTCACGCCTGACAGGACGGGAGGTGATCAATGCCGGTGTCCCCGGCGAGGTGAGCCGCGATGGCTTGCGTCGCCTGCCGGATCTGCTCGACCGACACCGCCCCCATCTGCTACTGCTCGCCCACGGCGGTAACGACATGCTGCGCCGCCAGGATCTTGAACAAATGGAACGCAACCTGGAAGAGATGGTGCTACTGGCCCGGGAGCGGGGGATCCCGGTGGTATTGCTGGGGGTGCCCAGGCCATCCATCATGGGGCTGAGCAGTGCCGATGCCTATTACAACGTGGCCAAGGCTACCGGTACCCCCTTGGAAGATAGCGTGATCCCCCAGGTGATCGCCAATAGTGAACTACGATCGGATCGCGTACACCCCAACGCGACGGGTTATCGCAAGATGGGCGAAGCGGTGTACGAGTTGTTGCAACACAGCGGTGCCCTCTAGCAGGCTGTTGTTGTCTACTCATGCGGCGCGATAGTGCGTTAAAAAATGGCTCAAAATGCTCATTTACTACTTGTAAACTCCGCTTTTTCGCCATTTTTTGCCTTCTCTCGCACTCGCCTGA
>SLDE01000068.1 GCA_007125455.1 Ectothiorhodospiraceae bacterium
CGAGGCGCTCTCAAAGGGCAGGCCGAGCTTGCCGAGCAGTTCGCGGCGAAACGGTGAGGTGGAGGCCAGCACTATCTTGGTCATGGACGATTCCTGAGTAAGTACATAAAGAAAGGAAAGGCTTTAACAGCCTGTTAACACAGAGGCCACGGAGCGCACAGAGAAAACACCATAAGGTTACATGATTCGTCTGTGCCCACCGTCTCTCCCTTTTTCTTCCCTGTGTCCTCTGTGTTAATGCTTTTAAGCGATCTCGATCAGCGCCTCGTCCGGGTTGACCTGATCGCCCTTGGCCACGTGGATGGCCTTGATGGTGCCGGCGATGGGGGCCTGCAGTTCGGACTCCATCTTCATCGCCTCGGTGATCAGCAGCGGGCTGCCTGCCTCGACCTTGTCCCCCTCGCTTACCAATACCTCGATCACGCTGGCAGGCATGGAGCTGCGTACATGACCGGGCTCGGTGGCGCGTGGGCGCTGACTGGGGGAGGGGGCCTGAGTATTGCCGTTGTCGCAGATGGCGTTAAGCATCTCCACATCCACCTCTTCCGGCACACCGTCGATGGTGACGTAGAAGGGGCGCATGCGCTGCTGCCTGTGGCCGCTGCCGTTGATCTTTATATGGTAGCTCTCCCCGTGCAGGCTCACCTGGAACTCGGTGGGGGTCTCGCTGTTGCTCTGCTCCCCCGGTGGCGGCTCCAGGGGTTCGGGCACCAGCTTGCCATCGGCGCGCTGTTGCAGAAACTCGCGCCCCACATCCGGGAACATGGCGAAGGTCAGGATGTCTTCCGGGCCTTGGGCCAGCTCGGCGATCTCATTCCCCAGGCGGGCCATCTCGGGTCTGAGCAGGTCGGCAGGGCGTACCGTGATCAGTTCCTCGTTACCGATGGCCTGCTGGCGAACCCTGGGGTTCACCGGGCCGGGCGCGGCACCGTAGCCCCCCTGCAGATAGCGCTTCACCTCATTGGAGATACTGGCGTAGCGCTCGCCGGTCAGGACGTTCATGACCGCCTGGGTACCGACGATCTGGGAGGTGGGGGTGACCAGCGGCGGGAAGCCCAGGTCCTCGCGTACCCTGGGGATCTCCGCTAGCACCTCGCCCATCCGCCCCAGTGCCCCCTGTTCGCGCAGCTGGTTGGCCAGGTTGGAGATCATCCCGCCTGGCACCTGGTTGACCTGCACCCGGGTATCCACCCCGGTGTATTCACTCTCGAACTGGTGATAGCGCTTGCGCACCTCGTGGAAATAGAAGCCGATCTCCTGCAATGCGACAAGATCAAGCCCGGTATCGAAGTCGGTATCGCGCAGCGCCGCCACCATGCTCTCGGTGGGGGGGTGGCTGGTGCCCTCGGCGAAGGCGGAGATGGCGGTATCGATCCCGCTGCAGCCGTTCTCGATCGCCTTGAGCTGACACATCGCCGCCAGCCCGGCAGTGGCGTGGCTGTGCAGGTGCAGCGGCAGTTTAACCGCTGCGCTCAGCGCCGCGAACAGGCGGGCGCTGACATCGGGGGTCAGCAGCCCGGCCATATCCTTTACCACCACACTGTCGCAGCCCATCTGCTCCAATTGCTTGGCCATTTCAACGAAGCCTTCGATGCTGTGCACCGGGCTGGTGGTGTAGCTGATGGTGCCCTGGGCATGTTTGTCGGCGGCCTTGACCGCCTCGATGGAGACCTTCAGGTTGCGCAGGTCATTGAGGGCGTCGAAGATGCGGAAGATATCGATGCCGTTGGCCGCGGCGCGGGCGACGAATTCGCGTACTACATCATCTGAATAGTGGCGGTAGCCGACCAGGTTCTGACCGCGCAGCAGCATCTGCAATGGGGTGTTGGGCAGGGCGGCGCGCAGTTGGCGCAGGCGTTCCCATGGGTCTTCCTTGAGGAAGCGGATGCAGGCATCGAAGGTGGCTCCACCCCAGACCTCCAGCGAGTGGTAGCCGATCCGGTCGAGCTTGTCGGCGATCGGCAGCATGTCTTCGGTGCGCATGCGGGTAGCGATCAGGGATTGGTGGCCGTCACGCAGTACGGTTTCGGTGATCTTGATAGGGGACATGGTCTCAGGCTCCCATGGAGGCGGCAATGGCGGCAGCAATGGCCGCTGCCAGCTCTTGTGGTTGGCGGGGCAGGTGGTAGTCCACCAGCTCCGGGTGCTGTTCGACAAAGCCAGTGTCAAAGTGGCCCTGGCGGAAGGATTCGGTCTTGAGGATCTCCTGATAGTAGGGGATCGTGGTCTTGATCCCGCTCAGGCTCAGATCCTCCAGGGCACGACAGGCGCGCGCCAGCAGGCTCTCCCAGTCCGGTGCCCAGACGATCAGTTTGGCGCACATGGAGTCGAAGTAGGGGGGGATCTCATAACCGGTGTAGATCGCCCCGTCGGTGCGCACCCCAGGCCCGCCCGGCGCGTAGTAGCGGGTGATCCGCCCGAAACTGGGCAGAAAGTCATTCTGCGGGTCCTCGGCGTTGATGCGAAACTCCATCGCATAGCCCCGTGGACGTAGCTGATAGCCCACATGGCGCAGGGGCAGGCCAGAGGCGATGCGGATCTGCTCCTGCACGATATCCACCCCGGTGATCTCCTCGGTGACCGGATGCTCCACCTGTAGGCGGGTATTCATCTCCATGAAGTAGACCTCGCCATCGGCATCGAGCAGAAACTCCACCGTACCGGCATTGCGATAACCCACCGCCGCTGCCGCCTTGACCGCCAGCTCGCCGATATACTCGCGCTTGTCGCTGTCCAGTTGTGGCGAGGGGGCGATCTCGATCAGTTTCTGGTGGCGACGCTGGATCGAGCAGTCACGTTCATTAAGATGGATCACATTGCCATGTTCGTCGGCCAGTATCTGCACCTCGATATGGCGCGGCAATACAATGCACTTTTCCAGAAAGACATCGGCACTGCCAAAGGCCTTGGTCGCCTCGGAGATCACCCGGTCATAATTTTTGCGCAGCTCCGTCTCACTGTCGCAGCGGCGGATCCCGCGCCCGCCGCCGCCCGAGGTGGCCTTGAGCATCACCGGATAGCCGATCTGTGCGGCCACCGCGACCGCTTCATCCAGATCCGTCAGGCTGCCTTCGCTGCCGGGGGTCACCGGCACACCGGCCTCGGTCATTGCCTGGCGGGCGGCGGTCTTGTCGCCCATGCGCCGAATCACCTCGGCAGACGGGCCAATGAAACGCACTCCACGACGCGCACAGATCTCGGCAAGCTGGGGGTTCTCTGAAAGAAAGCCGTAGCCTGGATGGATGGCATCACAGCCACTGGCCACCGCCAGGTTTACCAAGTGGTGGGCATTGAGGTATCCGGCCACAGGGTCTGGGCCCAGGCTGTAGGCCTCGTCGGCCTTCTTTACATGCAGCGCATAGCGGTCTGCCTCGGTGTAGACCGCCACCGAGCGGATCCCCAATTCTCTGCATGCCCGGATGATGCGTACCGCGATCTCGCCACGGTTGGCGATCAGGATTTTCTTGATCATCAGCAGGGTCCAATGGTTTCCAGCCCCGTTTACTACAGATATACCCCCATGCCTGTCAAGGATAAATTTCTTCAATACGTAGCATTACAAATCCCAACAGCCCCCGAAACAGTACCCGGAACAGCCGGTTTTTACAGGACTTTTCCCTTTGACAGGCAGGGGAGTCGCGGGTATGATTGCGCGCCTATGTTAAGCGAGCGCTTGCCGGTTCATATTGAGCCCCTCCGCATGGTCGAAGCACGGCGTGTGTTGGAGGGTGTCTTCCCCCTGGCCGAGATGGCCCGTCTGCTGGAGTCGGTGCAAACCGCCCATGGCGAGGTCTCTGTTAGCCTGGAGTTTGGGGTGGACGTGGAAGGTGTGCGCTACATGCGCGGCAGATTGCGCGCTGCGGTGGAGTTGGAGTGTCAGCGCTGTCTCGACGGCATGGCTTTCCCCATCGACAGCGAATTTGCCCTGGCGCTGGTGCGCAACATGGTAGAGGCGGAGAACCTGCCCTCCCACTATGAGCCGCTGCTGCTGGATGGCGAACCGCTTTTTCTGCGCGATGTCATAGAAGATGAACTGCTGCTGGCCCTGCCGATTGTGGCAAAACACGCGGAAGGGGTCTGTGAGCTGGCGTTGGCTGCCGATGTGCTGGCCGACGGGACAGAGACCGAACACGACAGCACAGAGAAACCCAACCCGTTTTCTGTGCTGGCCGATTTGAAGATTGACGCAAAACACTGACGAGGTTTTTTACCATGGCTGTACAGCAAAACAAGAAGTCCCCTTCCCGCCGCGGCATGCGTCGTTCCCACGATGCGCTGAGCCCGGCTGCCCTCTCCGTAGAGCCGACCACCGGTGAAACCCATCTGCGCCACCACGTGAGCCCCGATGGCTACTATCGTGGCCGCAAGGTAGTCAACGTCAAGGGCGAGTAATGCCCCTGAGCTGGATACCAGATACCGGCTCGCAGCCTCGGGTTGCGGGCCGGTATTGCGTTGCGAGGCACTGAATGAGCCACACAATCATCGCCATCGATTGCATGAGTGGGGATCACGGTCCCACCGTGATCATCCCTGCTGCCCTGCGTGCACTAAAGCAACACCGCGACCTCAAGCTGTTCCTGGTGGGAGACCAACAGGTACTGGCGGAGGTGCTTTCTCAGCACAAGGCCACACCGGGTGAACGTCTGGTATTGCAGCACGCCAGCCAGGTGGTGGAGATGGACGATCTCCCTTCCCAGGCATTGCGCGGCAAGAAGGATTCGTCCATGCGCGTGGCAATCAACCTGGTCAAACAGGGGGATGCCCAGGCCTGTGTCAGCGCCGGTAACACCGGGGCATTGATGGCCACAGCGCGTTTTGTCCTCAAGACCCTGGACGGCATCGACCGCCCGGCGATCATCACCGCCCTGCCCACCATCCGCGGTCATTGCCATGTGCTTGATCTCGGTGCCAATATCGATTGCTCCGCCGAGGTCCTCTACCAGTTCGCCCTGATGGGTTCGGTATTGACCAGTGCGGTGGATAACAACCCCTCGCCCAGCATCGGATTGCTGAATATCGGCGAGGAAGAAATCAAGGGCAACGAGCAGGTCAGGGAGGCGGGGCGCATGCTCAGCGAGAGCGGCCTCAACTACTATGGCTTTGTGGAGGGCGACGACATCTACAAGGGCACCGTGGATGTGGTGGTCGCCGACGGTTTTGTCGGCAATGTAGCGTTAAAGACCAGTGAAGGGGTGGCGAAGATGATCAGCCACTACATGAAGCTGGAGTTCAAGCGCAATATCCTCACCAAGCTGGCCGGACTGATCGCCATGCCGGTGTTGCAGGCATTTCGCCGTCGCATCGATCCCCGTGCCTATAATGGCGCGAGTCTGGTAGGATTGCGCGGCATTGTTATCAAAAGTCATGGCAGCGCCGACGAGTTCTCCTTCGCCACCGCGATCGGCGAGGCGGTGCTGGAAGTGGAAAAGAACGTCCCCGAGAAGATCCGAGAACAACTGGGGGACCTGTTGGAAGAGAGGCGGGCGGTTTGATCTACTCACGAATTGCAGGCACCGGCGGTTATCTGCCAGAACGTATTCTTACCAATCAGGAGCTGGAAAAACTGGTTGATACCAGCGATGAATGGATCACCGATCGCACCGGGATCAAGGAGCGCCGCATCGCCGCCGAGGGTGAAAACACCGTCGACCTGGCCGAGCAGGCCTCCCGCCGTGCGATCGAGGCGGCCGGTATCGTCCCTGGCGATATCGATCTTATCATCGTCGCCACCACCACCCCCGATCAGGTCTTTCCCAGCACCGCCTGCCTGTTACAGGATCGCCTCGACATCCACGGCTGCCCCGCCTTCGACGTGCAAGCGGTATGCACCGGTTTTGTATACGCCCTGGCGGTAGCCGACAAGTTCATCAAGAGTGGTAGCAACAAGACCGCCCTGGTGGTTGGTGCCGAGACCATGTCGCGCATCACCGACTGGAGCGATCGCGGTACCTGTATCCTGTTTGGTGATGGTGCCGGGGCCGTCGTGCTACAGGCCAGCGAAGAGCCGGGGATCCTCTCCACCCACATTCATGCCGATGGTAAGTACCGTGAGCTGCTGCAGGTGCAAAGTGGTGTCTCCAAGCACTATGAAAAGGTGCGCGATGGCAGTGCCTACATGGAGATGAAGGGCAACGAAGTGTTTCGTGTCGCGGTCAACACCCTGGGGCGTATCGTCGATGAAACCCTGGCCGCCAACGACATGCAAAAGGAAGAGATCGACTGGCTGGTGCCCCATCAGGCCAATACCCGCATCATCAGCGCCACCGCGAAGAAGCTGCGCATGTCGATGGACAACGTGGTGGTTACCGTCGATAAGCACGGCAACACCTCCGGTGCCTCGGTGCCGCTGGCCCTCGACGTGGCCGTGCGCGATGGTCGTATCCAGCGCGGCGACACCCTGCTGCTGGAGGCCTTTGGTGGCGGCTTCACCTGGGGTTCGGCGCTGGTGCGTTATTGATCAAACAATGATTAGCCACAGAGGACACAGAGAGCACAGAGAAATCTTAACCCGGACGTTTCATTAATTCGCTTGCAACGTGCCGCATGCCTTTTCTCAGTGACCCCTGTGTTCTCTGTGGCAAAGATTTTCAAGGGGAATATCCATGTCTTTAGCCTTTGTTTTTCCCGGTCAGGGTTCCCAGTCCGTTGGCATGCTGGCCGATCTGGCCGCGAGTGAAGCGCTGGTCGAGCAAACCTTCGCCGAGGCCTCCGAGGTCCTGGGCTATGACCTGTGGCAAAAGGTCAGCGCGGGGCCGAGCGACGAGCTCAATCAAACCCATATCACCCAGCCTGCCATGCTGGCCGCCGGGATCGCCGTATGGCGTATCTGGCAGCAAAAGGGCGGTGCTACCCCGACGATGATGGCCGGTCACAGCCTGGGCGAATACAGTGCCCTGGTGGCCGCCGGGGCACTGGCCTTTGCCGATGGCATTCGTTTGGTGGCCGAGCGTGGTCGTCTG
This sequence comes from Ectothiorhodospiraceae bacterium, assembly GCA_007125455.1. Classification (GTDB taxonomy): domain Bacteria; phylum Pseudomonadota; class Gammaproteobacteria; order Thiohalomonadales; family Thiohalomonadaceae; genus SLDE01. The sequence continues at coordinate 6,960 of SLDE01000068.1, forward strand.
ATGCAGCAGGCAGTACCCGCCGGGAGCGGTGCCATGGCGGCGATCCTTGGGCTGGATGATGCCCAGGTGGTCGCGGTCTGTGAACAGGCCGCCGAAGGCGAGGTGGTCTCTGCGGTCAACTTCAATGCCATCGGACAGGTGGTCATCGCCGGGCAAACAGCCGCCGTTGATCGGGCCATGGCGCTCGCCAAAGAGGCTGGTGCCAAGCGCGCCCTGCCGCTGCCGGTGAGCGTGCCCTCGCACTGTGCGCTGATGCAACCCGCCGCCGATGAGCTGGGGAAACTGCTGGCCGGGATCACCATCAACCGCCCCAGCATTCCCGTGATCAACAATGCCGATGTCGCCAGGAGCGAGGATCCGGCCGCCATCCGCGATGCGCTGGTGCGCCAGCTCTCTAGTCCGGTGCGATGGGTGGAAACGGTACAGACGATGGCCGCCGATGGTGTCGATACCTTGGTAGAGTGTGGTCCCGGTAAGGTGCTAATGGGGCTCAATAAGCGTATCGTCAAAGAGATGAAGGCGATGGCGGTGCTGGATCCGGCCAGCCTGGATGCGGCGCTGGCCGAGTTGTCCTGAATAGTATCTACTCGCCCCCCTCTCCCCCAATAGGGGAGAGGGGATAAAGAGGGCGAGCAGTTACCCTGAATAAAAGAACAAGGGGAGAGTAAGATGACACTTGCAAACGAAGTTGCGCTGGTTACCGGTGCCAGCCGTGGTATCGGCCAGGCCGTGGCACTGGCGCTGGGCGCGCGCGGTGCCACCGTGGTCGGCACTGCCACTTCCGAATCCGGTGCCGAGGCGATCAGCGCCTACCTGAAGGAAAACGGCATCAATGGCCGTGGGGTAGCGATGGATGTTACCCATCAGGCCGATATCGACCGGGTGCTGGAGATGATGGGGGAGGAATATGCCGCCCCTTCCATCCTGGTCAACAACGCCGGGATCACCCGCGACAACCTGCTGATGCGGATGAAGGACGAGGACTGGGATGCGATCATGGAGACCAACCTCAAGTCGGTCTTCCGTATGTCCAAATCCTGCCTGCGCCCGATGACCAAGGCACGCAAAGGGCGTATCATTTCCATTGCCTCGGTGGTGGCATTGATGGGCAATGCCGGACAGAGCAACTACGCCGCTGCCAAGGCGGGAATGATCGGTTTCACCAAGTCACTGGCCCGTGAGATCGGTCCCCGCGGGATCACCGTAAACACCGTTGCGCCAGGCTTCATCGACACCGATATGACCAAGGCCCTGGCCGACGAACACAAGCAACTGCTGCTCAACCAGATCCCCCTGGGGCGTCTGGGGCGGCCGGAGGAGATCGCCGCCGCGGTGGCCTTCCTCGCCTCGCCGGAGGCGGCCTACATCACCGGCGAAACCATCAATGTCAACGGTGGTATGTACATGGGCTAAGCTGCTGGATGCCATAAAAGCCATCAAAATTGCGCTTTTGCGGCAGCCATCGAATAGCCCGCAGGCATTTGTCTGGCATCTGGCGGCGGTTTTCACTACAATACCGCCGCAGAAATAACGATTTCTTTATACCCTGGAGGATATATCCGTCATGAGCAGTGTTGAAGAGCGCGTCAAAAAGATCGTCGTGGAGCAGCTTGGTGTTAAGGAAGAAGAGGTCAACAACGCCTCCTCCTTCGTTGATGATCTCGGCGCAGATTCCCTCGACACCGTGGAACTGGTAATGGCTCTGGAAGAAGAGTTTGAAACCGAAATCCCCGATGAGGAAGCGGAAAAGATCACCACCGTTCAACAGGCGATTGACTATGTCAATTCGAACCTGGGCTAAGCGATAGTGATAGTCAAGGGGCCGCGACCACCTCACCGGTGGGCGCGGCCTTTTGTTTGTAAGCGATCGGCTTTGCCGTCGGTCGTGTCAGGGCATGGATTTAAGTACGTTTAAAGAGGGCAGAGCCTTGTCAAAGCGTCGTGTTGTGATTACTGGGATGGGCATGGTTTCGCCCGTAGGCCTGACCGTCAAGGAGTCCTGGGCCAATATTCTGGCGGGCAAGAGCGGGGTGGCACCGATCACCAGCTTCGATACCACCGGCTTTAGCACCACCTTCGGTGGTACCGTCAAAGACTTCGATGCCAGCCAGTATCTGTCACCGAAGGAAGCCAAAAAGATGGACCCCTTCATCCACTACGGCATCGCTGCGTCCATCGAGGCGATCCAGGACGCCGGACTGGAAGTGACCGAACAAAACGCCGAGCGTATCGGCGTGGCGATCGGCTCGGGGATTGGCGGCCTGCCTGGTATCGAAAAGGGCCACGAGGCCTACATGAAGGGTGGCCCGCGGCGTATCTCGCCCTTCTTCGTGCCCAGTAATATCATCAACATGATCTCGGGGCATGTCTCGATCATGTATGGCCTGAAGGGGCCCAACATCGCCCTGGTTACCGCCTGTGCCACCGGCACCCACAGCATCGGCGATGCCGCACGGCTGATCGAATACGGCGATGCCGACGTGATGCTTGCCGGTGGTGCCGAGATGGCCACCTCACCGATGGGGCTGGGTGGCTTCGGCTCTGCTCGCGCGCTCTCCACCCGCAACGACAACCCCGAGGCGGCCAGCCGTCCCTGGGATAAGGATCGCGACGGCTTCGTCCTCAGCGACGGCGCCGGGGTGATGGTGCTGGAAGAATACGAGCACGCCAAGGCCCGTGGTGCCACCATCTACGCCGAGGTCTGCGGCTACGGCCTGAGTGGCGACGCCTACCATATGACCCTGCCCTCCGAGGGTGGCGAAGGTGCCTCCCGCTGCATGGTGAACGCACTACGCAACGGTGGGATTAACCCTGAGCAGATCGGCTATATCAATGCCCACGGCACCTCCACCCCGGCTGGCGATGTCGCCGAGACCATGGCCGCCAAGCGTACCTTTGGCGCGCATGTCCACCAGCTGGCAATGAGCTCCACCAAGTCGATGACCGGCCACCTGCTCGGTGCCGCCGGCGGGATCGAGGCGATCTTCACCGCCCTGGCCATCCACGACCAGGTGGCCCCGCCCACCATCAACCTCGACAACCCCGATGAGGGCTGTGACCTCAACTACGTCGCCCATAGCGCTCAGGAGATGAAGCTGGACTACGCCCTGTCCAACTCCTTTGGCTTCGGCGGCACCAACGCCACCCTGGTGTTGGGCAAGGTCTGAGCCTGACGACATGATGGGGGCCTGTCCCCCATCCTCGTCCATCATCCCCGCCAATGTTCGATAACGCCCCCAGCATACTAGTCGATGGTGAACCACTGGATAGCATCGCCGTCAGCGATCGCGCCATCCACTATGGCGACGGGCTATTTGAAACCATCGCAATCAGCCATGGTCGACCACAATTGTGGTCGGCCCACATGGAGCGGCTACTGGCCGGTTGCAGCCGTCTGGGGATCCCCCTGCCTGATCTTCAGCGCCTGGCGGCAGAGAGCGAACAGCTCTGCCGGGATCACTCACAAGCGATACTCAAGGTTATTATCACCCGTGGCAGCGGAGGACGCGGCTACCGCAGCCCCGCCCAACCCGCGCCCCGGCGTGTAGTGATCCGCTACCCCTGGCCTGCCATGCCCGACTGGCAACAGGGTGTACGCCTACGCTGGTGTCGCACCCCGCTGGGCTGCAATCCGCTGCTGGCCGGGATCAAGCACCTCAATCGCCTGGAACAGGTATTGGCGCGCAACGAGTGGCAGGATGAAGGGATCTACGAAGGCCTGATGTGTGATCCCCAGGGTCATCTGGTCGAAGGGACAATGAGCAACCTCTTTGCATGGCGTGATGGTGTATTGTACACCCCAGACCTGAGCCACTGCGGGGTCGCCGGAGTCATGCGCCAACAACTGCTTGCCATGGCGCAACAGATGGGTATGCGCTGTGAGCACCTGCGCCAACAAGGGCCGGCATGGGAGGGGATGGAAGAGCTGATGATCAGCAACAGCCTGATCGGTGTGGTGCCCGTATCCCAGCTCGGTGAGCAGCGTTTCGAGATCCGCCGTGGGCTAGAACTGCGCCGTGCTATGCAAAGCTGGCTGGAGGGAAGATAAGTTGCGCAACTTGCTATTCAAATTGCTGGGTTTGTTGATCCTACTGGGTAGTTTTCTGCTTGGCTGGTTGTGGATGAGCTACCAAGGTTTCATGGAAGGCGCGCTGCACGAGCAAGAGGAGGCGGTGATCCTCGAAGTCGCCCCCGGTAGCAGCCTGTATGCCATCGCCCGCGAGCTGGAACGGCGTGAATGGCTCAAGGACGCCCGCTACTTCGTCTGGATGGCCCGCCTCAAGGGCGATGCCGAGCGGGTTCGTGCCGGTGAATACCCGGTCCAACCGGGCACCACACCGCCGCAACTGCTTCAGCAAATGGTAGAGGGGAGGGTACTGCAGCACAGCTTTACCATCATCGAGGGCTGGAGCTTCCGTGAACTGAGCAAGCAGCTACAGCGCCACCCCGCCTTACGCCACACCCTGGACGATCCGCAAGAGATCATGCAGCAGCTGGGCTATCCGCAACTGCATCCCGAGGGCCAGTTTTTGCCCGAAACCTACCATTTCCCGCGGGGCTTCACCGACGTACAACTGCTCGAACGTGCCCACCGTTCACTCCAGCAGGTACTCACCCGTGAGTGGGAGAACCGTAGCGACGATCTGCCGCTGGAAAGCCCCTACGAGGCGTTGATCCTCGCCTCCATCATAGAACGCGAGACCGGCGTAGCCCATGAGCGTGGTGAGATCGCCGGGGTATTCGTGCGCCGCCTGCAAAAGGGCATGCGCCTGCAGACCGATCCCACCGTGATCTACGGCATGGGCGATAGCTACCAAGGGCGTATTCTGCGTCGCCACCTAGAGCAGGACACGCCCTACAACACCTACACCCGCCACGGCCTCACCCCGACCCCCATCGCCATGCCCAGCGCCGAGGCGATCCACGCCGCGCTCAACCCCAAAGACGGCGATAGCCTGTTCTTCGTCGCCCGAGGCGACGGCAGCCACCACTTCTCCGCCACCTACGCCGAACACCGCGAAGCGGTAAGGCGTTACCAACTGAACCGCCGCGAGGACTACCGATCCTTCCCCGCACCTGTCACACAGTGAGTCATCCCCCGATCCTTGAGGGAGGGCAGCTCGCTGCGCAAAGCGGCTAAACCATCATCACCAGTAGCGTGATAAAGCCCGCCACCAAGGCCAGCGGGATCAGCGCCGACATCCACTCCTGACTGCTCCCCTTAGGGCTGTTCTTGATCATCTCCTTGGCGCGAGGCAGCAGGAACAGCAACATCATCCCCAGCAGCAGCGCCATGCCAATCTTCATCCACATATCCATCACATACTCCCCTAATTCGTCTCCCGGAAACAACAAACCCCGCACAGGGCGGGGCTTGTTAGCATCAACCTAAGCCTGGCGTTTAGTCGCGGGACATCGCGCCCAGCAGGTGCAGCAGATTGACGAAGATATTGAAGATGCTCAGATAGAGGCTCACCGTCATCATCAAGTAATTGCCATGGGGCTCATGGATCATGCGGCTGGTGTCATACAGGATAAAGCCGCTCATCAGCATGATCACCACCGCAGAAAGCGCCAGAGACAGGGCCGGGATAGCCAGGAAGATATTGGCAATCATTGCCACCAGCGCCACGATAAAGCCGGTGATCAAAAAGCCGCCCATGAAGCTGAAGTTCTTACGAGTGGTCAGCGCATAGCCGGAGAGGGTCAGGAAGATCACCCCGGTGCCGCCCATCGCCATGCCCACGATCTGCGGGCCATTGGCCAGCGCCAGATAATGGTTCAGCGTCGGGCCCAGGCCCAGGCCCAGCAGGCCAGTGATGGCGAATACCACCCCGAGACCTGCGGCCGAGTTGGCCGTCTTGGGCAACACGAAGAACATCATCAGCATCGCGCCACCCATGGTCACCAGACTCATGATGGGGCTCATGTTCAGCATCATGCCCACCGCCGCCATCAACGCACTGAACAGCAGCGTCATCGACAGCAGGGTATAGGTGTTACGGATCAGCTTGTTCGTCTCCAGCGTCAGCGCGCTGGACTGGCTGTGCATGGTTTCGTGGTTACTCATCGACAACTCCTTGCTCACGCAAAGTTATAGTTAAAAACCGATCACCCAGTAAAAAGGGCAAGATAGCGCATAGCATACATGGATAGGGCGTAATTTCAAGTTGGCAAAGCGAGCTTAAATCCGGTAAGATTCGCATCCTGAAATTGACTGACGCCCACATCTTGCAATGAGACAGGGGAAATCGCAGTAAAGTTCACAAGTGGCGGTTCCCGCCGCGTCGCCACCCTAGGGTGCCGACAAACAGGAACGACAATTCGACTTTAGGAGAGGTGGCTGAGTGGTCGAAAGCGACGGTCTTGAAAACCGTTGTACCGCGAGGTACCGTGGGTTCGAATCCCACCCTCTCCGCCATATCTGGTAGAAAAAACCCAAATCATACGAAGCAGCTTCCACTACCCCGAAGAGGGTGGGTGAGAAGCCACGTCGGTTCGACCGAATCGGC
>SLDE01000119.1 GCA_007125455.1 Ectothiorhodospiraceae bacterium
CAGCAGCAGATGGCCGGGGTGGGGATCGTCGCTGATCTCAACGATGCGCGCCGGCAGACAGTTACACACGCTCGAATCGGTGGGAGCTTGCAGGGCGATAGCCACGTCACGGGCCAGCACGCGGGCGCGTACCCGTTCGCCGGGGGCGATGTCCTCGCGCGAAACTACCAGGGTCAGCCCGCCATCCAGTTGTAACTCGCTGATATGGTCCTCGCCGTGGGCCAGCACCGTCGCCTCCAGTACTGCGGCGGCATTGGCGCTGTGGGCCAGTGGCAGGTCGGGGCGGGTGAGCATCTCTTGCAAGGGGCCTTCGGCCTGCAGGCGACCGCCATCGAGCAGCAGCATGTGGTCGGCCAGGCGGCTGACCTCTTCCAGGCTGTGGCTGACCAGCAGCACCGGGATTGCCAGCTCGCCATGGAGGCGTTCCAGATAGGGCATGATCTCCGCCTTGCTGATCGCATCCAGTGCGGCCAGCGGCTCGTCCATCAGCAGCACCCTGGGGCTGGTGAGCAGTGCGCGCCCGATCGCCACGCGCTGGCGCTGGCCACCGGAGAGCTCGTCTGGCAGGCGTTGGGTGAGCTCGCCCAGGCCGAGCAGATCCACCACCTCGGCGGGCCGGATCTGACGCTCCGTGGCCGGGATGCGGCGCAGGCCGTACTCCAGGTTGCGTTGCACATTCAGATGGGGAAACAGGCGGCCCTCCTGGAACACATAGCCGATGGGGCGTTGCTCCGGTTTGCGGAAATGCTGTGCGTCCTGCCACACCTCGCCTTGCACACGCAGGTGACCGCGTACCTGGCGCTCCAGCCCGGCAATACAGCGCAGCAGGGTGGTCTTGCCGCAGCCGGAGCGCCCGAACAGGGCGGTGACCCCTCGCCCCGGTACACTGCTGGCCATTTGCAGGGAAAAATCTTCACGCCGTAGATGAAAATCGAATTCAATCATGACTTGTCAGCCCCCATCCTGAAGCGCCCGTTAACCATATACAGCAGCATGAGCATCACGAAGGAGAGGCCGAGCAGCAGTGCAGATAGAGTGTGGGCGGAGGCGTAATCCACTGCCTCGACGTGATCGTAGATGGCGATGGAGACCACCTGGGTCTCACCGGGGATATTGCCGCCAATCATCAATACCACGCCAAACTCACCCACGGTGTGGGCGAAACCCAGGGTGGTGGCGGTGAGAAAGCCGCGCAGCGAGAGCGGCAGCACCACGCTGACAAAACGATCCCAGGGCCTGGCACGTAGCGCCGAAGCGGCCTCCAGCAGGTCATTACTCACCGAGCTGAAGGCGTTCTGCAGCGGTTGCACCACAAAGGGCAGCGAGTAAAACACCGAACCGATCACCAGCCCGGTGAAGGTAAAGGCCAGCGCCGGCCCACCCAGGGCCTGGATCGGCCCCTCGGGGCCAAGCATCAGCAACACATAAAAGCCCAGCACGGTGGGCGGTAACACCAGTGGCAGGGCCACCACCGACTCGATCAGCAGCTTGATACGGCAGCGCGTGCGGGCCAGCCACCAGGCCAGCGGAGTGCCGAGGATTAGCAGCACGATGGTGGTGACCGCCGCAAGGCGCAGGGTGAGCCACAGCGCGGTGAGGTCGTCGGGGTTTAACCAGTCGCTCATATCGACAAATTCCTGATCAAAGGTGAAGCACCTTGCTCCTTGGACCGTAGGAGCGGCGCCCCGCCGCGAATAGCCATCAAATGCTGTCGCGGCCAGGGACCGCTCCTACCGGTGCAACAAACGGGTTATTGGGGCAGGCGATAACCGTCTTCCTCGATGATGGCCCGTGCCGTGGGGTCCTCACGCATCCAGGCCAGCAGCTGGAGGGCGGCCTCCTGCTGAGGCGATGCACTCAGTACAATGGCCTCCTGAACGATCGCCGGATAGCTATCCTCGGGAGGAAGCCAACGCGATCCTGCCCCGTGCTCACGCTCATAGATATTTGCCTGGGAAAGGGCGACAAAGCCGATCTCGGCATTGCCCGAGGTAACAAAGTTCAGGGTCTGCCCCAGGCTCTGCCCGATCACCACGCGCCCGCGTGTCAGCCTGAGATCCAGGCCCTCCAGCAATGCCTGGGCGGCGGCCCCATAGGGGGCCACGCGGGGGTTGGCCATGGCCAGGCGGCGATATTGTTCGCTGGCAAGCAAGGCGGCACCGTCTGTGGGGATCATGCCCGGATCGGGGCTCCACAACACCAGACGCCCCAGGGCATAGACTACGCGGCTGCCCGTCTCGCCATGTCCTTCCTTCTCCAGATCGGCAGTACGCACATTGTCGGCGGAGAAGAACACATCGAAGGGGGCACCCTGACGGATCTGGGCGTAGTGCTTGCCGGAAGAGCCGCTGCTGATCTGGCTGGCCACGCCGTGTTGCTGTGCATAGCGCTGGGCAAGGCGTTCCATGGTGGTGGCAAAGTTGGCTGCCACCGCGATGCGCAGTGGTTCATTGGCCTGAGATGTGCCAGCAAACAACAGCCCGATCAGCGTGATGGCGGCAAGGAGGCGGGTGGATAGGTTGAATCGTCTCATCAGGTCGTTCCTGCAAGCTAGGTTTATGGCGCTATACACGGTTGGATATAGCGTATAGAAAAATAAAAGGCGTGGATCACGCCTCAATATCCATACCAGCGATTGCCTTACGTGATGACGGGGGCTGCGGCCCCGTTGCCATGTCGCGTTACTGACAATCGCTATATCTTTGTGAATATAGCGACAAGGTTACGGGGGGCTCGGGGGGGCTGTCAATGTGTAGTGGGGGAGCGAAGGTTAGTTAGTGCGGGTCGTCCGGTGGGGTAGGGGCGAGATATTGTTCCAGCTCGGCCAATTCCTCTGCCACCGCCGCCTCCGCCAGGGCCTGCATGCGGTAGTAGCGGGCCAGTACATCGTGTCCCAGCGGGGTGAGCGTAGCACCGCCGCCGCCCTTGCCGCCGGCGGCGGTCTCGATCAGTGGCGAGGTGAAGCACTGATTCATGGTATCCACCAGCAGCCAGGCGCGCCGGTAACTCATCCCCATCTGGCGAGCGGCGGCGGAGATCGAGCCGGTTTCGCCGATGCGTTGCAACAGCTCGGCCTTGCCTGGCCCCAGGGCGATGGCCTTGCCGAACAGGATGCGTTGGCGTAGTCGGAGTATTTGGGTCATGGGTTATTCACGCTCAGGGTGTAAGGCGTTGGTCTGGACCCCGTATTGGTTTCGACCAATGTCTTTCTTGCATTCCAGGCCATTTGCCACGATAATTCGTCACGGAGGCTTTGTTGGCGGACGCTGGCATTGCCTTTTTTATTGTCCATCAGTTTCATCGCCCCGTTCGTCCTTTGGTCGAAGATCATCGATCAACGCAAAGCTCCAGATTGAAAAGTTGGGGTTTCCGTTCACTTCTCGCCGGGCTTGATAACGCATATCGCAAACCTGAGTGGCAAGATTAGTCAATTCTTCCCTGCGCGGTCGGGTCATGCCGCCGACGCGCACACCCCAGGCCGCCAGATAGGCCACGATATCTGCGATCTGAACAGCAGTCGTCAGGTGGCATCTGCGCCGCATGTCGGAAGGTCTTTTTCTTGAGTAGCTTCCTTCCTTTAAGTTCCAGCAACCCATCGGCTACACGGCGTCCGAAGAATTCCAGCTCCGCATCCTGCACCCGACAGATAAGGTTCCATAGATCGCGATCTTCAATTGCGATCCCTGCCAATACCTCGTAGGGCGATTCTCTCA
>SLDE01000203.1 GCA_007125455.1 Ectothiorhodospiraceae bacterium
AAAGGCGCGACCCGCAAGGGTCGCGCCTTTTTTGTTACTGGCCTGTCGGCCTGGGGGAAGCGTTTTCACCAGTCCGGCAAAGCGGCCCATCGTGAGATGGGCACGGCATCGCCCGAGCAGCCCAGCTACAGGAAGCCAATACCAGCGGCAACAGACGCCGCTTGAGACATACCTCTCGCCGCTTCCCCCCCCAGACAGTAGCTTAGGCACTACGGCGCTTGGGGGCGAAGCCATCACGCTTGCTGCGGATCTGCGGATTACCGGCACCACCACCAGCAGGCTTGCTACCACCGCCACCGAAGCGACGCTTACCACCACCGGGCGGGCCGTTGCGGCGCTTGGCACGCTGGTCGAAGGGCTTGGGCTCTGGGCGACGTGGCTCCAGGCCATCCACCGTCTGGCGCACGATGGGGCTACCGGTCAGACGCTCGATCTGGGCCAGCTTGCCCCAGTCCTGCGGACCCACCAGGGAGACCGCGATGCCGCTGGCACCACCACGACCGGTACGCCCGATACGGTGGATGTAGTCCTCGGCACTCATCGGCAGATCGAAGTTGAACACATGGCTGATCCCCTTGATGTCGATGCCGCGTGCGGCCACATCGGTGGCGACCAACACCCGGCACTGACCACGGCGCATCTGATCCACGGTACGACGACGTGCGCCCTGGTTCATATCGCCATGCAGCGCGGCGCTGCGATGACCCTGCTCGCGCAGACGGCGGGAGAGCTCATCGGCGGCACGCTTGGTCGCGGTAAAGATCACCGCCTGGGAGACCTCGGCCTGGCCCAGGTGATGTTCGATCAGGGCATGCTTATGGCCCAGGTCATCGGCCTGATGCAGATGCTGGGTGATCGAGGCATGGTTATCCTTCACGCCGTTGATCTGGATCCGTTCCGGATCCTTGAGCAGACGCTGGCTGACCTTGCGTACTTCACCCTCCAGGGTGGCGGAGAACAGCAGGGACTGGCGATCGGTCGGCAACGCGGCGGCGATGCGCTCCACGTCATCCACAAAGCCCATGTCCAGCATGCGATCGGCCTCGTCCAGCACCAGCACTTCCAGACGGGAAAAGTCGATGCGACCCTGGCTGAAATGGTCGATCAGACGTCCTGGGGTGGCTACCAGGATGTCCAGCGGTGCACGCAGCATCTTGATCTGCGGCGGGTATGGGGTGCCACCGACGATGCTGCCGCTACGCAGGCGGGAAAACTTGCCCAGGTCACGGATTGCTTCGCTTACCTGGGTGGCCAGTTCGCGGGTTGGGGTCAAAACCAGCACGCGCGGGCCGTGGCCCGGTTTGGCAGGGTTGTTGATCAGACGGTGCAGCGCGGGCAGCACGAAGGCTGCGGTCTTGCCGGTACCGGTTTGGGCCGAGGCCATCAGGTCACGGCCAGCAATGGCCAAGGGAATGGCCTTGTTCTGGATTTCGGTCGGGGCAGTATAGCCACAGCTTTCGATGGCGCGCAGCAGGCTGGCGTCAAGATTCAGGTGTTCAAAAGACAAAATAGCTCCTCTTCATCCCACAAAGGGACGAAAACAGTTCAATCGGGAATATTCCCGAGATTGGATATATGGGGCGTTTCCCGATGAGGGAGTTGACGCCGTATGTCCAGTGTGGCCCGTGAAACGGGAGGCTTGTCACTAACAGCCCTGGGCAATACGGTTCTTGGCGGGGTGGTCAGAGACATCTAACACCGCACACTATACAGCAGCCGGGGACGCTGTACCAGAGAAATTTGTGAGCCACGGCTATCATGGCGTGGGTTAGATTGGGTATGATGATATAGCAGGACAACATAAGGAGCCACGGGATGAGCATTCTGAACAAGGCCAAACAGTGTGCCGGGACCATGGGCTGTCGTTTTCGCTGGGTATTGCGCCTGGCGGTGCTGTTGCTGGTGCTGGGGATTGCCCTGGTGCTGTTGCTTTTTGCAGGTGACGCCGCCTGAGCTTGGCGCTAAGATGGCCGCCCGCTACACCTTTTACTATATGGAGAGAAAGTATGTTTGGTGAACACCACGACCTGATCCACGAATTGCCCGAGTACCGCGAACAGATCCACCAACTGAAGATCAGCAACAACCACTTCGCCCGTTTGTTCGATGAGTACCACGATGTGGATCATGAGATCCGCCGTATCGAGCAGGAGATCGAGACCCCCTCCGATGTCTACGCCGAGGATCTCAAGAAGAAGCGCCTACATCTGAAAGACGAACTCTACGCCATGCTGCAAAAGGCCTCTTGATTACCCGAGCAAGACCTGGCGGGTGAAGCTCGCTCGCAGATAGTAGCCGCGGGGGTGGGTGCGGATCGCCTCTCCCCCAGCCCCCACACTGTTGCAGCGACTGTGTGAGTCGGCCGCCTTGGGGCGGATCTGCAACACCGTGCCCAGCCGCGCGGTGATTTGCTCCAGCTCCCCCATGCAAATCATCTCGCTCAACTCCTCCCAGTCCTGGCGTAGTTGTTGCTCCTGCGCATTACTGGGACTCCATAATACCGCTGTGCCCACCCGCCGTTCAGCCAGCGGGATCTCCCTTGTGCCCTCCACGGGCAACCACAACACCCGCGCCAGCTTGCGCCGCAGCCAACTGGCCTCCCAGCTTGCCTCCATCCCCCCATCCAATGGCACGGTGCAAACATAGGTGGACTCCAGCGGCCTGCCCTGATGGTCCACCGGGATGGTCTTCATCTCCACCGCGATGGCGGTGAAGTCCGGCTCCGGCAGGGAGCGGGCATCGGCCCCCAAGATCTGCTCAAGCAGCTGTCCACTCCAGCCTTTGTGGCGCTGGAGGTTCTCCGGCACAGCCAGGGCACAGGCCTGGGCCAACTCACCGAGGCTACGCCCGGCGATCGCCTGGCAGCGCAATAGCAACTCGGCCTCGCTTTGGGGTGGGGGGGAAGGAAGTCTTATCATCCTGGCATGATAACGGATGTTTGCTGTTTCGTGTTTGCTGTGTTCGCTGCCCCCTCCATTCCCCAACGTCCCCCCTTGATCTCCTTCACTTCCACGACCATGCTTGAGGGATACCAAAAGCCAAGGAGTTGTATATGAACAAGTCGCCACTGAATGACCTCGCCCTGGACCAACTCTTTCGCGAGGCGCGCAGCTACAACCGCTGGCAGGATCGCGAGCTCAGTGACGAGCAGCTACACCAGCTATATGAGCTGATGAAGTGGGGACCGACAGCAGCCAACTGCTGCCCGGCACGGATCGTCTTTGTCAAAGGGGAGCAGGCCAAGCAACGGCTCAAGCCTTGCCTGGACGAGGGAAATGTGGAAAAGTCCATGAGTGCGCCGGTGGTGGCGCTGATCGGCATGGATATGGCGTTCTATGAACAGCTCCCCAAGCTCTTCCCCCATACCGACGCCCGCTCCTGGTTTGTCGGCAAGCCGGAGAAGATCGAGGTCAATGCCCTGCGCAACAGCTCCCTGCAGGCGGCCTACCTGATGTTGGCAGCCCGCTCCCTGGGGCTGGACTGCGGGCCGATGTCCGGCTTTGACGCCCCCAAGCTGGAAGAGGTATTTTTTCCTGGCGGCACGGTGCGCGCCAACTTCATCTGTGCGCTGGGCTACGGTAGCGAGGAGAAGCTTTATTCGCGCGGTCCACGCCTGAGCTTTGATGAGGCCTGTCGGATTGAGTGAGCGCACGGGCCCGGTTAGCCATAATGGATTAGGAGATAGAACGATGAAGCGTTTGCTATTGGTATTGATCTGTTTGATGCCTCTGCCCCTGCTGGCGAGCCCCGCCGCCTATCTACACGGGGGGCCTCACGGGGGCGAGTTGCACAGTGGCCTGGCCGAACCGGCCACTGTGCTGCGCGAGGGGATCGAGACCCTCACCGGCCACCTGGATGGCCAGCGCCAGGGGATGCACCCGGGCGAACTACAGCGTTTTCTTGAGCAGGAGATCGCGCCCTACTTTGATTTTGAGCACATGGCCTGGTGGGCCGCCGGCCCGCTCAATCGCCACCTGAACCCGCCGCAGCGTGCCAGGCTGGCCGCCATGTTGCAGCAGCGCTTTATGCAGGCCATGGCTGAGCAGTTGATGGGCTATCGGCATGTCGAGCTATTCTACCTGCCGCCACGGGGGAATCCCCGCCAGGGGGATGTCACCCTGGGGGTGCGGGTACGCGGCAGCGATGCCCCGCCGGTGCAGTTGGACTTTCGCCTCTATCGTAATCAGGCGGGCCAGTGGCGAGTCTATGATGTGATGGCCAACGGCCTCAGCGCGGTGGCCCATTACCGTGCCGAACTGGCCCGCATGACCCGCCAACACGGGGTCGCCGGGATGCTGCAGGGGCTAGACCGTCAGGATTGATAGAAAAGCAGCAGCAAGTGGCAAGTTGAAAGTGACAAGCGGAAAGTCGCGGGAACTATACTTTGTGCTTGTCACTTGTCACTTGTCACTTGTCACTTGTCACTGCTCTCTTAGCCAATGCCCGGACTTGCCGCCGCGCTTTTCCAGCAGGCGCACCCCGCCCATGGTCATGCCCTTGTCCACCGCCTTGCACATGTCGTAGATGGTCAGCAGGGTGATCTGCACGGCGGTCAAGGCCTCCATCTCTACCCCGGTCTGGCCGCTGGTGTGTACCGTGGCGGTGCAGTGCACGGCGTTTTGCGCTACTAGCGGCTGCAGATCGATGTTGACCTTGCTCAGCGCCAGTGGATGGCACAAGGGGATAAGATCGGCGGTCTTCTTTGCCGCCATGATCCCGGCAAGGCGCGCCACACCGAGCACATCCCCTTTTTTGGCGCTGCCGTCGAGGATCAGCTGGAGCGTGGCGGGCTCCATCTCAATGCGCCCCTCGGCGATGGCGACACGCTGGGTGGTGGCCTTGTCGCCAACGTCGACCATGTGGGCCTCTCCGGCCTGGTTGAAATGGGTCAGGGTGGTCATAAGTGCCTGTCTAAGCTTATCGAATCGGGGCTTTCATGATAGGCTTTGCCGATGGTGGAGGCAAACCTCGGAGCGCAGACCATGACCATACACGTAAAATTCTTTGCCAGCCTTAAGGAACAGATGGGCTGTGATGGAGCCAGTGTCGAGATCGGTGAGGTGGCCAGCGCCGCCGATGTGTGGCTGAGCGCCTCTGGCGGTCAGCCGATGCCGCCCAACACCCTGGTGGCGATCAACATGGAGTATGTCGATCCCAACCAGGCGGTGCAGGACGGTGACGAGGTCGCTTTCTTTCCTCCGGTTACCGGAGGTTAGGGTGCGGATCTCGGTACAGAGTGAGCCGCTGGCACCGTGGGGACTATTGGCTGAGTACGAGCAGCAGCTGAATGCCCGCCACCATGGCAAGCATGGTGCCTGCGCCAGCTTTGTTGGCACCATGCGCGATTTCAACGAGGGTGATGCGGTGCAGGGGATGTTTCTGGAGCACTATCCGGGAATGACCGAAAAGGCCCTGCAACAGCTGGCCGAAGAGGCACAGGCCGAATATGGGCTGTTGGATGTGTTGCTGGTCCATCGGGTCGGCGAGTTACGGCCTGGGGAGCCTATCGTACTGGTGGCAGTATGGAGTGCCCACCGCAAGGCCGCCTTCGAGGCCTGTCGCTCCCTGATGGAGGACCTCAAGCGCCGCGCCCCCTTTTGGAAACGCGAACAGCTGCCCGACGGTCACCGTTGGGTGGAGAAGAATACCACGGGTTACTAACCGCTAAACGACAGGAATCCCCTTTGATGCCCCATCTTGACGAAACCCAGCGCGCCGAGCTGCGTGCCCTGCTGGACGCACACCGGACGCAACTGCGCGCCGATATCCGCGATGAGCTGTTGCGCAAGGACGCCGAGCAATACGGCGAACTGGCAGGACAGGTGCACGACGCCGGCGAGGAGTCCGTTGCCGATATGCTGGTGGAGTTGAATACCATGGTGTTGAGCCAGTCGATCCGCTCGCTACGCGAGGTGGAGGCGGCATTGCAGCGCCTGGACAGTGGCCACTACGGCCTGTGCGTTGACTGTGAAGAGCCTATTCCCTTCGCCCGTCTCAAGGCTTATCCTAGCTCGGTGCGCTGCCTGACCCATCAGCAGGCCCACGAGGCGGCCCAGTCGCGCGCCTGAACCCGTTTTTAAGTTAAGGGAGGTAACATGACAGAGGATGGCAAAGCCCGCATTCTGGTGGTGGACGACGAGCTTAGCAATATTGAGCTGTTGGCCGAGGTCTTTGACGAGGAGTACGAGGTACTGGTTGCCACCGATGGGGCGCGTGCCCTGGAGTTGGCCGCAAGCCAGCAGCCGGATCTGATCCTGCTCGACGTGGTGATGCCCCGCCTGGATGGCTTTGAGGTCTGCCAGCGGCTCAAGGCGGATCGTGCCACGGCGGATATCCCGGTGATCTTTATCACTGGCATGGGGGATAACCAGGCCGAGGTGCGCGGCCTGCAGATGGGGGCGGCCGACTATGTCACCAAGCCGATCAATCCCCTGGTGGTGCAGGTACGCGCCCGCAATCAGCTCGAGCTCAAGCGCGCCCGCGACACCCTTACCCGTCTGGCCGTCACCGATGGTCTTACCGGCCTGGCCAACCGGCGCCACTTCGATGAGGTGTTACAGCGCGAATATCAGCGCGTGCAGCGCTCCGGTGGTCAGTTGTCCTTGCTACTGATCGATGTGGACTACTTCAAGGCCTATAACGACAACTACGGCCACATCCAGGGAGACGACTGCCTGCGCGAGCTGGCCAAGCAGATGGGAAGAATCTTCTCCCGTGCGGTGGATCTACCCGCCCGTTACGGTGGCGAGGAGTTTGTCTGCGTCCTGCCGGATACCGACCTGGACGGGGCTATCACCATGGCCGAACGCCTGCAGCAGGCCATCGCCGAGTTGCAGCTGCCACATGCCCACTCGCCGGTCGCCTCGCGCGTTACCGTGAGCATCGGCATCGCCTGCGGGCCGTCCGGGCAGAAGGCCTCGCCGCTGAGTCTGGTGGCCCAGGCCGACGAACAGCTCTATCGGGCCAAGCTCAATGGTCGAAACCGGTATTGCTGGGAGGGCAAGTCATGACACGGGTCATCATCATTGGGGCCGGGCTGGCCGGTTTGGAGGCCGCCCTCTATGCACAACGGCTCGGTTGCGAGGTGGTACTGCTGGAGCAGGAGGGCGGGCCGGCGGCACGGCTGGCTGCCCAGGGGGGCGGGGAATTAAACCAGCCCATCGAGGATCTGCCCTCGGTGCTGGGGCGTGAGTCGATCCGCCCCCATTTCGCGGACCAAACGGTCCACGCGCTGGTGGCCGATTATCTTGCCCCGCTGGCGGACTTTTTGACAGCCACCGGGGTGGCGATCCACTACCAGACCCGCGCCGAACGGATAAGCCGCAAGGGGCTGCGTAAGGACTACATGGGGGCCGACCGCAGTGAACACCCCTTTGTGGTTCAGGCCAGCCGAAACGGGGAGCCCTGTCATTTCGAGGCGCAGGTGGTGCTGGATGCCTCCGGGCTATGTGGTGAGCGCATTGGCTTGGGGGCGGGCGCGCTTGCCGTGGCGAACAGCGACCAACCGGCGCTTGCCCCCGGTGAGTCGCTGGATGCCTTTTTGACGGCAGCCCGTCGGGGCCAGAGCCTGTTTCTCTATGGCGACAACGAAGAGTCGGTCCGTTGGGTCGACGCCTTTTTGGCCAGCGAGACCGGGGGCGTGCTCCACTGGGCGGCGCCGGGGGCCTTGCCGCCACCGGTCATCCCCCACGATCCCTTCGCCCGGCGGGAGGCGCGCTACCGTCGGGTGGCCGAGGCGGTGGCGCACGCTGAGCGCATCCGCTTGTTTCCCCACTGCCATGTGGAGCGGTTGAGTGCCGCCGGGGAGGGGATCGCCATCAGCCTGTCCGGGGAGCGCCCACCACTGCCGTGTGATGGCCTCTTTTCCACCCTGGGGCGTCGTCCCGATGAGGCGCTCTATCAGCCCTTGCAGTTTCACCAGTGCTACGCCTCCAGTGCGCCGATGGCCCTGGCCGCAGCGATGCTCGGGGTAGAAGACCCGCGCAACCTGCGCCACTCGCTGGGCAAGGAGACGATGAAAAATCCCGAGGCGAACTTTTTCGTCATCGGGCGCAAGAGCTACGGCACCACCCCCGGTTATCACCATGCCATCGCGCGGGATCAGATCGAGGAGGTCTTCACCCTGCTGTTTGAGGGGCACTCACCCCTGTATGGTGAGGCCTCGCAACTGCCCCGCAAGGCGGCCCCATCTGCCGACTCGCGTTCGCACTACCAGCAGCGCAAGCAGGCGATGCTGGATGCCACCAGCATCGACCCCGTCATCCGCCTTGAGGACGGCGGGGAGCTGCTGGAGCACAAGTACGCGCTGATGCTCGACAACCTGAACGATGTGGTCTTTCAGACCGACCCCGAGCATATCATCACCTTCCTCAGCTCCTCGTTTGAAAACCTCAGTGGCTTCAACCGGGCCGAGTTCATCGGTCTGCCCTGGAACAAGCTGCTTGCCACCGAAGATCAGGACAAGGGCGGCAGCAATTGTGACGCCTTTGTCGGTCAGCAAAAACGTGTCTATGCCGAGGAGTACCGGTTGCAACACCGGGACGGTAGCGTGCGCTGGGTGGAGGTGCGCGCACGGGTGTTGATCGACCGCCAGGGCAAGGTCTATGGCACCATCGGCACCCTCAAGGATATCCACCGGCAGAAGCTGGCCGAGGAAGAGCTGCTGGAGGCCAAGGAGGCTGCGGAGGCGGCCAGTGCCGCCAAGAGCGAGTTTGTCTCTAACATGAGCCACGAGATCCGCACCCCGATGAACGCTATCATGGGGATGGCCCACCTGGCGCTGCGTACCGATCTGAGCGCCCAACAGCGCAACTACCTGAACAAGATCAACAACGCCGCCGAATCCCTGCTCGGTATCATCAACGATATCCTCGACTTCTCCAAGATCGAGGCGGGCAAGCTGGAGCTGGAACAGACCCGTTTCAGCCTGGAGGAGGCGCTGATGGCTGCCGCCGATATCGTCGGCCACCGGGCGGAGGAGAAGGGGCTGGAGCTGGTCTTTCAGATCGACAATGACACCCCGCGTCACCTGGTGGGCGACCCCCTGCGCCTCGGACAGATCCTCACCAACCTGATGGGCAACGCGGTCAAGTTTACCGAACAGGGGGAGATCGTGGTGGGTGTCCGCCCCGAGGTGATCGACGAGCGCCAGGTGCATTTGCACTTTAGTGTACGCGATAGCGGGATCGGCATGACCGAGGCGCAGTGCGCCAGCCTGTTCCAGTCCTTCTCCCAGGCCGATAGCTCGGTCACACGCAAGTATGGCGGCACCGGCCTGGGCTTGGCGATCTGCCGCAATCTGGTGGGAATGATGGGGGGCGAGATCACGGTCGAGAGCCAGCCCAACCAGGGCAGCACCTTCCGCTTCAGCGTCCGCCTCGGGGTAGGCGAACAGGGGCCGCGCCTGCTCTGCCCGGCCAGCCAGGAACTGCGAGACAAGCAGATCCTGGTGGTGGACGACAGCGCCGCCGCACGGGAGATCCTGGCGGAGATGCTGCGCTGCTTCGGCTTCCTGGTCGAGACCGCCAACGGCGGTGTGCAGGCGCTGGAAATGCTGGAGCGCTCCAGCGCGCGGGGACATACCTTCGACCTCATCCTGATGGACTGGCGTATGCCCGACATGGACGGTATCAGTGTGGCACGCCAGATCCGCGCACTACAGGGCGAGCAGGCCTCACCGGCGATCCTGATGGTGACCGCCTTTGGTCGCGAAGAGATCATGAACCGGGTACGCGAGGCCGGTCTCGACGGCATCCTGCTCAAGCCGGTAAACGAATCACTACTCTATGACGCGGTGATGGGGGTGTTTGCTACGGGTGGCGATGCCCCGATCGATGAGCGGACAGAGGCCAAAGCGGTCGCGTCCTGCCAGGGGCTGGGCGGTAAGCGGGTCTTGCTGGTGGAGGATAACGCCATCAACCGCGAGCTGGCCACCGAGCTGCTGCGCGAGCTGGGGCTGGTGGTGGAGGTCGCCTTTGATGGCCGGGATGGGGTGGCGCGGGTACGCGATGAGTCCTTCGACCTGGTGCTGATGGATATCCAGATGCCGGTCATGGATGGTTTGAGCGCCTGTCGCGAGCTACGCAAGGAGGCTCGGTTTAGCGAATTGCCGATCATTGCCATGACGGCTCACGCCATGAGCGGTGACCGGGACAAAAGCCTCGCCGCCGGGATGAATGACCACCTGACCAAGCCCATCGATCCCGAACAGCTCGCCACGACCCTGCGGCACTGGCTGGTGGGGGCGGGGCAGGTGGCCGATAGCGCACAGCACGACCATGGCGCTAACGAAGCCCTGCTGCCCGGCGAGCTGCCCCCCTTTAGGCTCCCACAGGCGCTTGCGCGTTGTGCCCACAAGCCTGAACTGTTACACCGCCTGTTGCGGCACTTTGGCCGCCAGTACGCCGAGGGGCTTGCCCCCTTGCGTGCGTTGCTGGTTCAGCAACAGTGGGAAGAGGCTCACCGTTGGGCCCACACCCTCAAGGGGGTGGCCGCCTCGCTGGAGGCCCGCGAGCTGAGCCTCGCCGCGCAGGCCCTGGAACAGACTCTCAAGGACGGCCAGCCGGGTGAGTTGGCACCGCTACTGGGGCCTCTGGAGGTCAGTTTGCTGGAGGCCCTGCGGGCAGTGGATAGCCTGGAGGACAAGGCGCAGGATGCCGACCCGGCACCAGCGCAGAAGGAGGACGCGGCCCGTCCCTGGAGCACGGCAGATCGTGAGCAGTTGCAGGCCTTGCGCGCATTGCTGCTCAGCAATAGCTTCAAGGCCCGCAAGCAGTTTGCCTCGGTGCGCGAGTTGATAGTGCAGCACGGACATCCGACCCAGGCCGAGGCGATTCAGGCCGCGCTGGAAGAGTTGGACTTTGGCGCGGCGCTGGAGGTGCTGGACAGTCTGCTATAGGCAGTGGTTCAGCTCGCGCACCTCAAACACCATACTGTCCAGATCGCCGATCAGGTAGCTGGCGCAGGGGCCGATCCCGGCCACCGTGCCAGGGTTGAGGTAGAGGGTTTGGCCCTGTTTGACGTGGTCGATCAGGCGGATCGCCGGACGATGGTCGTGGCCACAGCAGACGATGTCCCAGTCACCGGTGAGTGCCATCGCCTCGGCATAGTGAGGGTAGTGGACGATGAAGATCCGTTTGCCCCCCAGCTCAAGCCCCGCATCCATGCCGTGGTAGTGGATCACACTGCCCGGTTCCTGGCTGAGCATGAACATGGCGTAGGTATCGCCCATGTTGTTACCGTGGATCACATGGACCGGCAACCCCAGTTTTTGCAAGGGGCGCAGGGCGGTGGGGGCCACCACATCGCCGCAATGCAACACCGCCTCGGCCCCTTCGGCCTTGGCCTGGGTTACTGCGGTGGCAAGCATGTCACGATGATCGTGGCTGTCGGAAACAATGCATATCTTCATTCCCCTAAGATAAAAGCAAAAAGGCCACGATGGAACGTGACCTTTTTGCTATACGCATAAAGAAAACTTATTGCAGCTCTCGACTTATCCGCTGATATCCCCTAGAAACAGGGCTTCTCGGGAGCCTGCTGGTACATCTTGATGCCGTTGAGGATCTCTTCTTTTGCCTCCTCAGGACCCACCCAGCCGTTGATTTTGACCCACTTGTTGGCCTCAAGATCCTTGTAGTGGTCAAAGAAGTGGGCGATCTGGTGCAGCAGCAGCTCGGGCATGTCGTTCAGATCCTTTACCTTGCGGTAAGACTGGCACAGCTTGTCGATCGGCACCGCCAGTACCTTGGCATCCTCACCGGACTCGTCGGTCATCTTCAGCATGCCGATGGGGCGGCAGCGGATCACCGAGCCACTGATGATCGGGATCGGGGTGACCACCAACACATCCACCGGATCACCGTCGTCGGAGAGGGTGTGGGGGATGTAGCCGTAATTGCAGGGGTAGTGCATGGCGGTGTTCATGAAGCGATCGACGAACATCGCCCCGGTCTCCTTGTCCACCTCGTACTTCACCGGATCACTGTGGGAAGGGATTTCGATAATGACATTGACGTCGTTGGGGACGTCCTTGCCGGGGGAGACTCTGTCGAGATTCATGCGAGAAAGACCTCTGCGATAGCTAAATAGAAAGGCCGGTGATTATACACCGGCCTTATAGCTGGATAAAAGCGCGAGGGGGCCCTGCGGGATACCGCAAGGCCATAGTCGGCTTTTGCTGCCGACGGGGCGCGAGCTTACTTGACGGTAAACGGCTCGAGCTTCTTTTCTACCGCCACGTTTTTCAGCCGTACATACTTGGGCATGCCATTGCGGTGGTAGGGCGGGTAGTCTTCGCCCTTGATCAGTGGCTCCAGGTAGGCGCGGCACTTGGGGGTGATGCCAAAGCCATCGCGGCTGATGAAGCTCTTGGGCATCATCTTCTCCACATTGGCCACCTTGGCAAGCGGTGCCTCGCCCACGCTCCACTTGTAGGGCTTGTCGGATTTACGCACGATGGTGGGCATGACCGCATTTTTTCCCTTGAGCGCCAAGTCCACGGCGGCCTTGCCCATGGCGTAGGCCTGCTCCACGTCGGACTTGGAAGCGATATGCCGTGCGGCCCGCTGCAGGTAGTCGGCGACTGCCCAGTGGTACTTGTAGCCCAGATCCTCGCGCACCATATTGGCCACGACCGGCGCCACCCCACCTAACTGGGCATGGCCGAAGGCGTCCTTGAGCCCTTGGTCGGCAAGGAACTTGCCCTCGGCGTCCTGCACCCCCTCGGAGACCACCACCGAGCAGTAGCCGTATTTTTTGACCTTGTCATCGACGGCGGCCATGAATTTCTGGCGGTCAAAGGGTACTTCCGGGAACAGGATGAGCACCGGGATCTCGGTATCCTCATCGGAGGCCAGCCCGCCGGCGGCGGCGATCCACCCGGCGTGGCGACCCATCACCTCCAGCACGAAGACCTTGGTCGAGGTGGCGCACATCGAGGCCACATCGAAGCTGGCCTCGCGAGTGGAGATGGCGATGTACTTGGCCACCGAACCGAAACCGGGGCAGTTGTCGGTGATCGGCAGGTCGTTGTCTACCGTCTTGGGTACATGGATCGCCTGTATGGGGAAGCCCATCTTCTTGGATAGCTGGGAGATCTTGTGGCAGGTGTCGGCGGAATCGCCGCCACCGTTATAAAAGAAGTAGCCGATATCGTGTGCCTTGAATACCTCGATCAGGCGCTCATACTCGGCGCGGTTGGCCTCCAGGCTTTTGAGCTTGTAGCGGCAGGAGCCGAAGGCGCCGGCGGGGGTGTAGCGCAGCGCGGCGATATCCTCGTCGGACTCCTGACTGGTGTCGATCAGATCCTCGGTCAGGGCGCCGATGATGCCGTTG
>SLDE01000162.1 GCA_007125455.1 Ectothiorhodospiraceae bacterium
GTGGTGCTGCTAACCCTATTAAATATTCGTGGGGTAGGGGTGAAACAGAGCAAGGCGATTGACTCTGATTTCTTCAGTCGCTGCGCTCCTTAGGAATCCGGTTAGCGCAGGCGTTGAATGTCAGCTCTTGGGTGAACTTCGGACTATTCTAATGCCCAACCTTTTTGGCAACATTGGTCGCACAACGGACACTGACTCAGTGCAAAAAAATCTCCCATCTGACGCATGGAATGCGGAGACCCCTTCCCAGGTAGCCTCGGTTATAGATACTTAACCAGTAATCCCATCTCACCCTGCCCCTCGGGCAGGGTTACCCATACCCGATATCCGCCGCCGGGGGCTTCGGTCATGGTCTGGGCGTGTTTGTCTTCCATGCGGGTGAGGGTGAATTCACTGTTTCCGGCGGGGGCCATCAGTTCCAGCCGGTCACCCACGGCGAATTTGTTCTTTACATCGATCTCGGCTAGGCCTCGCTCGGTATCGAAGCCGATGATCTCTCCGACGAACAGTTGCTGATTGGAGGCGGAGTGGTTGGTCAGGTAGTTCTGGTAATCTTGGGTGTGGTGGCGCTGGTAGAAGCCGTCGGTGTAGCCTCGGTTGGCGAGCCCTTCCAGGGCGCTGAACAGTTCGGGGTTGAAATCATGACCGGCCAGGGCGTCGTCGATGGCGCGACGGTAGACCTGGGTGGAGCGCGCCACGTAGTAGTGGGATTTGGTGCGCCCCTCGATCTTGAGTGAATCGATCCCCATATCCACCAGACGGCGCACGTGCTCGATGGCGCGTAGGTCCTTGGAGTTCATGATGTAGGTGCCGTGCTCGTCCTCTTCGATGGGCATCAGCTCCCCCGGACGACCCGGCTCTTCGATCAGGTAGACCTGATCACTGTCCGGATGACGCAGGCCATCGCCGGTCTGGGAGGCCCCCAGCTCTTTGATGGCTGGGGTGGAGCAGCAGCCATCGGCAGCGACCACATCACCGGAGACATCCTCATTCGCCGGTTTGACCCCGTACTCCCAGCGGCAGGAGTTGGTACAGGTGCCCTGGTTGGCATCGCGGTGGTTGAAGTAACCGGAGAGCAGGCAGCGCCCGGAGTAGGCGATGCATAGCGCACCGTGTACGAAGACCTCTAGCTCCATATCGGGGCAGAGCTGGCGGATCTCGGCGATCTCGTCCAGGGACAGCTCGCGGGAGAGGATCACCCGGCTTAGTCCCATCGACTGCCAGAAACGCACCGCAGCGTAGTTGACCGTGTTGGCCTGCACCGACAGGTGTACCGGCAAATCGGGCCAGCGTTCGCGTACCAGCATGATCAGGCCCGGATCGGCCATGATCAGCGCATCGGGGCCCAGTTCCACCACCGGTGCCAGGTCGTCCATGAAGGTTTTCACCTTGCTGTTATGGGGTAACACATTGCTGGCGAGGAAGAATTGTTTGCCCGCCTGGTGCACCTCATCGATGCCCTGTTTGAGCTGTGCCAGACTATCGAAGTCGTTATTGCGTACCCGTAGCGAGTAGCGCGGCATACCGGCATAGACCGCGTCGGCACCATAGGCGATGGCGTAGCGCAGGTTCTTCAGGGTGCCGGCGGGGGCGAGTAATTCAGGGCGTTTCATGGTCATAGCATCAAGATGGGGAGTAACTGGGCATAATACCACCCCGTCGGCGCTTTCGCTTTGCGTCGGGGGGGCTTTTTCGCGACAATGTACCGTTCATTTGGGACAGACCGAGCAAGGAGAGTTGTCATGTTTACCACGGCTTTGAGAAATACTGCCCTGCGTGGCCTTGGGCTGATGCTGTTGTTATGGCTGGCCAGCGGCGCGCAGGCGCAGGCGAGTGCGCCGCCGCATGAGGTGCTTAACGGCATCACCGATGAGATGATCGAGACCCTGCGCAGCGAGCGGGAGGCGATTAGGGAAAAGCCTGCCCACCTGTTTACCGTGGTCGAGAAGGTGTTGGTGCCCCATGTGGAGATCAACGTGATGTCCCGTTTTGTGCTGGGCCAGCACTGGCGCAATGCCAGCGATGAGCAGAAGGAGCGCTTTGCCGAAGAGTTCAAGAACATGCTGGTGCGTTTTTACGTCTCTGCGCTGCTGGATGATCCGGAACAACTGGACGGCCTGTTGGCCGAGGGTGCCAGCGTGATCCGGTTTCAGTCGGTGAATGTGGCCGACGACACCCGCACCACCCGGGTGCGCGGTGAGGTGAACATGCCCAATGGTGGCCCTCGGGTCTCGGTCAGCTTCAGCATGATGCGCGCCGACACGGGGGCCTGGCTGCTCTACGACGTGAATGTGGATGGCATCAGCCTGGTGGCCAACTACCGCAACGACTTTTCTTCTCATATCAACCGGCAGGGGCTGGACGGTCTGATCGAACGCCTGGAAGAGCGCAACCAACGCCTGCTCGAAGAGGCCAACGCCAAGACCCTAACCGAATAAGCAGGAGTACCCCTTGGAACAATATCGTGGCACCACCATCCTCGCCGTAAGGCGGGGGAACCAGGTCGTGATCGGCGGCGATGGCCAGGTCTCACTGGGTAATACCATCATGAAGGGCAATGCACGCAAGGTGCGCCGCCTCTACCGCGACCAGGTGATCGCCGGCTTTGCCGGCGGCACCGCCGACGCCTTTACCCTGTTCGAGCGCTTCGAGGGCAAGCTGGAGAAACACCAGGGCCAACTGACCCGCGCTGCCGTAGAGATGGCCAAAGACTGGCGCACCGATCGGGTGCTGCGCCGTCTGGAGGCCCTGCTGCTGGTGGCCGATGGTACGGCTACCCTGATGATCACCGGCAATGGCGACGTGATCGAGCCAGAAGACAACCTGATCGCCATCGGTTCCGGTGGTAGCTTCGCCCAGGCCGCCGCCACCGCGCTGTATCAAAACACCGAGCTTGGCGCGCGCGAGATCGTCGAAAAGGGGCTGCAGATCGCCGCCGGGATCTGCATCTACACCAACGACAACCTCACAATCGAGAGCCTGGATACCGCCCCAAGCGGCGACTGACAGGCATCAACCACTCAGGAGAGCAGCAATTCCATGTCGCACATGACTCCCCGCGAGATCGTCCAGGAACTGGACAGACACATCATCGGCCAGGCCAATGCCAAGCGTGCGGTGGCCATCGCCCTGCGTAACCGCTGGCGCCGCAGCCAGGTAGACCCGGCCCTGCGCAACGAGATCACCCCCAAGAACATCCTCATGATCGGCCCCACCGGGGTCGGCAAGACCGAGATCGCCCGCCGCCTGGCGAAGCTGGCCGAGGCCCCCTTTATCAAGGTGGAAGCGACCAAATTCACCGAAGTGGGTTATGTCGGGCGCGATGTGGAGTCCATCATCCGCGATCTGGTCGATGTTGCCAGTAAGATGGTGCGCGAGGCCGAGATGAAGAAGGTCCAGCATCGCGCCTTCGAGGCCGCAGAGGATCGCATCCTCGACATCCTGCTGCCCCCGGCCCGTGGCGCCGAGAGCGGCTTTGGCTTTGATAATGAGCCTGCCAAGCCCAGCGAGGCAGAGTCTGGCACCCGGCAGAAATTTCGCAAAAAGCTGCGTGAGGGCGATCTGGACGACAAGGAGATCGAGATCGAACTACGCGCCGCCCCGATGGGGGTGGAGATCATGGCCCCGCCCGGCATGGAAGAGATGACCAACCAGCTACAGGGCCTGTTCCA
>SLDE01000180.1 GCA_007125455.1 Ectothiorhodospiraceae bacterium
AGGTGGGCTTTATCTTTCAGTTTCACCACCTGTTACCGATCATGACGCTTCACGAAAACATCGAATCGCCCATGCTGCCATTGGGGATACCTGCTAAAGATAGGGAGCGGCAGGTCAAACTCTTGCTTAACAGTATGGGGCTTGAACACCGTGCATCGTTCTTTCCCGCGGAGGTATCCGGTGGCGAGCGCCAGCGCGCCGCGGTGGCACGGGCAATGGCAAATAACCCGCCGCTGCTACTAGCCGATGAGCCTACTGGTAACCTTGACTCACATGGTGGGGAGAGAGTGATGGGCTACTTCCTCAGCCAGGCCCGGGAGAAGAAGATGACGGTATTGCTGGTCACACACAATCCCGATATCGCCCGTATGGCCGACCGAATCATCCACATGCAGGATGGGAAAATAAAAGACGAGTCTCAAGCATGAACTCCCCATACATTGCTAGCCTGTCGTAATGGGTAGTGCCGCTCCAACTCCGTTACAGATCCTTGAGGAGGTCTTTGGCTACGAGGCCTTTCGCCCGCCTCAGGATGAGGTGATCGATCAGCTTGTTGGGGGTGGCGATGCGTTGGTGCTGATGCCCACTGGGGGTGGCAAGTCGCTCTGCTACCAGATCCCGGCGCTGGCCCGTTCCGGGGTAGCGGTGGTGGTCTCGCCGCTGATCGCGCTGATGCAGGATCAGGTCGATGCGCTGCACCAGAACGGGGTGCGTGCGGCCTTTCTCAACTCCACCCTGGGCCGTGATGAGGTGCGTGCGGTGGAGGAGGCGCTGCATCGTGGCGAGCTGGATCTCCTCTATATCGCCCCCGAACGGCTGTTGTTGCCGCGCACCCTGGCCTTGCTGGAGCAGTTGGGGCTGGCGCTGTTTGCCATCGACGAGGCCCACTGCGTCTCCCAGTGGGGCCATGATTTTCGCCCCGAGTACGTGCAACTCTCCCTGCTGCCACAACGCTTCCCCCATGTGCCGCGCATTGCGTTGACGGCCACCGCCGACGAGGCCACCCGGGCCGAGATCATCGAACGTCTGGAACTGGCCCAGGCGCGCCATTTTATCTGTGGCTTTGATCGCCCCAACATCCGTTATCGCATCGCCGAGAGCCGGGGCAATGCACGGGAGCAATTGCTGCGCTTTATCCGTGACGAGCACCCCGGCGAGGCGGGGATCGTCTACTGCCTGTCACGCAAACGGGTGGAGGAGATCGCCGCCTGGCTGGCCCGCCAGGGGTTGAGCGCACTGCCCTACCACGCGGGGCTGCCCGCCGAGCAGCGCCAGATGCACCAGCAGCGTTTCCTGCGCGAGGAGGGGGTGATCATCGTCGCCACCATCGCCTTTGGCATGGGGATCGACAAGCCCGATGTGCGCTTTGTCGCCCATCTCAACCTGCCCAAGAGCCTGGAGGCCTACTACCAGGAGACCGGGCGCGCCGGACGCGATGGCCTGCCCGCTGATGCCTGGATGCTCTACGGCCTGCAGGATGTGATCACCCTGCGCCAGATGCAGGCCGGTTCCACCGCGCCCGAGCACATCAAACGTATTGAGCACCACAAGCTTGATGCGATGCTGGGGCTGTGTGAGGTGACCCACTGCCGACGACAGGCCCTGCTGCGCTACTTCGGCGATGAATTGGAACAGCCCTGCGGCAACTGTGATACCTGCCTGGAGCCCCCCGAGACCTGGGATGCCAGTGTTGCCGCACAAAAGGCCCTTTCCTGCGTCTACCGTACCGGCCAGCGCTTCGGGGTGAGCTATCTGGTGGATGTGTTGCTGGGCAAGGAGGACGCACGGATCCAGCGCTTCGGTCACGATCGCATCAGCACCTTTGGGATCGGTGATGAGTTAAAGCAGAATGAGTGGCGTGATCTGTATCGTCAGTTGATCGCCCACGGCCTGCTCACGGTGGACCTGCAGGGCCACGGGGCACTGCGCCTGAGCGAGGCCAGTCGCCCGGTGCTGCGTGGGGAACAGCGCCTGCATCTGCGTCGCCTGCGTAGCCCGGTCAAGCGCGAAGGACGCTCACGGGGCAAGGTCGCCCAGAGCGTCGACCAGGCCGACCAGGGCTTGTGGGAGGCGCTGCGCGAGTGCCGTCAGCGCCTCGCCGCCGAGCAGGGGATCCCGGCCTACATGATCTTTCACGACGCCACCCTGCTGGAAATGATCGAACTGCGCCCAAACAATCTGCAAGAGCTGGCCACCGTCTCCGGGGTTGGCCAGCGTAAGCTGGAGGCCTACGGCGAGGCTTTCCTTGAAGTACTGCGCGATTGAGCTATACGGCTACAGCAGAGTGATCCCATCGTGATGAGGCGCGTTGCGTACCGGTAAGTGGGGAGGTATGCTCTTGTAAGGCACTGCAAAAGAGAGAGTTTCCATGCTGCTTAAGGCTCGTTGGTTTCTTGTGCGCCTGGGGGTTATCGCACTGGCGCCACTGGCCATGCTCACCCTGGGGCTAAGCGCCTACTTACTTGCGCCTATCTACACCCGCGTCTATTTTTCCGACTGGCGCTTCTGGCGTCACCATCGTCGTTTTCTTCCACTAACCATGCATTGCTGGAAGATCTTCTTCAAGCTGCTCGCCGAGCCGCGCTACCGGCGTATGACCGCACTGATGGCGGGCACCGACTGGTTCTCCCCGCCGCGCTCCGGGCCCAACCCGTCGATCGTGCAGGTGCGTGGGGATTGGCCCCATCCCGCCGACAGTTGTGGTGAGTGCAGTCGTTGCTGCGAAACCATCGATTGCCCGGCCCACGATCCCGATACCGGGCTGTGCGCCAGCTATGCCTCCGCCTTCTGGAACTACTTCCCCTGTGGGCGCTACCCTGCCAGCGATGCGCAGATCGCCTACTACCAATGCCCCAAGTGGGAGCTGCGCCCCCTGGCGCAGGGGGAGTCGCAAGCTGAGCCGACAGGTAATGGGCGTCAGGCAAGGGGCGAGCAGGTGATAGCGCGGCAGCGCTCGGGTTAGCTGATGGTGTCATCCCATGAGGCCCGCAGCTGGGATCCGTATTCAGTGGTGCGAGCATGGAGGGGGCCCCTCGGTGAGGATAGGTGTCATCCAATTCATTCAGATCAGACAGTGAGCCAGCCGGGGTCCCCTTGAGTCCCCCGCCTGGGCGATAGAGATTAAGGAGAAGACAATGGGAAGATGGAGTGCATCGGCAGCGGCGTGTCTGTTGTTTGTCGGGCTTGCCCAAGCCGGTAATGAAGCGATCCTGCACAGCATTACCGAGCGCTGCAGTGAGGCGCTGGGGCCGTACGGGGAAGATATGGTCGAGATGTGCGTCCAGCAGGATCTGGATGCCCTGGTGGCGCTGGGGGACTACCCCGAGCAGCACCAGCCGCTGGTTGCCGATTGCCGCGAGGAGATGCAACGCTACGGATGGAGCATGATCCGCACCTGTGTGGACCAGAGGCTCGCCTCTGCCGAGGAGTGAGGCCCTCCAAGGCACACGCGCCTTGCAGCGAAGGGCCTCTCGTCACCGTTACCCCGTAAACCGACAGCAAAACCCATGCAGGGGGGGCGAGTAGATGGGGAGCTTTCTAGCTATGCGCGCTAAGTGCCTGTTGCCAATAGTGATGATTGGTTTTTCCACAGAAGCTGTGGATAACTCTGTGGATGGATTGGGAGCAAGCGTCGCCAGGGCGCGTCCTGACAGGGCCGATGTCAGATTGC
>SLDE01000199.1 GCA_007125455.1 Ectothiorhodospiraceae bacterium
ACACCACTAAAACGAGGAGTCCCTGTGACGAATACGACCATTTCCGAGATGCGCCATGACCCCGAGGCAATACGACACGCCTTCGAGACCGGGGAGTATCCTTTCAAGAGCCGTATGCCGCGCTCTGCATACGAAAAGCACAAGGCCGAGTTGCAGGTAGAGTTGTTGAAGGTGCAAAAATGGGTACAGGAGACCGGCCAGAAGATCGTCATACTTTTCGAAGGGCGGGACGCCGCCGGCAAAGGGGGGACGATCAAGCGCTACATGGAGCATATGAATCCGCGTAGCGCCAGGGTAGTGGCGCTGAACAAGCCCAATGAGTACGAGCGTACCCAGTGGTATTTCCAGCGTTATATACAGCACCTTCCCTCCGCTGGTGAGATCGTGCTGTTCGACCGTTCCTGGTATAACCGTGCCGGTGTGGAGCGGGTGATGAACTTCTGTGACCCCACCGAATATCTCGAATTCATGCGCCAGTGCCCCGAGTTGGAGCGTATGCTGGTTCGCAGTGGGGTGCGCCTGTACAAGTATTGGTTTTCGGTGACTCAGGAAGAGCAGCTGCGGCGTTTCAAGGCGCGCGAACGTGATCCACTCAAACAGTGGAAGCTCTCACCCATCGACAAGGCCTCGCTGGACAAGTGGGATGACTACACCGAGGCCAAGGAGGCGATGTTTTTCTACACCGATATTGCCGACGCGCCATGGACCATTGTCAAGTCCGATGACAAGAAGCGCGCCCGCCTCAACTGCATGCAGCACTTTCTCTCCACCCTGCCTTACCCCGGCAAGGACGAGCATATTGTGCGTGGCCCCGATCCCTTGATTGTGGGCTCCACCACCCATGTCATCAATCGCAGTGATCACATACTAGGGCGCGACCTTCACCCAGGCATGCAGGGTGGTTTAGGCAACGGGGGCGAAAAATAGCCTTTTGTACAGTATTGTCTGGCTATTGAGATTGCCCAGTAGGCAGCCGACACACGCATCGGGAACAGCATGGAACAACCAAAAAAACAAACCGCATCGCCGCAGACGGAGCCATCCCCTTCGGCGGAATTGCTGGAGATATTTCCCTGGAATGAGCAGCTCAATACCGGCATTGCGATCATCGACGATCAGCATCGCAAGCTGGTGGAGATCCTCAATCGCCTGGCCCGCCAGCACATGCTCGGTGTTGAGGAGACGGAGATCCAGTGCATCCTGCATGAGTTGGCCGAGTATGCCGAGTACCACTTCAGCACCGAAGAGGCGATCTGGGGTGATTTTCTGGCCAGCGACGAGTGGCTGAGTGAGCATGAGCAGGCACACCAGGCCTTCTTTGCCAAGATCCAGGCCATCGGCCAATCCGATGAGCCCTTCGAGCAGCTCCTGGAGCAACTCTTTTCCTTTCTGATCCAGTGGCTGGCCTTTCATATCATCGACAGCGACAAGCGTATGGCCAAGGCCGTAGCGGCGCGGGAGCAGGGCTGTGATATCGAGGCGGCCAAGCGACGTGCCAATGAGGAGATGAGTGGCTCCACCTCGGTGCTGATCCAAACGGTCTTGTCGATGTACGACCACCTTAGCTCCCAGGCCATCGAACTGATCCGCGAGAAACACGCCCGCGTGCAGATCGAAGCGGCCTTGAGTGACAGCGAGGCCCGCTGGCACCTCCTGCGGGAGGGCAGTGAGGATCTGCTGTGGGAATGGTCACCTGGCGAGGCCGACACGGATCACAAGCTGCCGCCGGATCTGGCCATGGAGGGATGGCAGTTGCCGGAGGATGCGTTGGCACGCCTGCGTGCCGCTATGGTAGCGCTGGTCGAGACCCCCCAGGGCGACAGCCTGCAACAGCGCTACCCGCTCCGACACGCCAGCGGGGCGCTGCGCTGGATGAGTTTGCGTTGCCGGGTGGTACAACGGGATGCCAGCGGCAGGGCAAAGAAGCTGGTTGGCACACGTAGCGATGCCTCGCGTAGTGAACTGGCTGAGCTGATCTACCAGCACGGCAATGATGCGATGATGGTGACCGACGGCGATAACCGCATCATCAGTGTCAACCCCGCCTTCGAGGCCCTGACCGGTTACCGTGAAGAGGCGATCCTTGGGGCCGACCCTGGGATCTTCGGCTCGGAGCGCAACTCTGCAGAAATCTTTAGACAAATGAAACACGGCCTGGAGGAGACGCAGAGTTGGCAAGGGGAGCTGTGGAACCGCCATCGGGATGGTCACGACTATGTGGCCGCGATGTCGATCCGGCGACTCAACCTCCCGGATGGGCGGCCACGGATGTATGTGGTGATTGCCAAGGATCGCACCGAGCACACCCGCGCCCGTCTGGCGATGGAGCAGCAACACCAGATGCTGGAAAATGCCCTGGATGCGATCGATGCCGGCAGTTGGCGCTGGGACGTGCTTACAGGGGAGTTGTCTATCAACGAGCGCTGGGCGAGCATGTTGGGCTATCGGATGGAGACCTTGCAGCCCGTGAACATCGAAGGCTTTTACGCGCTGATCCATCCACAGGATCGCGCTCTGGTGAAACGGCAGCTGGAGGCGCACCTGCTCGATCCCGGTAAACAGTATCGCTGTGAGATCCGCCTGCAACACCGCGATGGCCACTGGGTTTGGGTGCTGACCCAGGGCAGGGTGATGGAGTACAACGCCGAGGGCGAGCCCTGGAAGATGTTTGGCGTGCATGTGGACATCAGCGAGCAAAAGGGCCATGCCGAGCATTTGGAGTATGTCAGTCTGCACGATGTGCTGACCGGGCTGCCCAATCGTACCCTGTTTGATGAGGAGTTGGAGCGAGAAATGGCCAAGGTGCGTCGCCAGGGCGGTCGCCTGGCGCTTGTCTACCTGGATGTGGACGACTTTGCCGAACTCAACCAGCGCCATGGCAGGGAGTTGGGCGACAGACTGTTGGTGATGCTCTCCCAGACCCTGCGCCGTGGCCAGCGCGAGAGTAATCTTCTTGCCCGGGTAGGGGGGGATGAGTTTGTACTGGTGATGCTCGATCTCGACGAGGGGGATGATTATCTACACGCTATTGAACGTCTGCATCACCAGCTGGCCGAACAGCAGTGGAGCGATGGGGTAGCTCTGCCGATCTCTGTCAGCATGGGGATCAGCCTCTATCCACAGGATGAGCCAGTGGATGCCGAACAGTTGTTGCGCCAGGCGGATCAGGCGATGTACCAGGCCAAACAGTTGGGCAAACGGCGCTACCACATCTTCGATACCCAGGCGGATCTGTCGATTCGACAACACCATAAAAGCCTTGAGCGTATTCGCGAGGCACTGGCGCTGGGCGAGTTTGTCCTCCACTACCAGCCCAAGGTGAACATGCACAGTGGCGAACTGCTCAGCCTGGAGGCCCTGATCCGCTGGCAACATCCCGAGCGTGGCCTGCTTGCGCCGATGGAGTTTATCCCATTGATCGAGCAACACCCGCTGGCGATTGCCGTGGGCGATTGGGTGATCGAAGAGGCACTACGTCAACTGGCCTTGTGGAATGCGCGTGGGCTCAAGCTGGCGGTGAGTGTGAATATCGCCGGCCCACAGTTACAGGACAGCGGCTTTTTGGCGCGGTTAAAACGTCAGCTAGCCGCTCAGCCGGAGGTGATGGCCGAGCAATTGGAGCTGGAGATCCTCGAGACCGCCGCCCTGGAGGATATGGGCCATGTGGCGGAGTTGATCGAGCACTGCCGCGCCATCGATATCCAGTTTGCCCTGGATGACTTTGGCACCGGCTATTCCTCCCTGAACTACCTAAAGCAACTGGCGGCGCAAACGGTCAAGATCGATCAGAGTTTTGTGCGCCACATGCTGGGGGATGCCGAGCATGTGGCGATCATTCACAGTATTGTGGGGCTGGCAAACACCTTTAACCGCCACCCCCTGGCCGAGGGGGTGGAGAGCGAAGCGCACGGCAAGCTGCTGTTGCAGCTGGGCTGTGTGCATGGTCAGGGTTATGGGATCGCCCGGCCCATGCCGGCGGACAAGCTGCCCGAGTGGCTGGCGAAGTGGCGCCCTCCGGCCAGCTGGAAAGACTGCAAGCGCGTAGCCTATGAGCATATACCGGTGTTGTTTGCCGAGGTGGAGTACCGCAGCTGGTTCAACTTGCTGGGCAAACCGGGCTATGGCGACGAGGCACCTGCGGTGGACCCGAGGGCACGTTTCCGGCGGTTGCAGCAGTGGCTGGGCAGCCCGGCGACCCAGGATAGCTACGGGAGTACATCGGCCTTCGTCGAGTTGAAGGCGAGGATCAGGCAGCTTGAAGCCGATGCCCGTGCATACCTGTCTACCGAGCCTGGTGTCGAAAGGGGGGGGGAGCCACTCCCCGAGCCCTTAGCATCCCTGCATCGGCAGGTGCTGGCTGGGTTTGTCGCGCTGCGCGGGGGAGGGGGCTAATCAGCTGCCCTGTCCTGTAGCAGGGTGATCAGCGCCTCCATGGGCATGGGGCGCCCCAAATGGTAGCCCTGTCCCACATCACAGCTCGCCTCTTGCAAACCGACCAGTTGGGCTTCGCTTTCTATCCCTTCGGCAACCACCTCCAGCCCCAATCCGTGGCCCAGCCCGATCACCGCACAGACGATGCAGTTGCTGGTCTGTGCGTTGCTGGGTGCACTGACAAAGCGCCGATCGATCTTGAGGGTATTGACCGGAAACTCTTGCAGGTAGGCCAGCGAGGAGTAGCCTGTGCCAAAGTCGTCGATGGCCAGGCGTGTGCCCAGGGCGCGCAGTTTTCCCATGGTGGCCCGCGCCTCGTCGAGGTGGTGCATCAGCATGCTCTCGGTGATCTCCAACTCCAGACGGGCCGGATCGATGCCGCTATGCTCAAGGGCGGCAGCGACCTCCTGTAGCAGGGAGGGGTGTTGGAATTGCCGTGCCGAGAGGTTGACCGAGATCCGCAGGCTCACAGCGGTCTGTTGCTCAATGGCCAGGATATCGGCCAGGGCCTGCTGCAATACCCAGCGCCCCAGCGGGATGATCAATCCGGTGTCTTCGGCGATGGGAATGAATTCGGCGGGGGAGCGCATCGCCCCATCGGACTGCGGCCAGCGCAACAAGGCCTCTACGCCGCTTACCCTGCCAGTTGCAAGGTCCACCTGCGGCTGATAGTGCAGGGCAAACTCCTGCTGCTGGATGCCCCGGCGCAGGGCCGTTTCCAGACGTACCCGTTGTGCACTGCTGAGGTTGTTTTCCTCGGCAAAGAAGCGGTAGCTGCCCGGGCCGCTGGCCTTGGTCTGAAACAGCGCCTTCTCGGCGCAGTGCAATAGCTCATCGCTGCTGGTGGCGTTTTGCGGATAGATGGCGATCCCCATGCTGGCGGAGACAAAGATCTCCTCGTCGTCAACCACAAACGGGGGGGCCAGTGCATTCAGCAGGCGTTCGGCCACCAGGGCGGCATCTTCCGGCTTGCGGATCTCGCTGAGGATGAAGGCAAAGTCGTCACCGCCCATGCGCGAGACCAGATCCGGATCGCGCTCGTCGCGCTCTTGCTGACGGGCTACCAGGTCGGTACTGCGGATACACTCTTCCAGGCGACTGGCGATCTCCTTGAGCAAGCGATCCCCGGTGTTGTAGCCAAAGGTCTCGTTGAGTTGCTGGAAACGATCCAGATTGAGCAGGATCACCCCGGCGTGGCTGCGGTGGCGTCGGGCCACCTGAAACTCATGTTGCAGTCGATTGCGAAA
Source organism: Ectothiorhodospiraceae bacterium (assembly GCA_007125455.1). Classification (GTDB taxonomy): domain Bacteria; phylum Pseudomonadota; class Gammaproteobacteria; order Thiohalomonadales; family Thiohalomonadaceae; genus SLDE01. The sequence goes on from SLDE01000199.1 coordinate 5,679, forward strand.
CAGCAGGCGGTTGGGGAGGTTGGTGAGTGGATCGTAGTGCAGCAGCCGCTCCAGCTCTTCTTCGGCGAGGTTTTTTTCGGTGATGTTGTGAAAGATGGCGATGTAGTGGGAGGTGTTGCCCGCGCCATCTTCGATCCGCTCAACCATCATGTGTTTAAGATAAGGGCTGCCATTGGCGTGACGATCCCAAAGCTCACCCTCCCAATAACGCTGGGTATCAAGGGCATGCCAGATCTGTTCGTAGAGTGCTTCCTCCTGCTCGCCTGCACGGCGGAGCGGCCCTGGTAGACTGGCGATACCGATTACCTCACTGCTACGGTAGCCGGTAAGCCGCTCGTAGGCGGGGTTGACATAGATAATGGCGCGTTCGGCGTCGGTCAACACCACTGCGTGGTTGAGACGCTCGACGATCTGCTGTAGCAGTTGCATGGGGTCGCCTGCGGGCAGCACAAGCTCTGCCTGCGGATCGAATGGATCACGTCTGCTGGACACCTGGGGACTCCTCCCGTTCCGTAGCTTGCGCCCGGAATCTGTTTTATTGTGCTCTTGTCATTCTATTTTGCCATCATAGAGGCAGAAATAAGGCCGCGCAATGCACAAATTCCTTGTACATCATTTGCTCGTGTTTACACTGACTGCAAATTGCAGTGCCACTGCAAAATGGAGGGAATCAGCCACCAAAGCTGACTTGATTGACCTGCTGAAAAGGTGCAGGGTGTCGAAACACGGTATTGGCCTGATTATTGCTCTGGCCTGTAGGGTGCGGTGAGCTTCGCGAACCGCACCGAAAAGCTATTACAGATAAAAACAATCTGCTGGAGGAGTCGTTGCGATGGACCAAGAGGCTGCCAAACAGGCAATGGCACAGCTGCGGGCACAGTTTGTGGATCAGCTGCCGGCCAAGCTGGCCGAAATCGATCGCTGTGCCGCGCAACTGGCCCTGGCCAAGTGGGATGACGAACAATTGCGCCTGTTGCATCGCCTGGTGCATAGCCTGCACGGCAGTGCCGGTAGCTTTGGTATGCACTCCCTGAGCAAGGCGGCCGGTCGGGTCGAGTTGTTGCTGGACAAGCTGCGCAAGGCCGAGCAGACGGCGGAGCGCCAGATGCTGAGCGCAGAACTCTCTGGCACTTTGCAACAACTCCAGCAGCTGGGGCGCAGTGCCCCACAGTTGCAGGGTTCCATCCTCACCGCGCCCGAGGTGGAGGATCGCCCTATGCCCCAGGTCGAGCCGCTGGTATACATCGTCGACGATGAACCGCAACAGGGCGAGCAAATGTGCCGATTATTGCGGCAGGAAGGCTATCGTACGCACCTGTTTACCCGCCTGGAGGACTTTGGCGCGGCCATGCAGGGAGAGGATGCCCCGGCGGCGGTGATCATGGATATGGTCTTTCCCGATGGGGATCTGGCGGGTGCCGAGTATGTCCAGGAGCTTAAACAAGCGCGTGGTGGGATATTTCCGCCGGTGCTGTTTCTGTCGATGCGCCGTGATCTGGATGCCCGCCTGGCCGCCTATCGTAGTGGTTCAGCTTTTTATCTCAATAAACCGGTGGATTCGGCGCGCCTACTGCGCCAGCTGGAAGAGTTGACCTTGCGGGTGCCCAAAAAGCCTTATCGGGTATTGATGGTGGATGATGAGGCATTGGTGCTGGAGGCACAGGCCACCGTGCTGCGTGCCGCCGGGATGGCGGTCACCACCCTGAGCGATCCCCGCCAAACCCTGGCGCAGATCGAAGCGCTCGATCCGGAGGTATTGATCCTCGACTACCATATGCCGGATATCAGCGGTCCGGAGTTGGCGGCGCTGCTGCGCGAGGAGGAGCGTTACCAGCAGCTTCCGATTGTGTTTCTCTCCGCGGAGCTGGATGAAAACTGGCAGCTCAATGCCCTGCACTTGGGTGGTGATGACTTTCTGCCCAAGCCGGTAGAGCCACGCTACCTGGCCTGTCGGGTGCTGGCGCGCGCGCGGCGTTCTCGCGAGTACCGTGCCGGCAGGGCTCAGATGCAGCAACTGCTCTATGAGCGCGAACGGGAACACCTGGCCCTCAACCAGCATGCCATCGTCAGTATCGCCGATCGGGCCGGTAATATCAGTTATATCAACGATCTGTTTTGCGAGATCAGCGGTTACTCACGCGAAGAGTTGCTGGGGCGAAACCACCGCCTGCTCAAGTCTGGCCAACACCCAGACAGTTATTATAAGGAGATGTGGGCCACCATCGTCTCTGGCCAGGTATGGTTTGGCGAGGTATGTAACCGGCGCAAGGACGGCAGTTTTTATTGGGTGGAGTCCACCATCACCCCGTTTCTGGATGAAACTGGCAGGCCCTATCAGTACGTTTCGATTCGCACAGATATCACCCACGTCAAGGCAGTGCAGCAAGAATTGGAGAACGCCAAGGCAGAGAGCGAGGCTGCAAAGGATCGGCTGCGCCGTGGCCAATTGTTTGCCAATATCGGCACCTGGGAGTGGAATATCGTCAGCGGTGAGCTGTTCTGGACCGAGCGCATCGCCCCGCTGTTCGGTTATCCCGCCGGGGATCTGGAGACCTCCTACGATAATTTCATGGCGGCGATCCACCCGGATGATCGCCAGATGGTTAGCGAGGCGGTAAGTGCCTGTGTAGAACACAATGTCCCCTACGATATCGAGCATCGGGTGGTCTGGCCCGACGGCACCGTGCGCTGGCTGTCGGAGCGCGGCGCGGTGGAGCGTGATGAGGCGGGCAAGCCGCTGCGCATGCTGGGTGTGGTGCAGGATATCGATGGACGCAAGCGTGCCGAACTGGCCCTGGCGGAGCGTGAACGGGAGCTGCGTCAGGCGCAAAGCCTGGCACGCCTGGGCGACTGGCACGCCGATCTGCCAAGCGGTGTGCTCTATTGGTCCGATGTGATCTACGAGATCTTTGGCTATCAACCGGGCGAGGTTGAGCCTTCGGTCGAGCTGTTCAAGCAGGCGGTACATCCAGACGACCTTGCCCTGGTGGAGCAAAGCGAGCAACAGGCGCAGGAGACCGGTCTGCACGATGTGGTGCACCGTATCATTCGCCCCGACGGTAAAGTGAGTTATGTCCATGAACTGGCTACCGCCGAGCTCGATGACCAGGGCCGTTTGCTTCGACTCAAGGGCACGGTGCAGGATGTCACCGAGCTCAAGCAGGCCGAGCAGGATCTGCTGATCTTCCGGCGCATCTTCGATAGCACCGAACAGGGGATCGGGGTGAGCGATGCCGAGGGCTATCTGATCTATAGCAATCCGGCCCATGACCGACTGAACGGTTATGGACATGGAGAGTGTCTGGGCAAGCACTTTACCCAGTTCTTCTCCGCGCAGACCATGCAGTGGGCACCCGATGCCATCATGGGTGCAGTGGCAGAGGGCAGAGGTTGGGCAGGTCTGTTGCCGATTCAGCGCAAGGATGGCACGGAGATGGTCAGTGCCTCCAATATAGGTTTTATCGCCGCAGCCGATGGCAGGCCGCAATATCTGTTCAACATCTTTAGCGACTACAGCCCGGAGCTGGCGCGGCAGCAGCAGTTGGCCCAGGCCAAGGAGGAGGCCGAGCGGGCCAGCCAGGCCAAGTCGGCCTTCCTCTCCAGCATGAGCCATGAATTGCGCACCCCGATGAACGCCATCCTTGGCTTTGGCCAGATCCTCGAATACGACGAGGCCCTGGATCAGGATCAGCAGGACAATGTGCACGAGATCCTCAAGGCCGGTAATCACCTGCTGGAGCTGATCAACGAGGTGCTGGATCTGGCCAAGGTCGAATCCGGCCAGCTCAGTCTCTCGCTGGAGCCGGTGGAGCTTTGCCCGGTGGTGGAGGAGTGCCTGTCACTGATCCAGCCGCTGGCGGAAAAACGGTCGATACGCATTCAGCACAGTGGTTTGGAGGGCGTGCAGGTGCGTGCCGATCGCACTCGCCTTAAACAGGTGCTACTCAACCTGCTCTCCAATGCGGTCAAATACAACCGTGATGGTGGCGAGGTGAACCTGAAGATCCAACCGGAAGGGGACGATCGTCTGCGTATGCTGGTGAGCGATACCGGCAAGGGGATCCCCGATGATCGTATGAGTGAACTGTTCGAACCCTTCAACAGACTGGATGCGGAGGGGAGTGAGGTGGAAGGCACCGGTATTGGCCTCACTATCACCCGTCGCATCATGGAGCTGATGGGCGGCAGCATCGAGGCCGAGAGCGAGGTCGGGGTGGGCAGTACCTTCTGGCTGGAACTACCGCTCGAGGACGAGAGCCATGATCATGTTGTCGCAGCACAGCAGGACGATCCGCCGCAGGGCGAGGCCCTGGTCGAACGGCAACACCTGGTGCTGTATATCGAGGACAACCCGGCCAACCTGAAACTGGTGGCCAATATCCTGGGTAGGCTGCCCCATATCCACCTGCTCAGTGCGCACCTGCCTGAGCTTGGGCTGGAGCTGGCCCAGGCGCGCAAACCGGATCTGATCCTGCTGGATATCAACATGCCCGGCATGGACGGCTATCAGGTGTTGCAGATCATCAAGCAGAACCCCGATCTGAAACAGATACCGGTGGTCGCCGTTACCGCCAATGCCATGCCACAGGATATTAAGCGCGGCAGGGAAGCGGGCTTTACTGACTACATCACCAAGCCGATCCAGGTGCGCGAGTTTTTGAGTAGTGTCGAATATTGGCTGGCATCCTCGGATGACCCCAAGGGGAAATAATGATGGAAGACAAAAACCGGATTGATGCCTTGTATGAGCAGATCGAACACGATTTGCGCAAGCAGATTCGGGTAATCATTCAGCGCGAGAAGGTGGCCCTGGCAGAAGGGTTTTACACCGTGATGTTAAGCGATCCGGATTCTGCGCCATACCTGGAGGCGACCACTGTAAAACAACGGCTCAAGCCCAGCATGGCTTCCTGGCTGGAGCAACTGCTGTGCAGTGAGGATAGTGCCGCACTGACACAATTCATCGCCATGCAACGCCATGTGGGGGAGGTTCATGCCCGTGCCCAGATCCCGGTCAACCTGGTATTGCGTGGCATGCAGTGGCTCAAACAGACGATCAACCGGCATTTGCAACAATCCAGTTTGCAGCGTGACGAGCTGGTGAGTGCGGTGTTGCATGTGTACCACCTGTTCGACATCGCGTTTGAGGCGATGAGTGACTCTTACGTCTATTCGCACGACAAGGGAATACGTGTTGATGAGTCCTTCAAGCTGTTCGCCTCGGGACATAATATGGCCACCGAACGGGAGCGACAATTGGGTGCCGTGCTGGACTGGGAGAGCCGTCTGTTTCGTGAGTTGGCTATCGAGCTGCCGTTGCGAGGGGTAGTGTGTTTACGTGCCTCATCGTTTGGGTTGTGGCTGAACCATAAGGCCAGTCTGGTATTTGATGAAGAGCGGGAGCTCAGTGCCATTAGCCAGTCTATCGATCGGATTGATAAAACCCTCCTGCCGCAGCTTGCTTCCGCCAAGGTCATCGAAATGACGCAGGATAGCAGGCGTATTTTGCTGCGAACCTTGCAGCACGAGATTGAGCAAATCAAATTTCTGCTGGGGGATATGTTTGATCGTGCCAACGATCTGGAGGTGGGGCGCGATGCGCTGACCCAGTTGTTCAACCGTCGTTATCTGCCTTCCATTCTTAAACGTGAGATCGAACTGTCGCGCCGCAAGGGCTTGAGCTTTGCGGTGGTGATGCTGGATGTCGATCACTTTAAACAGGTGAATGATACCCATGGTCATGATGGCGGGGACCTGGTGCTCCAACAGGTCGCTACGCTGATGACCAACCGGGTACGTTCCGGCGATTTTGTGTTTCGCTACGGTGGCGAGGAGTTTTTGTTGTTGCTTACCGAGGTTGAAGAGTCACAAGCACTCAAAGTGGCTGAAAAGCTTCGCGTCTGTATCGCCGAAACACGGATTATGCTGCCTGCGGGAAAAGCCATTACGGTTACCGCCAGTCTGGGACTGGCGCTCAGTGACGGTCATCCCGATTATGAACGGACTATCCAGCGTGCCGATGCTGCCCTGTATGAAGCCAAGAATTCAGGGCGCAACCGTGTGGTGCTGGCATAGCATGAATGCCTTTCACTTAGCGCTCATGTTCGTAACGAAACAAATAACTGCACACAGAGAAGAACTGATATGACAGAACAGCAAGCTGCACGCAATGGTGCCCGTATCCTGATCATCGATGACGAGCCGGCCAACCTGAAACTTCTGGACAAGATGCTCTCTGCCCAGGGCTATCAACAACGGATCCTTATCCAGGACCCACGCGAGGTGCTGCCCAACTATCAGACGCAACGCCCGGATCTGATCCTGCTGGATATCAATATGCCGCATCTGGATGGCTATCAGGTGATGGAGCAATTAACTGGACTCAATGACCCTCTGCTGCCGCCGATCGTGATCCTCACCGCCCAGCACACCAAGGATTATCTGCTGCGTGCCCTGGCGGGCGGGGCGCGGGACTTTGTCAGCAAGCCCTTTGATCGCAATGAACTGCTGATGCGGGTACGCAACCTGCTTGATGCCCAGCTTGCCCACCGCATGTTGCATAGCCAAAAGGATGTGCTGGAGGCGATGGTGCGTGAGCGCACCGAGGAGCTGCACCACACCCGCCTGCAGGTAGTACAGCGCCTGGGCAAGGCGGCGGAGTACCGCGACGAGGAGACCGGCAACCACATCCTGCGCATGAGCCATATCTGCGCCCTGTTGGCGCGCAGGATAGGCTGGGATGATGCCCAGTGTGATCTGATCCTCAACGCCAGCCCGATGCATGATATCGGCAAGATTGGCATCCCCGATGCCATCTTGCAAAAGCCGGGTAAGTTCGAGCCACCCGAATGGGAGATCATGAAGACCCACGCCGCCATTGGTGCCAAGCTGCTTGAGGGAGATGAATCCGAGCTGATGCGCATGGCCCGGGAGATTGCCATTAGCCACCACGAAAAGTGGGATGGCAGCGGCTATCCCCATGGCCTGAGCGGCGAAGATATCCCCATGTCGGGACGTATCGCCGCGCTGGCGGATGTCTTTGATGCGTTAACTTCAGTACGCCCCTACAAAAAGGCCTGGACCGTGGAGGCGGCGGTGGATCTGATCAAGGAGAGTAGCGGCAAGCATTTTGACCCAGCATTGGTGGATATCTTCCTGAGCGAGCTGCCCAATATCCTTGCCATTCGCGAGCGCTTTTCCGAGGAGCCTGGAGCACACTGATGCAAACCCCGGCGATCCCTCTCGATGAACAGCAGCGGCTACGGGCCCTGCGCGCGCTCAATTTGCTGGACACCCCGGCAGAAGAGCGCTTTGACCGGCTGACCCGTCTGGCCTCGCAGATGTTTGACGTGTCGATTGCCCTGGTTTCCCTGGTGGACGCGCATCGCCAGTGGTTCAAATCGCGACAGGGGGTGGCGGTTTGTGAAACCGGGCGGGATATCTCTTTTTGCGGCCACGCCATCCTCGGTGATGATATTTTTGAGATTAGTGATGCCAGTGCGGATCCCCGCTTTGCCGATAATCCATTGGTTACCGAAGCGCCGCATATTCGTTTTTACGCAGGTGCGCCACTGCGTAGTGTTGATGGGTATC
>SLDE01000158.1 GCA_007125455.1 Ectothiorhodospiraceae bacterium
GCTAAGTGCCTGTTGCCAATAGTGATGATTGGTTTTTCCACAGAAGCTGTGGATAACTCTGTGGATGGATTGGGAGCAAGCGTCGCCAGGGCGCGTCCTGACAGGGCCGATGTCAGATTGCTGTAAAAATAGACAGTCTGGCGAAGCGCAGTGAATTCAATGGCTTAGCCTTGCTGGTGGGTTTTTTACGGAATATCCCCCGCAAGGTATTGACACTTGGCCAGGCCCTTGTTCCGTTGTGTATAAGAAGACTCACTGGCCTTGATACATATCATGCCGATCCGCGCCGAGAGGGACTAGAATCAATGTTCTGTCGTATCTACTCGCCCCCTCACCCCTCAAGGGGAGAGGGGGCGGGCCGTTACGTTCTGTCTAACCATATCGAGGCGTGCGATGGACATTCTGGAACCGCAGCAAGGCAAGCTCAATAACGGCTTGACCTTTCTTGCCCTGGGCTTTCGCCCCTTCTTTCTGTTGGCGGGGCTGTCGGCACTGTTGCTGATGGGGGCCTGGTTGGCGGTATTGCTGGGGCGGCTGGCGGCCCCCGCCTACTACGGCCCGGTGGTGTGGCATGGCCATGAGATGTTGTTTGGCTATAGCGCGGCGGTGATCGCCGGTTTTTTGCTCACCGCGACCAAAAACTGGACCGGTATCCAGACCCTGCGCTACTGGCCCCTGGGTGGCCTGGCGCTGCTCTGGCTGCTGGGGCGGGTGTTGCCCTGGATGGTGCCCGGGGGCTGGTGGCTCGCGTTGCTCGATGGACTTTTTCTGCCCCTGCTGGCACTGGCCTTGGCCTTTCCGCTGTTTCGTAGCCGCCAGCGCCACAACATCCCCTTCGTCTTTCTCCTGCTGCTGATGGCCGTGGCTAATGCGCTGGTGCATCTGGAGCTATTGGGCCTGTGGGATGGCGGCGTGGCACAGGGCAATACTCTCGGTATGGGTATGATCCTCACCCTGCTGGTGGTGATGGGGGGCCGGGTGATCCCCTTTTTCATCGAGCGCGGCTTGCCCGGCGCGACGGTGCGTAAATGGGCGTGGATCGAACGGCTCTCCCTGCCAGTACTGCTGGCCTATGTGGCGGTGCAACTGCTTTGGCCTACGAGTCTGTGGGCAGCGGCAATCACCCTGTTCGCCGCGTTGGTGCATGGCTGGCGTCTGTTGGGTTGGCACCAGGGCGGGATCTGGCGGGTGCCGTTGCTGTGGGTGTTGTGGCTGGGCTATGGCTTTGTCGCCCTGGGGCTGGGGGTGCAGGCACTGGGCAGTGTGGGGCTGGTGTCGCCGATCCTCTCGCTGCATCTGCTGAGCGTGGGCGGGATCGGCGTGTTGACCCTGGGGATGATGGCGCGGGTGGCACTGGGCCACAGCGGCCGGGCGATGCAATCCCAGCCGCTGATTAACCTTGCCTTTGCCATGATGGTGCTGGCAGCCATCGTGCGCGGGCTGATGCCGCTGCTGTGGCCCGAGCTCTATCTGTGGTGGCTCAAGCTCAGCGGCCTGCTGTGGATGAGTGCAGCGCTGGCCTTCCTGTGGGTCTACCTGCCGATCCTCTGCCGACCACGGGCGGATGGGCAGCCCGGTTAGGACATGTACTTGCCACCGGCACCCACCGCGATGGTGAGCAGGCCGATGATGGTGTTGATCCCCACCATGGTGCGGATGCGATCAATATGCTTCTTGCCATCGGGCCAGGCCTGGGCGGCAACGGCCTTTTTCAGCCCCTGATAGGGGGCGAAGAAGACGTAAAGGTAGATCCCGGTCATTACCAGTGCCAGGGCGTGCATGGTGTGCACGTAGGGGCGTACCGAGCCAAAGCCATCGTAGAAGCCGAAGATCATCCAGTAACCGGTGGCGAACAGCACGGCGATGGCTACCCATACCCAGGGGAAGAAGCGGCTGAACACCCCGACCCACAGCGCTTGGCGCTGAGGTGGCTCCAGCTGAGTGGCGGCCACCGGGCGCAGGATCTGGTGGGCAAAGAACATGCCCCCTACCCAGATCACGGCGGCGAACACATGCAGGGCGAGGGCGATACTCATGGCAAGGGCGGGGTTCATGGGGGTCTCCTGATAAATTCGGTCTACTGGGGTTTGGCGTGGCGCTGCAACCAGCCGCGCACGGCCCGCAGCAGCAGCGCTTCGTTGGGTTGATAGGTATGGTCGACGCCGGGGATTTGCAACTGGCGGTAGTGCACCCGGTCGCCCCGGCGTGGGCTGTAGCCGGGGGCAATGTCACGATAACGCACCCGCTCGTCGTCGTTGTCGTTACGTCTGGTACGCTGGGCCTCGCGGGCACGTCGCTCGGCGGTGTGCCGCACGATGGGGCGATCGTGCATGGCGTAGACATCCAGGACGGGCACATTCACCTGGCCCATCTGACGGGGGGCGTCCAGACGCGGCTCTGGATCGGCGCTGCCGTCCATGCTGATCGCCACAAGCCCCAGCACCCGATCGCGGCTGGTATTGAATAGCCAGTCCACCGCCAGTAGTGCCCCGCTGCCATGGCCGATCAGGGCCACCGAGCCGCTATCACGCCCCTCCAGGTAGCCCAGTGCGGCATTGATGTGATCCTTGCTGCGCTCTAGCCAGTCGAGCCGTTCCTCATCCACCTTGCGCCTAGGCAGCTGCACTGCCAGGGTATCCCAGCCGTGTTGGCTCAGACCCAGGCGCAGGCCCTCCAGCGGTGCATCGATCAGGTGATGGTGGTGGTCGTGCAGCAAGACGACCGCCCCCCGATGCCGACTGCTGCTGTTGGCCAGATAGAGGGCGAAGGTGGGGCCCTCACCGGTCATCAGTTCCAACTTTTCCCCTTCCAGTGGTAGCGCGCGGATCTCTGCCAGGCGCAGGGCATGGTGGTCGGGTGGTGGCGGGGCCACCTCGACAGCTTCGGCGTCGTCCTCGGCGATGAGCGGGGCGGCGAGCAGCACGAGCAGGAGGAGTAATAAGGCTTTCATGGCTGTCAGTATAATCCCCATCGCCATCATTGCACGACTATCGCCTGCTGGCGATGTCCGGCAATCAAGGGCTTGCTGCCAGCTCGCAAAGCATGATCCGCCCAGGGGGCGGTGCGCCGTATCGCATTGCGCGGCCTTTGCAGGTATCATCACCGGTTCTCTTTACATGCGCTGGGGTCTTAAGCACTCCAGGCCCGGCGCGAAGCCAGCAACAAACCTGTGAGGAATACAACCATGGCGGATTATCAGATTGCCCCCTCTATCCTGTCGGCCGACTTTGCCCGTCTGGGTGAGGAAGTGGACAATGTGCTCAAGTCCGGTGCCGATATCGTCCATTTCGACGTAATGGACAACCACTACGTGCCCAACCTGACCATTGGCCCGCTGGTGTGCGAGGCACTGCGCAAGCACGGCGTGACCGCCCCCATCGATGTGCACCTGATGGTCAAGCCGGTGGATCGCATCATCCCGGATTTTGCCAAGGCCGGTGCCAGCTACATCACCTTCCACCCCGAGGCCTCCGAGCACGTCGACCGTACCATCGGTCTGATCAAGGAGTCTGGCTGTAAGGCCGGCCTGGTGTTTAACCCCGCCACCCCGCTGGACGTGCTGGAATACACCATCGACAAGCTGGACATGGTGCTGCTGATGTCGGTCAACCCCGGTTTCGGTGGGCAGAAGTTCATTCCCTACGTGCTGGACAAGGCCCGTGCGGTGCGCAAGATGATCGACGATCGCGGCCTGGATTGCCGCCTGGAGATCGACGGTGGCGTGGGCCCTGCCAACATCAAGGAAGTGGCCGAGGCCGGTGTGGATACCTTCGTGGCCGGTTCTGCCGTATTCGGCAAGCGTAACGATAGCGATCCTAACCACTACGACAGCATCATCGCCGAGATGCGTGCCGAGCTGGCCAAGGTAAAAGCCTAATCACAGAAAACACAGGGTACGCAGAGGTCGTTGGATCGCAACCGGCCATTAGCTTTTACAGCCTGTTGAAACTCCGTGACCTTTGTGCCCTCTGTGTTGAGACCTTTTTACATGATTAATAAACCCGAAATGGTATTGATCGACGTGGACGGCACGCTGGTGGACAGCGTGCCGGATCTGCATTATTGCGTCGACGAGATGATGAAGGCCCTCGACATGCCGCTACGCGGCGAGGCGAGGGTGCGTACCTGGGTAGGTAATGGGGTCGAGCGCCTGGTACGCCGCGCCCTGACCGACAGCCTCGACGGCGAGCCGGACGAGGCGCTGTTTGCCCGCGCTTACCCGATCTTTCTTGACCTGTATGCCGAAAACACCTCCAAGCGCTCCATGCTCTATCCGGGGGTGGTTGAGGGTCTGGACTACCTGCAGCAACAGGGCTACAAGCTGGGCTGCGTGACCAACAAGGCCGAGCAGTTCACCGTGCCCCTGCTCAAGGATCTGGGGATACACGGACGCTTTGGGATCATCGTCAGCGGTGATACTCTGGCGGAGAAGAAGCCTCACCCGATGCCTTTGCTACACGCCGCCGAGTTCTTCGGCGTGGCACCGGAACAGGCCTTGATGCTGGGCGACTCGGTCAGCGATGTAAAGGCCGCCCGCGCTGCCGGTTTCCAGATCGTCTGCATGAGCTACGGCTATAACCACGGCAACGACATCCGCGATGCCAAGCCCGACGCGGTGATCGACTCCATGGCCGAATTGTGTAATTTAATCTAACAGCCTGCGAAAGGATTTGTATCTACTTGCCCCCTCTCCCCTTGAGGGGAGAGGGGTGAGCAGTTACAAGGGTTTTTCACCGCAGAGACACTGAGGTGCAGAGAGTTAAATGGTCAGGGATTGCACTGTAGCTGTAGATTCTTCATCGTTGGGGAAGGCCGCGTTCAAGGGCGAGCCATTGTTCGATAACTCTGCGCTGGGGAAATATGTTCCCTGCATTTCCAACCGACTACATCGCATGTAGTCGTCTGCGGTTCATTATTCAGGTGATGCCATGACAGCCGATGAATTGAATACCCGCCTGGAGGAAGGCTATAACCGCGTGCCGTTGATGCGCGAGGTGTTGGCCGATCTGGATACCCCCCTCTCTACCTATCTGAAACTGGCCGCTGGCCCGTATAGCTATCTCTTTGAATCGGTGCAGGGGGGCGAAAAGTGGGGGCGTTACTCCATCATCGGCCTGCCGGCGCGTACGGTATTGAAAGTGTATGGGCAGCAGGTGACGGTGTTTAGCGACCACAAGGCGGTCGAACAGCACGAGGTGGCCGATCCGCTGGCCTTTATCGAGCAGTTTCAGGCCCGCTACAAGGTCGCCGAGTTGCCGGGCCTACCCAGGTTTACCGGCGGTCTGGTGGGCTATTTCGGCTACGATACGGTGCGCTATATCGAGCCGCGTCTGGCCGAGTGCCCCAACCGGGATGAGATGGATACCCCGGATATCCTGTTGATGCTCTCCGACGAGGTGGTGGTATTCGATAATCTCAGCGGCAAGCTCTACGTGGTGGTGCATGTGGATCCCGCCGAGCCCAACGCGCAGAGCAAGGGGGAGCGGCGTCTGCAGCAGCTGGTGGCCATGCTGGAGCAGCCACTTAAACGCCCACCAACGGTTGATGCCAATAAGGTGAATGAGGCGGATTTTGTCTCCGGCTTTACCGAGAATGGCTTCAAGGCCGCCGTGGAGAAGGCCCGTGGCTACATTACCGATGGCGACATCATGCAGGTGGTGCTCTCCCAGCGCATGGCTATCCCCTTTAACGCCCCGCCGCTGGATCTCTACCGGGCACTGCGCACCCTCAACCCCTCGCCCTACATGTTCTTCCTCGACCTGGATGACTTTCACATCGTCGGCTCCTCGCCGGAGATCCTGGTGCGCTACGAGGATGAGATGGTCACCGTGCGCCCCATCGCCGGTACCCGCCCCCGTGGCAAGGATGAGGCCGACGACAAGGCGCTGGAAGAGGAGTTGCTGGCTGACCCTAAGGAGCTGGCCGAACACTTGATGCTGATCGACCTGGGGCGCAACGATGTGGGGCGCATCGCCGAGACCGGCAGCGTGGAGTTAACCGAGAAGATGACCATCGAGCGTTACTCCCACGTGATGCATATCGTCTCCAACGTGGAGGGACGCCTGAAGGCCGGGATGAGCGCAATGGATGCCCTGCGCGCCACCTTCCCGGCAGGCACTGTCTCTGGAGCGCCGAAGATCCGCGCAATGGAGATCATCGACGAGCTGGAGCCGGTCAAGCGCGGGGTCTACGCCGGTGCGGTGGGCTATCTGGGCTGGCACGGCAACATGGACACCGCCATCGCCATCCGCACCGCAGTGATCAAGGATCGCACCCTCTACATCCAGGCCGGTGCCGGGGTGGTGTACGATTCGGTGCCGCAAAAGGAGTGGGACGAGACCATGAACAAGGGGCGTGCGGTGTTTCGTGCCGCCGCACTGGCGGCGGCGGGGCTGGATAACCGCCCTCACCGCTAAGCGCCTACCCCTGTGCCTGTCCGCACCAGCGCTGCGCCACACGGCAGGCGTGGCGGAGATCCTTGCAAAAACCCAGTTGCCCCTGGCATTTGCGGATCCCCGCGCGGCGCAGGGCCAGCACCTGCTGGGCACTGAGCCCGGCAAAGATCAGCGCGATCCCGGTGCGTTCCATCTCTTCGGCCAGGCCGCGCAGGGCGCCGAGCGCGGTGCCATCGATGCTGGGTACGTCGTGCATGTCCAGCACCACCAGCCGCACCCCCGGATCGACCACCCGTAGAGAGGAGAGCGCCTTCTCCGCCACTGCAAAGAACAGCGGGCCGTTCAGGTCGTACACCACCACATCGCGCGGCAAGGCCTCATCGGTGCAGCCCTGCTCTACGCGGCGTGCCTCGCTCAGGCGCACCATGCTGTGGATAAACAGCGCCGCCGCCAGGGCGATCCCTACCGCCACCGCCACCACCATGTCGATGAGCACCGTCAGGCCGAAGCAGGTCAGCAGCACGGCGATGTCGCCGGCTGGGGCACTGCGCAGGGTGTGTACCACATGGCGCAGCTCGGCCATATTCCAGGCCACAATGAACAGCAGCGCCGCCAGCGCCGCCATCGGCACCATGCCCAGCAGCCCGGCGATAGCCACCACCGCAAGCAGGACCACCACCGCATGGACCACCGCCGCGATGGGGGAATGGGCACCGCTGCGGATATTGGTCGCGGTACGGGCGATGGCGGCGGTGGCGGTGATGCCGCCGAAGAACGGCACCACCATATTCCCCAGCCCCTGGCCAATCAGCTCGGCATTGGGGTCGTGGCGGGTGCGGGTCATGCCGTCGCTGATCACCGCACAGAGCAGTGATTCGATAGCCGCCAGCATCGCGATGGCGAAGGCCGGGCCGATCAGGGCACGGATCAGGGCGGCGTCGATCACCAGCGGCTGGCCATCGGGGCCGGGCAATTGCCAGGGCGGGATGAAGCTGGGAGCGATGGGCGGGATGCCGCTGCCGCTGGCGGTATCGGTCTGCCAGCTAAAGCGCGAGGCGATGGTCTCCACCTCCAGCCCCGCCCAGCGTGCCAGCAGCCAGGCCGCCACGGCAGCCACCACCAGGCCGACCAGTGGGGCCGGGATGGGGGTGCGCAGACGTGGCCAGAAAAGCATCAGCAACAGACTGCCTAACCCTAGCGCAAGCTCTATCGGTGTGAGGGTATTCAAGCCGCCCAGGATGGTGCCGAGGTTTTCCAGGTAGTGTTGCCCCAGCGAGGGCAGCTCCAGGCCGAGAAAGTCGGGCAGTTGCAAGGTGGCGATCACCACCGCGATCCCGGCGGTAAAGCCAAGGATCACCGGATAGGGGACATACTGGATCAACACCCCCAAGCGTGACAGCCCCATCAACACCAGGATCAGCCCGGCCATAAAGGTGGCTATCAACAAGCCCCCCAGGCCAAACTGCTGCACGATGGGAAACAGGATCACCACAAAGGCGGCGGTGGGCCCCGAGACATTAAAACGCGAGCCACCACTCAGGGCGATGATTGCCCCGGCCACGATGGCGGTATAGAGACCGTGCTGGGGCGGCACCCCGGTGGCGATGGCCAGCGCCATCGACAGTGGCACCGCGACGATGCCGATGGTCAGCCCCGCCATGATGTCACGGCGCAGATTGGCCAGGCTGTAGCCCCCGCGCCAGGTATCCCTTAGCGCAGTGCCGGGTATGGGTAGGTTTCTTAGCCAGCTAAACACGACCTGCACTCAGTCATAGACAAAAGCCTATGATTGCACCTTGATCACCATTTTGTCACTTATTGTTCACCTTGTTGTCACGATCGGGGCGCAAGCTCAGCCCATCGAACCGGCTGAGTGATGAGCGATGGCGACAGCAAAACGTATTGCCCTGGTCACCGAGACCTGGCCCCCCGAGGTCAACGGGGTAGCGATGACCACCGAGCGCATGGTGGCGGGCCTGGCTGGGCATCATCAGGTGGAACTGGTACGGGTGCGCCAGTCCCGTGATGATGCGCCAGCGCCAAAGGCGAGCTACCAAAGCCTGCTGATGCCAGGGATAGGGCTGCCCAGATATCAGGGGCTGCACCTGGGCTTGCCGATGACCGGACGGCTGATCCGCCATTGGCGTACGCAACGACCGGATCTGGTGCATGTGGTCACCGAGGGGCCGCTGGGCTGGTCGGCGATGCGCGCCGCGCAGCGGCTAAAGATCCCGCTCTCCAGCGATTTTCACACCAACTTTCACCACTATTCCGATCACTACGGCACCAAACTCCTGGCCCGCCCGGTGCTGGGCTATCTGCGCGGTCTGCACAACCGTACCCGCGCCACCCTGGTGCCTACCCGCGAGCTGGCCGAGGAGCTGGGTGGGCAGGGCTTTACCCGTCTGAGAGTGGTCTCCCGCGGGGTAGACACGCGCCTGTTCCACCCTCGGCAGCGCAGCAGGATGCGACGACGCCAATGGGGGATACAGGGCGACGACACGCCGGTGTTGTTGATGGTCAGCCGGGTGGCAGCGGAGAAGAACTTTTCCCTGGCGATCCGCGCCTTCCGCGAGGTGGAGAAGGCGGTGCCCTGGGCAAGGATGGTGATCGTCGGAGACGGGCCGCAGCGCGAGCGCCTGGCGGCGGACAATCCGGATATCATCTTCGCCGGGATGCTGCGCGGTGTCAGCCTGGCCGAGCACTACGCCTCGGCGGATATCTTCGTCTTCCCCAGCCTTTCCGAGACCTTCGGCAACGTCACCCTGGAGGCGATGGCCAGTGGCCTGCCCACGGTGGCCTATAACTACGCCGCCGCACGCGAGCATATCCGCCACGGTGACAATGGCCTACTGGCCGAGCGGGATGATGAGGCAGGCCTGATAGCCCAGGTGCTGCGCCTGGCCCAAAGCCAGGCGATGCGCAGCAAGCTCGGTGCGGCGGCGCGGCGCACCGCCGAAGGATTGGGTTGGGGGCAGATCTGTGGCGATTTCGAACAGGCATTGCTTGCCGTGTTGGAGGAGGATGGCGATGAATAATCCGACCATCGGCTTTTGGGGCGTGATGCGTAGTCTGGACATGGCGCTGTGCGAGCTGTGTAATCGTGCCAATCGACGTCGCGAGCTCGGGCGTTTCTTCGCCCTGATCAGCCGCCTGGGCGACGGGGTGTTCTGGTACAGCCTGATGGCACTATTGCCACTGCTCTATGGCTGGCAGGCGCTTTGGCACAGCATACAGATGGGCCTGACCGGGGGGCTGTGCCTGGTGGTCTACAAGCAACTGAAGGCGCGTACCAGTCGACCGCGCCCCTACCTGAGCAGTGAGGCGATCTTTCGCACCGTGCCACCGCTGGACAAGTACAGCTTTCCCTCCGGTCACACCCTGCACGCGGTGGCCTTTACCCTGCTGCTGTTTGCCTGGTATCCGCTGCTGGCCTGGTGGGTACTGCCATTTACCCTGCTGGTGGCCCTCTCTCGCCTGGTGCTGGGTTTGCACTACCCCAGTGATGTGCTGGCGGGTGCCTTGCTCGGCGCTGTCATTGCATGGCTCTCCCTCACCCTTGTACTAATCATGGGGTAGGCTACAGTTGATCTATGTACTAGGTTAAATCGAAGGAGATCCGCCATGACCACTGAGCATGAGTTACCCACCAGCGCACTGGCCGACCAGGCGGCTTGGTGTGAGGCGGTGGCCGAGCGCGTTGCCAGGGAGCAGGGCTTTGGTGTGCTGACGCCTGCCCACTGGTGCGTGATCCACGGTCTGCGTAAGCACTTTATCCAGTATGGTGCCTTGCCGTCGATGCGGGCGGTGTGTGATAGCGAGCGTTTGGACCCGCACTGTGTCAGTGAGCTGTTCCACGATCCGCAGGTAGCCTGGCAGATCGCAGGCCTGCCCGATCCGGGCGAGGAGGCGCGCAGCTACCTGTATCCGGACGACCAGATACAACACTGATCCCCCTCCGCCTTCCTGCCCGCCCGGCCCCTGAGCCGTGGCGGGTTTTTGTGTGTGCATGGCCCAGCCTTCGCGAAACAGGTATCATTGGGCGCTACGCCGTTCGGCGGTGAGCAAGCATAAACGCGATGAGGCCTGCGATGCTGTTGATGATCGACAACTACGACTCCTTCACCTACAACCTGGTGCAGTACTTTGGCGAACTGGGTGCCGAGGTGCTGGTGCATCGTAACGATCAGATCACCATCGAGGCGATCGAACGCTTGCAGCCAGATCACCTGGTGATATCCCCCGGCCCCTGCACCCCCAATGAGGCGGGGATCTCGGTGGCGGCGATCAAGCACTTTGCCGGCAGGCTGCCGATCCTGGGGGTCTGCTTGGGCCATCAGTCCATCGGCCAGGCCTTTGGTGGCAAGATCGTGCATGCGCGCGAGATCATGCATGGCAAGACCTCCCCGGTCTATCACCGCGATGTGGGGGTCTTCAACGGCCTGGAGAATCCCTTCGAGGCGACCCGCTATCATTCGCTGGTGATCGAGCAGGCCAGTCTGCCGGACTGCCTGGAGGTGACCGCCTGGACACAACACGCCGATGGCAGCCGTGATGAGATCATGGGGGTACGCCACCGCGACTATGTGATCGAAGGGGTGCAATACCATCCCGAATCGATCCTCACCCGTCATGGCCACGAGCAACTGGGCAACTTCCTGGCGATGCGCGGCGGGCTCCGGTAGGAAAAAAATAAAGTAAGGTATCTACTCGCCCCCTCTCCCCCAATGGGGGAGAGGGGATAAAGGGGGCGAGCAGTTACTGACTTCTTTAATAAAGGTAGGCTGATGGATATACAACAGGCAATAGCAACCGTTACCGAACGGCTGGATCTGAGCGGCGAGCAGATGCATCAGGTGATGCGCCAGATCATGACCGGCGAGGCCACTTCCGCGCAGATCGGCGGCTTTCTGATCGGGCTGCGCATGAAGGGTGAGACGGTGGACGAGATCGCCGCCGCCGCCACGGTGATGCGTGAGCTGGCCGAGGGGGTGGTGGTTAGCGGTGAGCATCAGGTCGATATCGTCGGTACCGGCGGTGACGGCAGCAACACCTTCAACATCTCCACCACCTGCACCTTCGTGGTGGCCGCTGCCGGTGGCCGGGTGGCCAAGCACGGCAACCGTTCGGTCTCATCCAAATCCGGGGCCGCCGATCTGCTGGAGGCCGCCGGGGTGCGCCTGGATCTCAATGCCGCCCAGGTGGCCCGTTGCATTGAGGAGCTTGGGGTGGGCTTTATGTTCGCGCCAATGCACCACAGCGCGATGAAACACGCCATCGGCCCGCGCAAGGAGATGGGGGTGCGCACCATCTTCAACATCCTTGGCCCGCTGACCAACCCCGCCGGGGTGCCCAATCAGTTGCTGGGGGTCTATAGTCGCGATCTGGTCGAACCCCTGGCCGAGGTGTTGCGCAAGCTGGGCAGCCAGCATGTGTTGGTGGTGCGCTCCGAGGACGGCATGGACGAGATCAGCATCGGTGCCCCCACCTATGTGGCCGAATTGAAGGATGGAGCGATCACCACCTACACCATCCAGCCGGAGGACTTTGGCCTACAGCGGGCCGATATCGCTACCCTGGCGGTGGACGGGGCCGAGCAGTCGCTGGCCATCGTGCGCCGGGTATTGGCGGGTGAGCCCGGACCCGCGCGGGATATCGTGCTACTTAATGCCGGCGCGGCGATCTACGCCGCTGGTCTGTGCGATAGCCTGCTCAGCGGCGTTAGTCGCGCCGCCGAGGTGATCGACAGTGGCGCTGCCGCCGCCAAGCTGGCGGCATTGGTCGAGTTGAGCCAGCAGTTGTAAACGATGCGCTCGCTGAGTTCGCCGCAGGGAATGGTGAACATTCCCCGTCCCTCCTCGCAGGGGAGGGCCATAACCAACCGCCCGCTGGGCACGAAGAGATAGATATGAGCAATCCCCCCGATATCCTGCAGCGTATTGTTATCCGCAAGGCCGAAGAGGTCGCTGAGCGCAGTGCCCGTGTCACCATGGCCGCGCTGATGGAACAATTGGCCTCCGCCGTCGAGCCAAGAGGCTTTGTCGAGGCGATGCGTCAGCGCCTTGCAAGCGGTTCGTCGGCAGTGATCGCCGAGGTGAAGAAGGCCTCGCCCAGTAAAGGGGTGATCCGCGAGGACTTCGACCCGGCCCAGATCGCACGCAGCTACGAGCGTGGTGGGGCGGCCTGCCTGTCGGTGCTCACCGATATCGACTTCTTCCAGGGGGCCGATGCCTACCTGCAACAGGCACGGGCCGCCTGCGCCCTGCCGGTATTGCGCAAGGACTTTATCATCGACCCCTACCAGGTTTATGAGGCCCGCGTGTTGGGTGCCGACTGTATCCTGCTGATCGCGGCGGTGCTGAGCGATGAGCAGATGCAACAACTCAGCGGCCTGGCCACCGGGCTGGGGATGGACGTGTTGGTGGAGGTGCATGATGCCGAGGAATTACAGCGCACCCTGCCGCTAAATCTACCGCTGGTAGGGATCAACAACCGCAATCTGCGCACCTTCGAGACCTCGCTGGATACCACCATCGAACTACTGGAGGCGATCCCCGCCGAGCGTATCGTGGTGACCGAGAGCGGGATCCACAGCGCCGAAGACGTGTCGCTGATGCGCCAACACGGGGTACACAGCTTCCTGGTGGGCGAGGCGTTTATGCGTGCGCAAGAGCCGGGAGAGAAGCTGGCAGAATTGTTTGGATAGACTGTAGGGAATAGGGAATAGGGAGTAGGGAGTAGGGAGTAGGGAGTAGGGAGTAGGGAGTAGGGAGTAGGGAGTAGGGAGTAGGGAGTAGGGAGTAGGGAGTAGGGAGTAGGGAGTAGGGAGTAGGGA
>SLDE01000184.1 GCA_007125455.1 Ectothiorhodospiraceae bacterium
CTTGATGGTGCGATCCTCAACCCCCTTGGCCGCATCGATCACCATCAGCGCCGAGTCCACCGCCGTGAGGGTGCGGTAGGTATCTTCGGAGAAGTCCTCATGGCCGGGGGTGTCGAGCAGGTTCATCACGCAGTCGCGATAGGGGAACTGCATCACCGAGGAGGAGACCGAGATCCCGCGCTCCTGCTCCAGCTTCATCCAGTCCGAGGTGGCGTGACGTGCCGCCTTTCGCCCCTTGACCGTGCCGGCCAGCTGGATCGCCCCGCCGAACAGCAACAGCTTCTCGGTCAGGGTGGTCTTACCCGCGTCGGGGTGGGAGATGATGGCAAAGGTACGGCGGCGTTTTGCCTGTTCGCTGACTTGGCTCATGGTAATGATCGAATCGCTGTCGGAAAAGAGCGATATTCTACTCTGCCTGAGGAGAAAATGCAGGTTTGCAAAGAATTAACCGCAAAGACAATTTTACGGCAGCAGGTCGGGTTAGCGTAGCGTAACCCGACGCGCGGCTTGCCCATTGCCCATATCAGATGACGCTGCGCCAACCTGCATCTTCACTTTCTTGGCGTTCTGTGCGTCGTGTAAATTCTGTTATTCTGTCTCCACCGGCAGGCCCGCCTGCTTCCACTCGGGAAAGCCGTTCTCCAGACGACGGGCCCGATAACCCTCTTCACGCAGCCTGGCCACCGCCTCGAAAGCCAACACACAATAGGGGCCACGACAATAGGCCACCACCTCACTGTCCTTGGCTAGCTGCTTGAGGCGCTTTTCCAGTTGGTTGAGCGGGATATTGATCGCGCCGGGCAGATGACCGGCCTGAAACTCCTCCTCCGGGCGCACATCAAGCACCGTCACCAGGCCATCACGGGCGCGGTCCATCAGCTCATTGGCGGGCAGCGGTTCCAGGCTGTCCTTTACTGTCAGGTAAGTGCTGATCAACTGATTCACATCGGCCAGATGGCCCTCAGCCACCCGGCGCAGGCAACCCAACACCTTGATAACATCATCGCCGGAGAGGCGGTAGAAGACATGCAGCCCCTCCTTGCGGGTCAGTACCAGACCGTTCTGGCGCAGTTGCTGGAGGTGCTGCGAGGTGTTGGCCACGCTCATCCCGCAGGCCTTGGCCAGACTCTCCACAGTGCGCTCACCCTGGGCCAAAAACTCCAGCAGTTCCAGGCGGTTCGGGTTGGCCAGGGCCTTGGCCACCCGGGCAAATTGGGCGAACAATAATTGTTTGAATCCGGGTTCGGTCACGCGCTTGCGTCCTCTATCATTCATTTGATTGACTGGATTATACCTATCACAGCCCCCAAGAGCATGTTGAAGGAAGGGAGACATGCCGTGATACCCAAGGCCATCGCGGTGCAGCCGCCTAAAGGGCGTGCAAAACATTGACATCCGGCAAAAAACACTATTCAATACTTCCATTGAATAATGATTACGACATCCAGGAGTCACCATGCCAAAACAGCTTTCCCGCCTATTCCTGCTTGCCCTGGTTGTGCTGGGTATCGTTGTCGCAGTGCAGTATCGCGACATCCTCGATGCGGCGGCACTGGAGGCGTGGATCGCCAGTTTCGGGCTCGCCGGACCACTGGTATTCATGCTGATCTACGCCCTGGCGGCGGTATTGTTCCTGCCAGGCTCGGTGATGACCCTGGCCGGTGGTGCCCTGTTCGGCCCTTGGCTGGGCACACTCTATAACCTCACCGGCGCAACCCTGGGCGCCGGGCTGGCCTTTCTGGTGGCCCGTCACCTGGCCGCCGACTGGGTGGCCAGCAAGACCGGCGGACGCATGAAGCAGCTGATCGACGGTGTCGAACAGGAGGGTTGGCGCTTCGTCGCCTTTACCCGCCTGGTGCCACTGTTTCCCTTCAATCTGCTCAACTACGCCCTGGGGCTCACCCAAATCCGCTTCTGGCACTACCTGCTGGCCACCTATATCTGCATGCTCCCCGGTGCAATGGCCTACACCTGGCTGGGTTACGCCGGGCGAGAGGCATTGACCGGAGGCGAGGGCATGATCCAGGCGATCCTGATGGCGCTTGCCCTGCTTGCCATGGTGGCCTTCCTGCCGCGCCTGATCAAACGCCTGCGCGCTGCGAAAGATGAATCAAAAGCTTTTAACACAGAGGACACAGAGAGCGCGGAGAAGACAGGATATGAAAAGTAGAAAACCCGTGATAACTTGCATCTAGGCTTGGGTAAACTTCCCTACCCGATCCCCTCTGTGCTCTCTGTGTCCTCTGTGTTGAAGAAATTCTTTTTAGAAGTCAAGCGAAGGAATCATGATGGAACAGGCCATACTCGAGAATGAAATCACCATCCGACTGCTGTTCTTCTTCGGCATCTTTGCGCTGATAGGGATCTGGGAGGTGTTCGCCCCGCGCCGCGCGCTAACCATGTCCAAGGCGATCCGCTGGGGCAGCAATATCGGCATCGTGGTATTAAACAGTGTGGTATTGCGCCTGGCCTTTCCGGTGGTGGCCGTGGGCTTTGCTGCCTATGTGAACCAGCAGGGCTGGGGCATCCTCAATCAGTTTGAAATCTCACCCCTGCTGGCGATCATCATCGCGGTGGTGGTGATGGACTTCACCATCTGGCTGCAACATGTGATGGTGCACGCGATACCCTTATTCTGGCGTCTACATCGCATGCACCACGCAGACCTCGACTACGACCTGACCACCGGGGCCCGTTTCCACCCCCTGGAGATCATCCTCTCCATGGGGATCAAACTGGCGCTGATCATGCTGCTCGGCCCACCAGTGGTCGCGGTGCTGATCTTCGAGGTGATCCTCAACGCCCTGGCGATGTTCAACCACGGCAATATCCGTCTGCCCCTGGCAGTGGATCGGGTACTGCGTCTGGCCATCGTCACCCCCGACATGCATCGGGTACACCACTCGGTGCAGGACGATGAAACCAACAGTAACTTTGGCTTCAATCTCTCCATCTGGGATCGCATCTTCGGTACCTACAAGGCCCAACCGGACCTGGGGCATGAAAAGATGATCATCGGCCTGAACCGCTTTCGCGAACCGCGCGACAACACCCTGCCGCGCATGCTGGTGCAGCCCTTCATTGGCAAGGCCGATGACTATGCGATCAATCGGCGCAGCTGGAAGCAGCCCGAGGATAAAGACGCCTAAAACAGGCCCAACCTTGCCAATCCTGGCAACGGGTACTACCATTTGACTACCCGCGTCTAGCCGCATCTGGAGCATGACCATGAGCACCACCTCTACTTCTGTCAAGATTGGCCCGGAGCTAAAATTGCGCATTCAACGTCTGGCAGAACTGACCCAGCGCAGCCCCCATAGCGTGATGGTGGAAGCACTGGAACGGGAGGTCTCGCGTGAGGAGCGCCTGTACGCCTTTGTGCAGGAGGCCAAGCAGGCCGACAGGGCCATCGAAGAAGGAGGCGAAGTCTATCAATACGATGATGTGCACCGCTGGCTGAACAGTTTGGCCAATGGCGAGCCAGGCGAGCGCCCCAAGCCTTGGCAAGAATAGTCTACTCAACCGGTGCGCTTGAACAGCTTGAACGGCTCATACGGTTTCTGCAGGAGCAAAACCCTGCTGCGGCGATCCAGGCCGCCGCCATCATCAGCAGCGCCATCAATACCCTGCAGCA
>SLDE01000073.1 GCA_007125455.1 Ectothiorhodospiraceae bacterium
GTGCATAGCCTAAAGGGTTCCGGTGGTACCCACGGCCTGGTGGTGATCAGCAACATCTGCCACCAATTGGAAAATATCCTTGCCCGCTTCGATGATGGTGGCCTGGACGGCGAGGCGATCTCGCTGGCGCTGAACCACGTGGATCTGCTGCGCCGAGTAGCCGAGCGAGCACACGATGATGAGGATGATCTGGCCGATATCCACGCTACCTTGGCCGACATGCAGCCCCAGAGGCTGCAGGCTCAGCGTTCGGTGCTGATTGCTGAGTCCTCCGCGATGATGGCCAAGCTGTGTAAGAAGGCGCTGGCCGGAGAGCAGGTACAACTGACCTGGGTGCAGGATGGCCTCAGCGCCCTACAGCACCTGACCCGGGACCGTTACGATCTTTTGGTACTAGGGCGCGAGCTGGCGCAGCTCAATGGCATTGCGGTGGTGGCAGCGCTGCGCGCCGCCAATGGCAGCAACAGCCAAATCCCGGTGATCCTGCTGACCAGCAACCAGGCGGGGTTGCCCGATTACCTACATATCGACCAGGTGGTTCCGCGTGATAAGCAACTTGCCAGCCGCCTGGCCTCCGTCTCAGCAGCAGTCTACGCCTAGCCCATCCCACTGCACACTGCAAAATGCAGCTGCATTTTGCAGTGTGCGACCGAATGACATCCTACTATTGTCAGCTTTGCCGTTTACAAAATCCTCTACACCCGTCAAAAGCGCCTAGATCCTCATACGGACGGTTGGCATGGTTTTTGATTGTTAAGTTGTATGACAAGCGAAGTCAGCGGGGCTGTGGATGCTCAGCCGTTGTTCACGCAGCTTGCTAGAGCCAGGGCGAACGTAGTTTGCGATGGCTATGACAGTACCTGTCCGACACCGGGCATGAGAAAGATGACACCACAGGAATCACGCACATGAAAAAGAATCTGCCGATCACCAATGTTGAGCAAGACTACGCAGACACCGCCAATATCCTTTCGACCACCGATTTGAAGGGGGCGATCAGCTACTTCAACAAGGACTTTCTCGACATCAGTGGCTTTGAAGTCGATGAGTTGATGCGCAAGAACCATAACGTGGTACGCCATCCGGAGATGCCGCCAGCGGCCTTTGAGGATCTGTGGGGTACGGTCAAGTCCGGCAAGTCCTGGATGGGGATCGTCAAGAATCGCTGCAAGAACGGTGATCACTACTGGGTGAATGCCTATGTGACCCCGATCATGAAAAACGGTAGCGCCGTGGAATACCAGTCGGTGCGCAGCAAGCCGACCCGCGAGGACGTTGAGCGTGCCGAGCAGCTTTACAGCCGCATTAATGCGGGCAAGAAGCCACACGGTATCGACAAGCCGCTACTGGGAATGCTGCCCAAGGCCCTGCTGGGCACCCTGTTTATCTGGCTGGTGAGCCTGGCGGTGGGGATCGGGCTGTTTGCGATGCCGATCTCGGCGGCCATCGCCTCGCTGGTGGTGGGCGTGGTGGCCAGTGGCGCGCTGCTAGGCTATCTTTACCGCCCGCTGGGTAAGGTGATCAGCCATGCGCGCAAGGTGAATAACAACCCCATTGCCCGCCACGTCTATACCGGACGCAGTGATGAAGTCGGTGACCTGCTGCTGGCCATCCGCACCCTGGAGAGCGAGACCGGCGGGGTGATCGGGCGGATTGCCGATTCGGCCAACCAGCTTACCACCCGCGCCGGAGAGATGATGTCGGCCATCGCCAATACCGCGCAGGGGGTGCAGACCCAGTTTTCCGAGACCGATCAGGTCGCCACGGCGGTGAACGAGATGTCGGCCAGTGTGCAGGAGGTGGCAAGCAACGCCCAGCAGACCGCCAATGCCGCCCATACCGCCAGGGAGGAGGCGGTGCAGGGCAAACAGGTGGTGCACGATACCATGTCCAGTATTAAGTCGCTGGCGGAAGAGGTCGAGCAGGCCGCCACGGTGATCCGCAAGCTGGAGAGCGACAGCAGCGATATCACCAAGATCGTCGATGTGATCCAGGGGATCTCTGAGCAGACCAATCTGCTGGCCCTCAATGCCGCGATTGAGGCGGCCCGTGCCGGCGAGCAGGGGCGAGGTTTTGCGGTAGTGGCCGATGAGGTACGCACCCTGGCACAGCGCACCCACGATGCCACCGATGAGATCAAGGGGATGATCACCAAGATCCAGCACGGCTCACAAAATGCCGTGGAGGTGATGGATCGTGGGCGCAATCGTGCCGCCGACGGGGTAGACAAGGCGGCCCACGCGGTGAACTCACTGGATACTATTGCCGATGCGATTACCACCATCAACGACATGAGTAGCCAGATCGCCACGGCGGTAGAAGAGCAAAGTGCCGTGGCGGAGGAGATCAACCGGAGTATCATGACCATTCGCGATATCGCCGAGCACACCATGCAGGAGTCGGCTCACAGTGAAGAGTCGGCTACGGCGATGAATCAAATGGCCGAAGATCTGGCCACCCTGGCAGAGCAGTTCTGGGAAAAGCGCCGCAGCTAATACGGGGTAGAATGAAGATGTCATCAACCATGAAATCAGTGGACGAGCGCACCGGCCTGGCCGGGGCGAATCGTCTGGAGATCCTGCTGTTCAGCCTGGGTAAGGATACCAATACCGGAAGGGAAGAGGTGTTTGGCCTGAATGTATTCAAGATCCGCGAAGTGATCGCCATGCCACCGATCACCCATGCCCCGGATATGCCAGCGGGTGTAGAAGGGATGATCAGTCTGCGTAATACCATGATCCCGGTGATTAACCTGGGCAAATTCTGTGATGTGGTTAGTGAGGGTGAGTCAGGGGTCCTGATTGTCACCGAATACAATCGCAGTACCCACGGCCTGATGGTCGCCTCGGTAGAGGAGATCAAACGCATGGCCTGGAATGATATCAAGGTGCCACCGCAGATGATGGCCCATCGACATGGTGGCTTGGTGACCGCCGTGACCGAATTGGAGGATGGGCGGATCGCAATGATCATCGATGTGGAAAAGGTGCTCGCCGAAACCGAAGGGGTAGGGGAAGACCCCACCCTGTTTGCCGGGATCGAGGCAGTGGAACAACAGGCGACCATCTTCTTCGCCGACGACTCGGTGGTTGCGCGCAAGCAGATCACCGCCACCTTGGAGCATCTGGGTGTTCGTCATCTATCCGCTAAAAATGGGGAGGAGGCCTGGGATAAGCTACAGGAGCTTGCCGAGCGTTCCGATGCCAGTCATGTGCCGGTGTATGAGATGGTTAGCGCCATCCTCACCGATGTTGAGATGCCCGGTATGGACGGTTACGTACTGACCCGCAAGATCAAGGCGGACCCGCGCTTCAAAGGCATCCCGGTGATTATGCACTCCTCACTTTCCTCCGATGCAAATATCTCCATCGGCACCCAAGTCGGCGCGGATGCCTATGTACCCAAATTCGATCCGCAAGAGTTGGCCAAGGTACTCAAGAGTGTATTGAAGTCATCAAGCAGTAATACCAAGCCAGGTTAACCGCAGCTGAGGTGGCTTTACGCTCGCATTTTCGGTGGGGCCACCTTCACCGCAGCGAACAGCATGGCTTTCCATCGCATACCCGTTCGATCCGAGGTGAATAAGTGCACTTAAAAACAACAACATAGATAGTTGTTGACACGCTGTTTCAGGGCCGTATAATGCACCGCTTCAACGACAGGCGCGTAGCTCAGTTGGTTAGAGCACCACCTTGACATGGTGGGGGTCGTTGGTTCAAATCCAATCGCGCCTACCAACATTCGGACGGCGGCCAGGGTATTCCCGGCCGCCGTTTTTTCGTTCTGTCCCCCGCCTTGTTTACTGTCGGCTTGTCGTTATAATCAGGCCCTTTCTTATCCATCTATTCGGGAGTCCGCCTTGACTATCTGGAAGTCTGTGCCGTTATTGTTGTTGCTTGTTGTGCTCACTGCCTGTGGTACACGCCACCCCTTGGGGATCACCGATGATGAATGGGAGGCGATGAGTGTGGAGCAGCGCATACAGGCCCGTGAGCAGCAGGCTGCGCTGGATAAGGCGGCGGCAGAACGCCGTGCGGAGGAGGCCAGGCTGCGTGAGGCGGAAGAGCGGCGCCTGCTGATGGAGCTGGAGGTGCGCCGCGGTGAGGCGGCCTATGGGGAGCGGGTGCAGTGCGTCCTGTCCCGTGCTGAGGCCTATCTGGGGCGTGAGTGGCGGGATATGGAGCCCATTGCCCTGGATCTGGTAACGGGTATTGAGGTGGCTTACGAGCTGGTGCAGCTTGGCCCCCGTTCCCGTTATTCCACCGATGTGTACGCCGCTTTTGACGGACAGACGGTATCTCTGTGCCGTTACAGCAACAGTTCCCGACAGTGTGCGCGTATGCCGGGTACGCAGCGTGATTACCGGCGCGGGATACAGCAGCCGGTGGTAGCCGAGGATTTCCTGCGTGGGCAGTTGCGTTGTAATCTGGTGTATTAAGGCTCGATATCCATTTTTTGCATCCGTCGCCAGAGGGTGGTGCGGTCGATATTCAGTAGGGCAGCGGCCACCGCGCGGCTGCCGTTGGCCTTTTCGAGTGCGTCAATGATCTCTTGGCGTTGCTGTTGATCCCCCTGGCTGCTGGCCTGGTTGGGCGGGTTGCGGTTGTGCTGGCTGTATTGGCGAATATCCATCGGCAGGCTCTGGGGGGTAACTACTTTGTTTTCGGCACAGACAATGCCGTGTTCTACTGCGTTGGCCAATTCACGCACATTCCCCGGCCAGGGGTAATCCATCATCATCCCCATCGCCTGTTGGTTGCATTGAATGTCAGTCGGGTAACCTTTCACACTAAGTTGCGAGCAAAAGTGCTTGATTAGCAAAGGAATGTCGCCAGGGCGATCCCGTAGGGGAGGGACCAGCAGCGGGATCACTGCCAGGCGGTAGTAGAGATCGGCGCGAAACAGCCCTTCGTCTACCGCGTCGCGCAGATTGCTGTTGCTGGCACTGATGATGCGTACATCTACCTCCACGCTTTTGTCCGAACCGACCATCTCAAAGCACTGGTCTTGCAGCACCTTGAGCAGCTTGGCCTGTAGGTTGAGTGGCAGTTCGCTGATCTCGTCGAGAAACAGGGTGCCTCTGTGGGCGGCCTGGAAGCGTCCGGGGCGGTCCTGCACCGCGCCGGTGAAGGCACCCTTGATATGGCCAAACAGCTCCGACTCGATCAACGATTCGGGGATCGCTGCGCAGTTGACCTCGACAAAGGGCTGATTGCTGCGCTTGCTCATCTTGTGTAGGAGGCGGGCGATCTGGGTCTTGCCGGTGCCCGATTCGCCCTGCAAGAGGACAAAGGCGTTGGTTGGGGCGACCTGGCGTATGCGCGAAAGGATGGCCAGCAGTTGTGGGTCGTTGGTGATCAATTCACCACCACCGGAGAGTACTGCCTCCAGGCGGCGGTGCTCGGTCAGATCACGGATGACAATCAGACGAAGCCGGTTGTCGGTATTGGGGATCTCTACCAGGCCGCTGTTGAATTCCAGAAAGCGGGTATTCTCGCCGGATTCTACCTCCTGTTCGAAACGAACGAAGTTACCACTGGGGCGACCGGCGGCATCCACTTCACCGGCCTCGATGGCCGCTTTAAGCAGGGACTTTTGCAGGTTGATGCTACCTAGCCGCTTGATATCCTGCAGTTGTTTGACGCTATCGATCGAGAGCAACCTGAGCGCCGCCGGGTTGTGGTATATCACCTTGCCGTGAGGATCGGCGAAGAGCACCCCTTCGTCGATATGGGTCACTACCGACGCCAATACCGGCAAAACCTGCTCGATACTATTCATTATTCTCTCTCCTCGCCGTTGCGCAACATGTTGCATGATACTGCAACTTTAGGCTATGTGCTTTAAATACATGGAGTTACAGGGTATGTTTCGGCTGTTGCGTAGCGGGTTGCGGTGCAGCCGGTTGCAACTGCAACATCACGGAGTGGGGGCTTTCCTTAATTATCAATGAGATAGCATGTTGGCATGGCTTGTGCTTGAGGATTGCCTGTTGATTAACAGGATTCCCGATGGGTACATTGTTGGTGTAGGCTGTGATTGTCGGCTTCGGCCGCTCAAAACGAGATAAAACAACAAACGGGGGATGCAGGCCCATGGCACGTAGAATGTCGATGGCGATGATGGCTGTGGTGGTGCTGATGACAGGGGGCTCGCCGCTCTCTGCCGCGCAGTCCACAGCGCTGGTTGAAATGGTACGCCAGCAGAGTGAGGTCTATCTGGGCGGGACGGTGATCCCCTCGCGTCAGGTGACTATCGCTGCACAGATGCCGGGTCGGGTGGACTTTCTCGCCGGGGCCGAGGGGGATGTGTTTGATGCCAACACCGCACTGGTGGCACTGGATGATGCCGAGCTGTTGGCGCAGCGCCGCGCCGCTCTGGCCCAGATGGGCAATGCCGATGCCGTGCTGCGCAACGCTGGGGTGCAATTTAATCGTGAACTGGTCTCGCCCCAGTCCCGCAGCACGATGCCGGGCATGGCGATCCCCGGTATGTTCGATAATATGTTCACCCGCAACTTCTCTGACATGATGGGGATGAACGACTCCGGCTTTGAGCGTCATGCGGATCTTTATTCCCGTAGCGCCGGGGTTGAGCAGGCGCGCAGCGCCTTTATGCAGGCCCGCTCTCAGTTGGAGGCCATCGACGCCAGGCTGCGCGACCAGGTGGGTTACGCCCCTTTCAGTGGTGTCATTGTCAACAAAATGGTCGAGGTGGGGGATACGGTGCAACCGGGTCAGCCGCTGCTGGCCTTTGCCGATACCACCGCACTGCAGGTGCAGGTGGATGTTCCCGCCCGGCTGATGCCTGGCATGCAAGTGGGCATGGTACTGCCAGCCCGCTTGGATGTTCATGACCGTGCCGTGCATGCCCGAGTGGCGCAGATCTTCCCCATGGCCGATCCGGTGCGCCACACCGTGACGGTGAAGCTGGATCTCACCCTTGATGCACCGGCGGCCCCCGGCATGTATGCCGAGGTATTCCTGCCCGATCCCCACACGCCGATCACCAAGATCCCGGCGGTGCCTCGCAGCGCCCTGGTACAGCGTGGCAGCCTGCCCACCGTTTGCGTACGTCGCGATGATGGTTCTCGCGAGCTGCGCGTGGTACGCACCGGCAAGTCGGTGGATCAAGAGCGGGTGGCGATATTGGCCGGTTTGGAGGGGGGAGAGCAGGTCTTCGTGAATACCCCGCCAGGACAGCAGTGTCGCTAGCTTGCTGCGGGTGAGCGGCGAGTCGTTGACTCACCTGCGCCTGCGACATACCCATAAACAACAATAAGCCGAATGTCATGACAGATAAAGACGATTCAACTCAGGGGAAGGAAACAGTTACCACGGAAGAGAAGGAGTTGGGGCTGGCTGGCCGTATGACCAAGGCCTTCATTGATTCCCCCCTCTCGCCCTTGCTGTTTTTCGCCATGCTGGCGATGGGGATCCTCGGGCTGATCCTGACCCCACGTCAGGAAGACCCGCAGATCTCCGTGCCGATGGTGGATATTTTCGTCGGCTATCCCGGTGCCTCTTCCGAGCAGGTGGCGCGCCTGGCCATCGATCCGCTGGAGCGGATTATGAGCGAGATCCCCGGCGTGAAGCATGTCTACTCGGTCTCGCGCCATGGCGAGGGGATGGTGACGGTGCAGTTTGAGGTGGGTGAGCTGGCGGGGCCCTCCATCGTCAAGGTGCACGACAAGATCCAGTCCCATCTGGATACCATCCCGCCCGGTGTCTCGATGCCGTTGGTGCGCCCCAAGGGGATCGACGATGTGCCGGTGGTGACCCTGAACCTCTGGTCAGAGACCCTGGATGACGGGGTGTTGCGCACCCTCGGCCTCGACCTGTTACAGAACCTCAAGCAGATCCCCAATACCGGACAGGGCTTTATCGTCGGTGGCCGTGCCGAACAGGTGAAGGTGGAGGTGCTGCCTGAACGTCTGGCCGGCTTTGGTGTGACCCTGGACATGGTGGCCAACACCATTCGTACTGCCAATAGCGAGAAAACCGCTGGGCATGCGGAGATGGGCGGGAAGCACTTTACCGTGCACACTGGCTCCTTCCTGCGCAGCGCCGAGGATGTGGAGCGCCTGGTGATCAGTACCACCAATGGTAGCCCGATCTATGTGCGCGATGTGGCCCACGTGAGCCAGGCACTGGCAGATACCAACCAGATGGTGCAGTTTTACAGCGGCGCGGCCTATCCCACCGAGGTGAGTGCCGATGGTTTGCCTTCCATTACCGTGGCAGTGGCCAAGAAGGAGGGCACCAATGGGGTGTCCGTAGCCAATGCCATCATCGAACGGGTAGAGTCGTTGCGCGGACGCCAGATCCCCGATAACGTCAATATCGACATCACCCGCAACTATGGCGAGACCGCCAACGACAAGGTCAATGAGCTGATCATTAAGCTGTTCATTGCCACCGCCGCGGTCGGGGTGCTGGTGTTGTACTTCCTGGGTGGCCGACCGGCCATTGTGGTGCTGCTGGTGATCCCGGTGGTGATCCTGATGACGGTGTTCGCTGCCTGGGTGATGGGCTATACCATCGACCGGGTGAGCCTGTTCGCGCTGATCTTCTCCATCGGTATCCTGGTGGACGATGCCATCGTGGTGGTGGAGAACATCTACCGGCGTTGGCTGCAAGATGGCAAGATAGATATCGCCACCGCCGTGGATGCGGTACGTGAGGTGGGTAATCCCACCATCCTGGCGACCTTTACCGTGATCGCCGCGCTGCTGCCGATGGGGTTTGTCACCGGCATGATGGGCCCTTACATGCAGCCCATCCCGGCGCTGGGTTCGGTGGCGATGTTTGTCTCGCTGATCGCCGCCTTCATCTTTACCCCCTGGCTGGCGATGCGCCTGCGTCCGTCAATGGCATATTTGCACCGTGCCGAGGCCAAGGAGCACGCCAGCAACGAACGGCTGGAACGCACCTTCCGCAAGATCCTCTTGCCTATTATCGGCAATCGTCGCCTGGGCTGGATGGTGCTGCTGGGCATTATCGCGCTGTTCTTCATTGCCTGTTCCTTCTTCTACTTCAAGTGGGTGACGGTGAAGATGCTGCCGCTGGACAACAAGCCGGAGTTCAGTGTGGTGATCGACATGCCCGAGGGTACCGCGCTGCCGGTGACCGCCAACCTGGCCCACAGCATGGCCGAGGTGGTGCGCAATATCGACGAAGTGGTAGCACTGCAAAGCTATGTCGGCACCGCCGCGCCGTTTGATTTCAACGGTATGGTGCGCCACTACTACCTGCGCCAGGATCCATGGCAGGCGGATCTGCACATCCAGTTGCTGCATAAATCCGATCGCAAGCGCAGTAGTCACGAGATCGCCCTGCAGGCGCGCGAACTGCTCAAACCGTTGGCCGATAAAGCCGGGGCGCGCATCACCGTGGTCGAGATGCCCCCCGGGCCGCCGGTGATGCAGGCGATGGTGGCCGAGATCTACGGCCCCGATGCCGACACCCGCCGTGCCGTGGCTGCCCACATGACTCAGGTATTCGAACAGGCTGGTGGGGTGGCCGATGTGAATAACTACATGCAGGCCCCGCATGAGGTTCTGCGCTTTGAGGTGGATACCGAAAAGGCGGTGCGTCGTGGCGTCTCCGTGGATACCATCAACCGTAACCTGAGCATGGCGATGGGCGGCCATACTCTGGGCGATGTCAAACAGGGCACCGTGATGGAGCCTACCTTCATCGTGTTGCAGGCCCCGCTGGAGGTACGCTCATCCATCGAACGTATGCTCAACCTGCCTATCCCCACGGCCGACAACAATACCATTCCGCTGGTGGAGTTGGGGCGCTTCGTCAAGGCGCCGCAGGACCCGGTGATCTACCACAAGGATCTGCGTCCAGTGGAGTATGTGGTCGGGGAGGCCGTGGGCCGCTACGCTGCTCCCATCTACGGCATGTTCGAGGTAGAGGATCTGCTCGATGGTTATGTTACCCCAGACGGGGTGAAGCTCTCCGGCCACTACCTGGGGCCTCCCAAGGATGATGGCCACTCCGCCTTCGAGTGGACCGGTGAGTGGACCGTAACCTATGAGACCTTCCGCGATATGGGCGCAGCCTTTGCGGTGGCGTTGATCCTGATCTATATTCTGGTGGTATGGGAGTTTGGCAACTTCGTGGTGCCAGCGGTGATTATGGCACCGATCCCGCTTACCCTGATCGGTATCATCCCTGGCCACATGCTGCTGGGGGCAGAGTTTACCGCTACCTCAATGATCGGCTTTATCGCCTTGGCGGGGATCATCGTGCGCAACTCGATCCTGTTGGTGGACTTTTCTATCCGACAGGTGCAGCAAGGGGTGGATGTGCGCGATGCGGTGATCCTGGCCTGCAAGACCCGCACCCGTCCGATCGTCATCACTGCGCTGGCACTGGTGCTGGGTTCCTTTGTGATCCTGTTCGACCCCATCTTCCAGGGCATGGCGATCTCGCTGCTGTTCGGGGTTCTGGTCTCCACGCTGCTCACCCTGGTGGTGATCCCGTTGGGTTGCATCAGCGCCCGTAGCGTTTTTTGCCCCAATGACGATGGCAACGATTGTGGCAATGGCACCATGGCGCTGAGTAACGGTGGCAGCGTGGCTGGCCATGATAGCGCACGTCCGTCCCGCCTGGGGGGCTTGTTGCTGAGCACAGCCAACCGGATCGGCGGCGTGATCAACACCACGCTGGATCGTCTCATTCACCTGCTGGTGGCGTGGGGCTATGCCTTGCTAGAAAAAGCCAAGACTCAGCCGGGTAGTGCGGAGGCGGGCCCGATAACGAAGGCCCCGGAATCTCGCGTGGATACCGAAGCCAAGGCCGCCGCCGAAGCCAAGGCCGCTGCCGAGGCCAAGGCTGCCGCCGAGGTCAAGGCTGCCGCCGAGGCCAAGGCTGCCGCCGAGGCCAAGGCCGCCGTCGAGGCCAAGGCTGCCGCCGAGGCTAAGGCCGCCGCCGAGGCCAAGGCTGCCGCCGAGGCCAAGGCCGCTGCCGAGACCAAGAATGCCGCCGAGGCCAAGCCACAGAGCGAGAAGGCGCAGGGTGAAGCGGTGCCGACCGAGGATGCGGATAGCCGTCAGGGGGAAAGTGAAGGCCCTGCCGTCAAGGCGGCGCCGAAAAAGAAAGCCCCGGCACGTACCAAGAAGGCGGCCCCCGCCAAATCCAAGGCAGCGGTAAAGAAGAAGGCTGCACCACGCAACAAGACTGTGGTAAAAAAGAAGATGAGTCTAAAGGAGCCCGAGAGCCTGAGTGATGAGAGTGGCGATAGCGCTGCTGATCACTCGACGGTTGAGATCAAAAAGGGCCGTAGAAGCGATGGCTCTCGTCGCGGGATCCGTCTGAAGAGGCAGTTTGAGGATGACAGTGAACTCTAACAGTCTACCGGATTTGCGATGCACCTACCGCGACGGCGGGAAGCGCGTCTCTGGTCGCACTCCAGCCCGTCAGGCGGCTAGTCGAGCGCTATTGCCGAGCGGGCTAGCCCTAAGTCGGTTGCTGTTGGCCACCGTATTACTTAGCTGGTCGACACTCACCGTGGCGCAAGAGCGCTTTTTTGGGGGGGCGCAGGGGGCGAGTGGTTTTGTACAGCCGGAACACTCTGGCAAGC
The DNA here is from genome assembly GCA_007125455.1 of Ectothiorhodospiraceae bacterium. Taxonomy (GTDB): domain Bacteria; phylum Pseudomonadota; class Gammaproteobacteria; order Thiohalomonadales; family Thiohalomonadaceae; genus SLDE01. Next base: position 11,596 of record SLDE01000073.1, read on the forward strand.
AAACCTGGAATCCCTGGGGACAACTGGATCTGAAACAGATCCCGGAGGGTGAGCCGCGTTTTCCAGAACGCCAGCGCCAGAGCTATCAGCCCCAGGCCCATCCCCAATTTCCGCCGCCGCAGTCCTACCGTCAACCATACCAGGGCTATCAACCTCCGGGTTACCTTAACCCCTACCATTCGGGAGTCGCTCCGTTCTCACCGATGGCCCCCTATGGCGAGTATCCCGGCATCCCTGGGCCCAGCCTCCCAGGCTATGGCGGACTGCCAGGAGGGGGCATGATGCCCTGGCCGCTCCCCTGGTGAGCATGTTTTACACGCGGTACGGATGACGGGGAGGCATCCGTGCTGTTTGAGTATCCCTTCCCCAATAGTGAACAGGAGAGTCGAGAGATGAATAAACTAGCAAAAGTATTTGCTGCTGCAGCACTCGTTGGCGCAGCCGCGCTGCCCTTCCAGAATGCCCAGGCCTGGGGGCCAGGTTGGGGTGGTCCAGGTTGGGGTGGTCCAGGTTGGGGTGGCCCAAGCTACGGTGGTCCAGCTTATGGCGGTAGCAACTGGGGGCCGTTCAGCAGTGATGGCACCGGTGATTTTGATATGAGCTTCAGCGGTCGCACCCGCGGCAGCGGCCAGGGTTCCGGTTATGGTCAGGGCTATGGCCACGGCTATGGTCACCCTGGCTACGGCCCGGGCTGGGGCGGATATGCACCTGGCTATTACGGTGGCCCCGGCTACTACGGTGCCCCAGGTTATGCGCCTGCACCGCGGCACTACGGTCCAGCACCGCACGCGCCAGCTTGGGGTGCGCCAGCACCTCAGCAACAGCAGCAACAGCAGCAACAGCAGCCCCAGCAGTAAGCCGGGGAATTCTGGAACGGTCGATAACGACCGTTCCAGAGGCTATTCATTTCAGTGTGCAGATCAAGGTGTGCACAGCGAAATGTACGCGTGGAGCCAAGAGGTTTTTTTACGCAGCGTTATCTGGACTAGGTGACGGGGCGAAATGATAAAGGCAGGGCTTGATGATCACTGTAGTAGGCAATCTCAAGGGCGGTTCGGGCAAGAGTACCGTGGCATTTAATCTGGCGGTGTGGCTGGCAGTGCATAACACACGGATCAGTGCCTTCGATCTGGATCCGCAGCGGACGTTGACCGATGTCGCCGAGGTGCGCAGCGAGGAGGGTTTCACCCCGCTATTCAGTTTGCACTACGGTGGCACCGATCTGCTGGAGGACATCGCGGCACGCCAGGGCGAGGTGATCGTTGATATTGGTACGGCCGATATGGACTCACTCAAAGGGGTACTGGCGCTGGCGGATCGTGTGGTGGTACCGGTGCCTCCCAGCCAGGCAGATATCTGGTCTACCCAGCGTTTCCTGGGTCTTATCGAGCGCGCCGTTGGCAGCAAGGGACGGCCCGAGGTCTGTGTATTCGTCAATCGTGCCGACACACACCATGGGGTACGCGAGTCCGATGAGGCGGAAGAGGCGCTGGCCCAACTCGACGGTATCGAGCTGATACGAAACCGTCTTTTCCAGCGTACGGCCTATCGCCGCTCGTTTA
>SLDE01000026.1 GCA_007125455.1 Ectothiorhodospiraceae bacterium
AACGTCGTCATTTTCTCAAGATGCTGGGGGCCGGTGGCCTGATCGCCGGTCTGCCGCTGGGTGGTGCCCTTGCGGGTGCCGCGCCCAAGGTGGTGATCGTTGGCGGTGGCGCTGGTGGTGCCACGGCGGCCAAGTATCTCAAGCTGTTCAATCCGGCCATCGATGTGTTGGTGGTGGAGAAGAACCCGATCTATCTTCGCCCCTTCGGCTCCAGCGAGGTGCTCAATGGCCATGAGGAGATGGCCGATCTGGAGGTGGGCTACGATACCCTGCGCAGCAAGTACGGGATCCGCTTCCTGTTCGATACCGTGACCGGGGTGGATGCCGATGCCCGCGTGGTACACACCGCTGGGGGCGAGCACCTGCGCTATGACCGAATGATCGTCTCCCCCGGGATCGAGCAGCTGTATGAGCGCATCGAGGGCCACAGCCGCGAACTGGCCGACAGCAAGATCACCAGCGGCTGGCAGCCGGGTGCGCAGACCCAACTGCTGCGCGACCAGCTGCACAGCATGCGCCAGGGCGGCACCTTTGCCATCGTCACCCCCAGCGGCCCCTATCGCTGCCCGCCCGGCCCCTACGAGCGCGGTGCGCTGATGGCCGAGTGGTTCCAGCGCCACAACCCCCGCGCCAAGGTGATCATCCTCGACAACCGCGACAACTTCGTGCCCGGCCAGAGCATGCTGCTGGCCTGGAATCGCCTCTACGGCTACAACATCCCCGCCGATCTGCAGCAGGGCATGCCGACCGATGGCGAATGGCCGATGCGTGAACACAGCAGCCCCGGCATGCTCGACTGGGTGCGCGGGCGCGATGGCGGACGGATCCTGCGTGTGGATGCCAGCAACATGACCGTGGAGACCGAGGGCGATATCGTCAAGGGCGATGTGATCAACATCATCCCGCCGATGATCGCCGGGCGCATCGCCCAGACCATGGGGCTGACCGACGGTAGCGGCTTCTGCCCCATCGACCGGCGCAGCCACGAATCCAGTATCCACCCGAATATCCACGTGATCGGTGACGCCTGCGTGGCCGATGCCATGCCCAAGTCCGGCTACGCCGCCAACACCCAGGCCAAGGTCGCCGCCCGAGCGGTGGTGGACCTGCTGGCCGGACGCGATACCGCCGAACCGCTGTGGGAGAACACCTGCTACGCCCTGGGCGGGATGGAGTACGGCCTGTATGTGGCCGATGTGTTCCGTCTGCGCGATGAGCGCATCGCCCGGGTGGACGGCCCACGCTTCCTGCCACTGGACGCCAGCCGTGCCCAGATCCGCCTCGGTGCGCTCTACCAGAAGAACTGGATGCGCACCTTTGTTGACGACTGTTTTGCCTGAGGAGAGGGCCGATGAGACTATTTAAGCATTTGATCCCCATCGCCCTGCTGGGGCTGGTAGCCACTGTACAAGCCGATGCCCCGGCCTGGAGCGCCGCCAGTCTGGAAAAGACCCTGCAAGCCATGCCCGCCGGGGATGCTATGCGCGGCCAGCGGGTACACGAGCAATACTTCTGTGCCTCCTGCCATGGGACGCACGGCGAGTCGGTGAGCCGCAACTGGCCCAACCTGGCCGCCCAACGCGCGCCCTACGTCTACAAGATGATGCTTGATTATCGGGATGGTCGTCGCCACGAGGACGAGCGGGCCGAGATCATGGTGGTGTTGGCCAACATGCTCAGCGAGCAGGAGATGGCCGATGTGGCCGCCTTCTACGCCGAAAGCGGTGAGCAGGAGCGTGCCCCGCTACGCCGTGACCATCCTGCCGATGCGCTGGTGCGCAAGGGCGATCCCAAGCGCCTGCTCACCGCCTGTGCCAGTTGCCACGGTGTGGACGGCCAGGGCGGTCGTAACGAGACCCCCGCACTGGCCGGTCAGCCGCGTGAATACCTGCACCGTACCATGCTGCTGTTTCGTGATGGTCGCCGTGACAACGACGCCCACGCCGGGATGGCCCAGTTCGCCTGGGACCTGAGCGATGCCGAGATCGCCGCAGTGGCCGACTATTACAGCGCGACGGAGTAAAGGCTTTTCACCGCAGAGGTCGCCGAGTACGCAGGGTCTGTAGGGTGGGGTGAGGGACGAACCGCACCGAAACACCGTTTGCCGGGCTTTGCGCCGGTCGGGCTGTGTCGGCTGCAACGGCGGCCATGGGCCGCCCTATAGGGCGGGCCGTGCCCGCCATTATATTGTTGCGGACTCAGTCTGTAGGGTGGGGTGAGGGACGAACCGCACCGGGAGTGCTTGCGTCGGACGGATTGTGTAGTAACATTACTACATTATCTATCCATCGTGATGAGGTGCCGCCATGACGGTGACGACATTGAGCAGTCGGGAGTTCAACCAACACGCCAGCGAGGCGAAAAAGGCCGCCGGTCTGGGGCCGGTGATCATCACTGAGCGCGGGCGTCCGTCCCATGTGTTGCTTAGCTACGGGGAATACCAGCGCTTGAGTGAGGCGCAGGGGAGTATTGTCGACCTGCTCGCCATGCCCGGCGTCGAGGAGATCGACTTTGAACCCGTGCGAATCGACGTGTCACTCAAACCTGTGGATTTGGCCTGATGTACCTGCTGGATACTAACGTGGTTTCCGAGTTGCGCAAGGCCAAGGTGGGCAAGGCCGATGCCGCTGTTGCCGCCTGGGCGACGACGGTCTCCCCGGCTTTGCTCTACCTGTCGGCGATCTCGGTGATGGAGTTGGAGTTGGGCGTGCAGCGGGTGGAACGCCGGGATCTGGCACAGGGCAAGTTATTGCGTGAGTGGCTGGAGGGCCATGTGCTGCCAGCCTTTACTGGGCGGGTTTTGCCTGTGGATACCGCAGTGGCGCTACGCTGTGCCGCCCTGCATGTGCCCGATCCCCGCTCCGAGCGGGATGCACTTATCGCCGCCACGGCCCTGGTACATGGCATGACGGTGGTTACCCGTAATATGGTGGACTTTCAGGCCACGGGTGCCTTGCTGCTCAACCCTTGGGCTCACCCATGAAGATCTGGGTCGATGCGGATGCCTGTCCGGTGGTGATCCGCGAGATCCTGTTTCGCGCTGCCGAGCGTCGCCAGGTGGAACTGACCATGGTGGCCAATCGGGCGCTTCAGCTGCCGCGCTCACCCTGGATAAAGATGCGTACCGTATCGGCCGGTTTCGATGTGGCCGATAACGAGATCGTGCGTCTGTGTGAACCCGGTGATCTTGTCATCACTAGCGATATCCCGCTGGCCGCCGAGGTGATCGAAAAGGGAGGCCATGCCCTCAACCCCCGTGGCGAGCTATACAGCACCAACACCATACGCCAGCGCCTCAATATGCGCGACTTCATGGACACCATGCGTGCCAGCGGGGTCCACACCGGTGGACAGGCGGCATTCAGCCAGACCGAGCGGCGGGAGTTTGCCAATCACCTGGATCGCCTGCTGGCGCGTCATGCCCCCCGCCCTGAGCAAAGCCTGTGACCTGTTCTACTTAGTGGCGAATGTAGCGCTGCTGGATATCGGCGGCGATGCCATCGGCGATGAGCTGATCCAGGGCCTGCTGCAGGCGTGCTAGCAGCGCCGGATCGGTATCGCGGTGGCAGGCATAACCCATCACCCCCCGGCTCAATACGTGGATGATTTCGAAGTCGTTCGGATCGATGCCTTCCTCACGCATGGTCCAGAAGGTTACGGCATCGTTGTAGGAGATGGCATCGAAGCGCCCACCGGCCAGCATACGCATCAGGCCGCGTGCCGAGTCGGTGCGTACCAGCCTGAGTTCGAGCCCGGTTTCCTGGAGCAGTTGCTCGCCGATATCCTCACGGACCACGCCGATCTGTAGACTGCTGAGTGCATCCATGCTGTCGATCTGAAGCGCGGCAGCCTTGGGGGCGATGATGGAGATCCCCACTTCCACTGCCGGTTCGACGAACTTAAACACTTCGCGGCGTGTATCGGTGACGGTGGTGGCGAACAGGCAGGCGCCGGGCTGCTCCTGGGCGATGCGATAGCCTCGGGCCCAGGGCAGGATCTGTACCTGCGAGCGGCTAAAGGGGGTGTCGAGATGTACCATCATCGCCTCCAGCAGCTCGACCGAGATCCCGCTGGCGATGCCATCCTCACCGCTGAAGTTGATCGGCGCATACTCCTCGCTGTACCAGCGCAACTGCTCCAGACCGGCACTGGCGTTACCCGCCCCGAACAGCATGGCGAGCAAGCATAGCAGCGGTTGTATTCTCGTTCGGGGAAACAAGGAAACGGCGTTCATAGGGTTCTCCTAGTGCAGTGTCACGAATAAACTGCACATGTCAGCGTGACAAGCAATCGTTGGCTGCATAGCGTGTTTAGCGGGTAATGGGCTGCCCTTGCCAAAAAGCACGCATATAAACGCCATACGGCAGCCAACAATTGCTCGACACGCCCGGAGGGAGGCCCGCAAATGTCCCAATACGGCGTTGCAGTCCTTGTTAAGGGAATGACCATTAACGGCGGACTGCGCCTTGTCTTGGAACATTTGCGAGCCTCTGACATGCACACTTTATTCGTGACACTACACTAACGTTGCTTGAAGACCAACAGGGTGATGTCGTCGTAGACCACCTGCTTGCCAATGTGTCGTTTGACATCACTGACAATGTGATCCCTGATCCTGGCCGCCGACTCTTGGTGGTGCTGGCTGATGATCCTGATCAGCTGCTCGCTACCATAAAGCTGTTGCGCCTCGTTGGCCGCCTCGGTGACACCATCGGTATAGAGTACAACGGTATCGCCCTGATGTAACTCCACCTTGAATTCGTTGATGAATTGGGACACATCGTCGATCAGGCCGATGGGGAAGCCCAGGCTGTCGGTGTCGAGGGTCTCCAGTTCACCGTCGCGGCGCACGATGATGATGCTCTCGTGCTGTCCGTAGGTGCGCAGATAACCACGCGGCTGATCGGCCTCGGTCTGTGGTGGGGCCGCCTGATAGTCGAGCAGGGCGAGGGAAAGATTCTTGCCGCAGCCCATGCGCTGCACATTGCCATAGATGGTGGCATTGAGCACCTGCATGGTGCGCACGATATCCTCTTCAGTGGTATTGAGCAGGGTGCGCACTGCGCTTTGGGTCATCAGCATCACCACACCGCTCTCCAGTCCGTGGCCGGTGACATCGCCGATGCCGATCCGTACCCCGCCAGGGTGCTGCAACACATCGTAATAATCCCCGCCCACCTCATCGGCCGGCTCCATGAAGGCGGCCATCTCCAGGCTGTCGATCACGTCCAGCTCGGCCTGTGGCGGAAGGAGGATCTGCTGGATGCGCCTGGAGATCTCCAGCTCGGCACCAAGGCGGGCATTTTCCTCCTGGGCCTGGTCGCGTTGCTCCAGTCCCCGTTGAAAGGCCTGCATCAGCTCTTCGAGACTGCGCTTGATCTGGCCCAGTTCATCCTGATCATGGCCCTTTAGCGCGGGGCGGGGCCATTCACCGGGGCGACGTGGGTCGATGTGGCTAATGCTGGCGTACAGTTGCAGCAGGGGGCGGGTAATCATCCCGTAGAAGATCAGCACCACCAGCGCGGAGATGATCAGCGCCTTAATCAGGCCCAACAACAGGATGACCGTGCCGCGTTGCAGGAAGTTCTCGGCGATCTCCCCGGTGGCCAGCGAGATCGCCAGGTAGCCGACCTCGTGCACCGTCTGGTCATTGGTCTGGTAGCGTAGCGGGTGGCGGTAATCGGCCAGATCGCCGAACAGGTAATCGATCAGGCCGCTGCCCTCCTGGTGGCGTTGCCGCTGGCCGCTGGCGAATATCTCACCAAAGTTATCTTCCAGTACCACGTGGCGGATCTGGCCGGTCTCCAACAGGGAGTCGACCACCTGTTCGGCCAACACCTCGTTGTACTGGAACATCGCCTCCTCGGCCGAACCGGAGACCAGCCCCAGGGTGGTCTGCGCCTGTCCCTGGATTTCACCGCGCATGGCGCGCCAGTCGGCATACAGTTCGATCAGCCCGGCCAGGGTGCCCAGCAGCAGCACGATGATGAGGGTGATGGCGGCCTGGCGAAAGGTTAGCCCGTGGCGCAGGTCGATCCGTCGGGTGGGTGCTGGCTGATTGTGTGGGGGGCTCACGGGAGCTCCTGTGGCCGACTAGTTAAACTGTAGCTCCAGCGCGGGCATCAGGCGCTGGAGGTTGTTCAGGGACTTGCCCTGCCAGGGAATACTTTCAGAGCCGGTGACCGTGAGCTGGGTGTTACCGCTGTCGCGCACGGCAATAATGAATTTGGACAGGGTGGCAATGCCGGAGCTGTTGAGAAACTCCAGTTTGGCCAGATCCAGTTCCATGGCGCTGTGTTGTTCCATTGCCTCGTGCAATATCTCCACCACCGGTGCGTATTCCGACATGCCGCCGAGGCGCATGGTGCCCTTCAAGGCGACCCGCCCGTCGTCACTGTCATATTCGACCGTGAAGCCTTCGCCATCAAGTTGTTTCATGAATATACTCTCCGTTAAATCTTTATCACGACCTGGGTGGTAACCATGGCGCTGTCGGCATCCAGGGGCTCGAAGCCCCAGGAGAGGCTCGCGCTGTAGTCATTGGCCATGGTGAGAAAACCCAGCCCGGCCGAGGTATCGGACACGGCATTTTCTTCCATTTGTGCAATAAACAGCTCGCCAGGATCGTGGCTGTTAAAGTGCTCGATATACGTTTTTAACTGTGTCGCGGCGGGCTGGCCGATGCCATTGCACAGCTGGAAGACGATCTGCTCGCTGTGCAGGAATAGCTGCATCGAGATCGGCTGGTTCACCTCGTCGCTATGAAACTTCATGGCATTTTCCAACAGCTCGTTGGAGATGTAACTGACCGCGCCGCGGATCTCGCTCTGTCGCCGCTGGGTAGCCGGATCACTCTCGTCCAGCGGAAAGAAGGTGGTGACGTAGTCGGCAAGAAAATCGGCCGACAGGCCGTTGTTGCGCCAGCGCTGCTTGAGCGGCAGCATGCCGGGCCAGAAGCGCAGGTTGAGGCTTTCTACCTCTCTGCCCGGTTCAATCTTCAGGATATCGCCATAGGATTCTTGCATCGTGTCCACCTCCGGCTGGGACATTATGAGGCAATGCGGTTACGCCCGTCGTTCTTGGCCTGGTAAAGCAGGTGATCCGCCGTGGCAAACAGCCTGCTGTTATCACTGTCGTTCGGGATCATGGCGCAGACGCCCATGCTGATGGTGACCCTGTCACTGATCGCCGAATATTCGTGGGGGATATTGGCCTCGTGGAGTCGCTTGGCGATATGCTGGGCTATCTCACGCGCCCCCGCCAGATCGGTGTTGGGTAGCAGGACGATAAACTCCTCGCCACCGTAGCGTGCCACCAGGTCTTCGACTCTCTGCACCGCCCCTTTGAGCGCCAGCGCCACCTGACGAAGACAGTAGTCACCCTGTTGATGGCCGTAATTGTCATTGTATTTCTTGAAGAAATCAATGTCGCAGACGATCAGCGCGAGCGGTTGCTGATTGCGGCGCGCACGGGCCCACTCCTGCACGATGGACTGGTCGAATACCCGGCGGTTGGCCAGCCCGGTGAGGGCATCGGTGTTGGCGGCATTCTCCGTTTCCACGTAGCGGTTGAGCCATTGCAGGTCGAGTTGATCCGAGTGCTCGGTGATGGCCTGCAGGATAACCTCCAGATCACGGCTTTTTTGGGTGATGCTGTTGACCAGAACCCTAAGCTTGTTCTCCAGCGCCATGCGCTCCCGGATCTCGCCTTGCAGACGCTGGTTGGCCTGTTCCAGTTCGGCTTGCACCAGATCGCCGTGCTCGATGGCGGTGCTCAGCCCGATCTCAAGATCGCTGCACTGCTGTTCAAGCTGCTTGATTCGGCTCTGCAGAGCGGCGATGTCGGTTTGCTCACTGTTCATGCCGGTGGGGCCTCGGATTACGTGGCCCCAATCTATCAGCATCCACAGGAGCAGGGCAATTCTATTTGACCCGAATGCCGTGTAAGGCGATCAGTGGGGAGTCGTCACTTGCGAACCGACCGGTCGGTCAGTATTATGCGAGACTTGTCAGTCAGGAATGTATCCATGTCTCCCCGTAACGAAGAGAGCAGTGGCGATGCGGTCAACCGTATTCTCGAGGCGGCCACGGAGTTGTTCGCCCAGCATGGTTTCGACCATGTGTCGATGAATACGGTGGCCGAAGCGGCCCGGGTCAGCAAGGCGAATGTCTTCCATCACTTTAAGTCGAAGGACGAGCTTTATGTTCGTGCCATGCGTCAGGCCTGTGAGGCCTCGCGCAGTAGCCTGGAGGTGATGGCCAACGGGGAGGGGGATGCCTGGCAGCGGATCCGTCTGTTTATCGACGAGCACCTGGCGCATATGCTCGACAACACCCGCGACTCGCGCCTGATCCTGCGCGAGGTGGTGGAAAACCGCCCCGGCGCGGGGCAGCGTCTGGCGCAGGAGGTGTTTCGCGATAACTTTAACCGCCTGGTGGAGTTGATTGGTCAGTGCCAGCGGGAGGGGGCCTTGCGCGCGGATCTCGATCCGGTCTTTTTCAGCACCCTGCTGCTGGGGGCCAATGTGTTTTTCTTTCAGTCCCAGGAGGTGTTACGCCACCTCGACGGGGTTGAATTTGCCGATGAGCCGGGCCGTTATGGCGCGATGTTCGTCGATGTGCTGATGCGCGGGGCCATGGGTGGCCCGGCAGACAACGAGGGTATGTGATCATGAAGCGTCTGTTCCGTCTGTTTTCCCCTTTATCTGTCCTGGCGGCGGCTGTCGTGCTGGTGGCTTGTAGCGACGGTCCGGAGGAGGCCGCTACGCCTGCAGGGCCGCGTGCCTTGCCGGTGAGTGTGGTGGAGCTTGCCAGTGAGACGGTCACTGTCACCGAGCGCACCTTGGGGAGCGTCGCCAGCAAGCATGCCCCCACCCTGTCTGCTGAGGTAGCGGCGCGGGTGATGCGCATCCATGTGGATGAGGGGGAGGCCGTTGAGCAGGGGCAGTTGCTGCTGGAGCTGGATGATGGCGACTTCCAGTTGGAGCGCCAGCGCGCCCAGGCCGAGATCCGCCGTCTCGACGCCCTGATCGAAAACCAGCAGCGCCGCCTGGAGCGAAATCGCAGCCTGTTGGCACAGAAGCTGATCTCCCAGAGTGAGGTGGATCAGGCCGATGCGGATCTACGTGCCCTGCAGGGACAGATGGCCGCCACCCGTGCCCAGCTTGCCCAGGCGGGGCGTAATATCGCCCGTGCCAGTGTGGCCAGCCCCATCGATGGTCGGGTTGAGCGGCGCTGGGTGGATCAGGGGGACTGGGCCGGGCAGGGCGAGCCCTTGCTGCAGCTGAGCAGTGATGCGGTGTTGCGTGCCAGGCTGCCCTTCCCGGAGCAGCTGTCTGAATTGATCCAGCCCGGGCTTAAAGTAAGCCTTTACTCACCTGCTGCACCTGATTTTCGTGTGGAGACTACCATCACCGAGCTGCGCCCAGCGGTGGGGGCCAGCCGGGCGCTGGTGGCGATGGCTGAGTTCGACAATCCCGGTGGTTGGCGCCCCGGTGGCAGTGTCGATGCCGAGGTCTCGCTTTATCAGTATGAGGGGGCACTGCTGGTGCCGGATGTGAGTGTGGTGCAGCGCCCGGCGGGCAGTGTGATCTACCTGCTGGAGGAGGACAAGGCGGTGGAGCGCGTCGTTGAGGTCGGACGCCGCTTTGACGATCGCATCCAGATCCTCGCCGGTCTGGAACCGGGGATGAAGGTGATCGTCGATGGTGCCGGTTTCCTGAGCGACGGCACCCCGGTGCGGGTGGAGTAAGTACCCACTGTCGATATTTGTCTGCTTCGCCGTTTGGTGAGGCCCTGTTGGTCGGGGATCACCGGCCAGCCTGCAAGCCTGTATAAGGATAGTAAGCGATGAACCTGCCAGAGTTATCTATTAACCGCCACGTACTCGCCTATATGATGAGCGCGGTGCTGGTGTTGTTCGGTCTGGTGAGTATGGATCGGATCGGGGTGGACCGCTTCCCGGCCATCGATTTCCCGGCTGTATCGGTCACCACGGCCCTGCCCGGGGCCAACCCGGAGGTGATCGATGCCTCGGTGACCTCGGTGATCGAAACGGCGGTCAATAGTGTACCGGGGATCGATGCGGTGATCTCCAACTCGGTGCCCGGTGTCTCGGTGGTGGCGCTTACCTTTAACCTCGACAAGGACATCGACGTGGCCTTCAACGAGGTGCAGGCCAAGGTTAACCAGATCCTGCGCCAGTTACCCGATGACGCCGATCCGCCAGTGGTGGCCAAGGTGGAGACCGATGCCTCGCCGATCATGTGGATCGCCCTTCAGGGGGATCGCACCCAGCAGCAGCTCAACCAGTACGCCAACAACGTGATCCGCAAGTCCTTGGAGACCATCGACGGGGTGGGCGAGGTGCGCATGGGTGGGCGGCGTGATCGCACCATTCGGGTTGAGCTTTCCCCCTCACGCATGGCCGCCCTGGAGTTGACCGTACAGGACCTGGTGGGGGCCTTTCAGCGCGAGCATGTGCAGTTGCCCGGTGGCTTTCTGTCCACCGGCAATACCGAGCGGGTGCTCAAGCTGGATCTGGAATACCACAGCGTTGAGGAACTCAAGGGGCTGGTGATCACCCAGCACGACGGCAATCTGATCCGCCTGCGTGATGTGGCCGAGGTGCGTGACGACCTGGCCGACTTCCGCCGCCTGGCGCGCTTTAACAGCGAGCCAACGGTGGGGCTGGGGATCGTCAAGGTGCCTGGCTCCAATACCATCGCCATCGCTTCGGCGGTGAAGGAGCGCCTGGCCAACGAGATCGAACCCCAGCTGCCGCCGGGGATGCGGGTCACCATCGCCTCGGATCAATCGGTCTTTATCCTCGACATGATCTACGCCCTGCTGGACAAGATCGTCCTCGGCACCCTGCTGGCCGCCCTGGTGGTACTGGTGTTCCTGAAGAACTTCCGCGCCACCCTGATCATCGCGGTGGCGATCCCGGTCTCCCTGCTCGGTGCGGTGGCGGTGATGTTCATGTTCGGCTACACCTTCAACACCCTCACACTGCTGGCCTTGCTATTGCTGATCGGGGTGGTGGTGGATGATGCCATCGTGGTGCTGGAGAACATCTATCGACACCGCGAGACCATCGAGCCCGATCCGGTGCAGGCCGCTACCGCCGGTACCCGTCAGGTGCTGTTTGCGGTACTGGCCACTACCCTCTCGCTGGTGGCGATCTTCGCCCCGGTGCTGTTCATGGGCGGGATCATCGGGCGCTTCTTCGAGTCCTTTGCGGTGGTGGTCTCGGTGGGGGTGTTGATCTCTTACTTTGTCGCGGTCACCCTCACCCCGATGCTCTGTTCACGCTACCTCCAGGTGCAGCACGACCATGGGCATATCTACGGCTTGTTTGAGCGCATGTTCCAGGCCATGGACCGGGGCTACAAGGCAGCCCTGTATCAGGCAATGGCCTATCGCTGGACCACCGTGCTCGCCACCATCGTGGTGGTGGTGGCCAGTGTCTGGTCATCCATGGCCCACATCGGCTTTGCCTTCGCCCCGGAGGAGGACGAGGGGCAATTCCTGGTCATCATGCGTGCGCCGTTGGGCTCGGGGATCGAATACACCGATCAGAAGCTGCAACAGGTGGAGGCGATCCTCGAAGGCCAGGCCTCGGTGCGCAGCTACTTCGCCGCCATCGGCCTGGGGGATCGTGGCCAGGCCAACCAGGCCTTTGCCTTTGTGCGCATGCACCCGCGTGAAGAGCGCGACATCACCCAGCAGGCGTTGCTGCCCATCATCAACCGCGAGTTGTCCCAGATCGCCGGGGTGCGGGGTTTTGCCACCGCCGTACCGATGATATCCGGCCAGCGCGGCGATCCGCTGCAATTTGTCGTGCGCGGCCCGGATCTGGATCGGGTGGCCGAGCTATCGCAACAGATCGAACGGCGTTTGAACGCGTTTGACGGATTGGGTCGCATTGATCTGGATCTGCAACTCAACCTGCCGCAACTGGAGCTGAATGTGGATCGTGAGCGGGCCGCCGTGCTGGGGCTTGCCAGCAGCGAAGTGGCGATGGCCGCCAATGTGCTCGCCGGTGGCTTTAACGTGGCCAAATACAACGACGAGCCCGGCGATGGCGAGCGTTACGACATCCGCCTCAAGGCCGGTACAGGTGAGTTTGCCAGTGGCGAGGATCTGGGTCGCCTGTTCCTGCGCAACTCCGGCGGCGAGATGGTGCGCCTGGATACCGTGGCCCGCTTTGAGGAGACCATCGGCCCGGCAGTGATCAGCCGCTTCAACCTGCAATACGCCGCCCACTTCTACGCCACCCCCAGCATCCCGCTGGGGGATGCGGTGGATATCGTGCATCAAGTGGCAGAGGAAGAGTTGCCGCTGGGTTACAGCCTGCGCCTGCAGGGCGAGGCCGAAGAGATGGAAAAGACCGCCGGTTATGTCGGGTTTGTGTTCCTGCTGGCGACGGTGCTGGTGTATATGGTACTGGCCAGCCAGTTCAATAGTTTCATCCAGCCGCTGATCATCATGCTGGCGCAGCCACTGGCGGTGATCGGCGGGCTGCTGGCGCTGTGGTGGACCGGCCATACCCTCAACATCTTCTCGATGATCGGCATGATCCTGCTGATCGGACTGGTATCGAAAAACTCCATCCTGCTGGTGGATCTCACCAACCAGTACCGTGCCGAGGGCAAAGGCGTGGACGAGGCGCTCAAAGAGGCCTGCCCGCTGCGGATGCGTCCGGTGGTGATGACCTCGCTTACCCTGATCCTCGCACTGCTACCCGCCGCCACTGGCTGGGGTGCAGGGGCCGATACCGTCGGCCCGCTCTCGGTGGTAGTGATCGGCGGGATGATCAGCTCGACTATCCTCGCGCTACTGGTGGTGCCGGTGTTTTACTCATTGATCGAGAATGCCCTGGAGCGTCGTGGTGCTAAGGAGTAGGTTGGCCTTCAGGCCGGTGGCTGTCTCACCACTGAATCCGTATTGGCGGGAACCCTGGCCATAAAGCGCCTGCGCAGCTCGCGCTGCTTATGGGGCAGTTGCCAGGCGTCGTCGTAGGCCTCGCCGTCGCGCCACTCGCCACAGACGGCAACTACAATGTAGCCCGCTCCTTGCTCGGCCAGTGTGGGCATCTGGTGGACTGAAAACTCCAGC
>SLDE01000233.1 GCA_007125455.1 Ectothiorhodospiraceae bacterium
CCCCCGTATACGTAGCGCGAGAATGCCGCCACATCCTGGCTGACACGCCGGAACAGTGCATCGAGGCTGACGATGGCGTCTTCCAACAGGTTGACGGCGATGAAGGGATGCTCGATGCGCAGGCGTTGGTACATCACCCGGCTGAGGCGGATCAGGCGGGTGTTGTCGGCCATGGCGATGATGCGTACCGAACGCGGCTGGCGATCGAAGAAGGACATTGAGCCGATCATCCCACCAGCGCGGGCGCGACCGATCTCCACTGCCGCTCCATCGGACTCGTGCTGCAGGGCCGCCTCACCCTCCACGACGAAGTAGAGCGCCTCCCCTACCTCGCCGATGTCGGCGATGATATTGTCCTTTCTGAACTTCACCTCCTCGGTAAACTCTAATAGAGTCTGGATCTCTCGCGTGGTCATCGCCTCGCAGAGATACTGCTGGGTAAGGAAATCGGTCAGTGGGATATTGGACTGACTGCTCATGGGGGATTCTCCCTGTTAGTTGCGTTAGCCATGCACCCTGGTGTCACACTAGCACCAGAACATCAGGTATAGTACAAACATAATCAGATTGGAGAAGACTATGCACATTCACAAGTATCTACTGGCGCTGCTGCTGAGCGCGCTGATGGTCGCCACGGCACAGGCTGAGGCGTTGCAATCCGGACGCGACTACCAGCGTGTCGACCCACCGGTAAGTATCGACGGCGATCAGATCACCGTGGTGGAGCTGTTTTGGTACGGCTGCCCCGCTTGCTACAACATGGAACCGCACATCGATCGCTGGCTGGAAAACAAACCGGAGAACGTGAAGTTCGTTCGCTTGCCGGCCATCTTCAGCAATCCAGCCTGGGAGCTGCACGCCCGCGCCTATTACACCGCCAAGGATCTTGGCGTGATGGAACAGTTCCACGAACCCTTCTTCCATGCCATCCACCGCTTCAACCAGCCGATGCAGAATGAGGCACAGATCCGCCGCTTTTTTGAGCAGATCGGTGTCAGTGGCGAGGACTTTGATAAAAGCTTCAAGTCCTTCGCGGTACAGACCCAGGTGCGCCGTGCAGCGGATCTCACCCGTCGCTACGGCATCGACAGTGTGCCCTCCATGGCGATCAATGGCCGCTACGTGGTCACCGGACCAATGGCCGGTACATACGAAAACCTCTTCGCCACCATCAACACCCTGGCCGAGCAGGAGGGCGAGCGCCTCGCCAACCGCTAAGGAGATCTACGCATGAAGGCCTCGGAGCTGTTCGTACGCTGCCTGGAAAACGAGAGTACGGAGTACGTGTTCGGCATCCCCGGCGAGGAAAACCTCGACGTAATGGATGCCCTGCTCGATTCCCCGATCAAGTTTGTTGTCACCCGGCATGAACAGGGCGCTGCCTTCATGGCCGATGTCTATGGCCGCCTGACCGGGCGGGCCGGGGTCTGTCTTGCCACGTTGGGGCCAGGGGCAACCAACCTGATCACCGGGGTGGCCGACGCCAATATGGATCACGCACCGCTGGTGGCCATCGCCGGGCAGGCATCGACCCATCGTCTGCACAAGGAGTCTCACCAGGTGCTGGATCTGGAGCAGATGTTCCAGCCGATCACCAAGTACTCCTCGCGCTTGCTTACCCCCAATATCATCCCCGAGGTAGTACGCAAGGCCTTCAAGCTGGCGCAGACCGAGAAGACCGGTGCCAGCTTTATCGAGTTCCCAGAGAACATCGCCGAAATGGAGGTGGACGACTACCCCTTGCCGGTGAAGAATCCGATGCTCCCGGAACCGGCCACCGATCAGGTGGAGCGGGCCTCCCGTGCGATCTCCGATGCGAAGAACCCGATCATCCTCGCCGGTAACGGGGTGATCCGCGCCAAGGCGTGGCAGCAACTGGCGGATTTTGCCCAGCGGCTGAACATCCCGGTGGCCAACACCTTCATGGCCAAGGGGGTGATGCCATTCAAGCACCCACTGACCCTGGGAAGTGCCGGCCTGCAGGCCAAGGACCACGTACATTGTGGCTTTGATGGTGCCGATCTGATCATCTGTATCGGCTACGATCTGGTGGAGTACCACCCCTATCTGTGGCACCCCAGCCGGGATCGTTCGATCATCCACATCGATACCATGCCCGCCGAGGTGGATGCCTACTATCCGGTCACCGTGGGTGTGGTAGGGGATATCAAGCACGCCCTGATCCGCATCGGTGAGCTGGCCACCCCCCATCAGGGCCACACCATGCGTCCGCTGCGTGAGGCCCTGATCCGCGAGATGAACGCCTGTAGCACCGATGACGGCTTCCCCATCAAGCCACAGAAGATCATCTGGGATCTGCGTACCGCGATGGAATTGGAAGACATCGTGATCTGCGATGTGGGTGCCCACAAGATGTGGATGGCACGCATGTTCCGCTGCGAGGTGCCCAATACCTGCATCATCTCCAATGGCTTTGCCAGCATGGGGATCGCCCTGCCCGGTGCCATCGCCGCCAAGCTTGCCCTGCCCGAGCGGAAGGTGGTGGCGGTGACCGGCGATGCCGGATTCCTGATGAATGTGCAGGAACTGGAGACCGCCGTGCGGATGAAGACCCCGCTGGTCGTGCTGATCTGGAACGACAGCGGCTACGGCTTGATCAAGTGGAAGCAGATGAACCAGTTCGGACGCGCCTCCAACGTCGATTTTAATAACCCGGACTTTGTCATGCTGGCCGAATCCTTCGGTGCACGCGGGGTACGGGTGGATAGTGCCGCGCAGTTGCTGCCGGTGTTGCGCGAGGCCTTGGCCAGCGAGCAGGTGACGGTGATCGACTGCCCGGTAGACTACAGCGAAAACCTCAAGCTCACCGCCACCCTCGGGGAGATGATCTGCCCGGTATGATGCTCAGCGCACACCATGCCCGGCAGATACGGTACACCCCATGAAGCCACAGCCATCAACGGATGCGGGTCATCGTCTGCGCCTGCTTAGTTATAACGTACAGGTGGGGATCAGCAGCACCCGCCCCAGCCACTACCTGACCAAAAGCTGGAAGCACTTTCTGCCCGCCAAGCGTCGTATGGAGAACCTCGATCGCATTGCCCAGGTGCTGCGCGAGTACGACATCGTCGGCCTGCAAGAACTGGATGCGGGCAGCCATCGCACCGGCTATGTGCACCTTACCGAGTATTTGGCGCAAAAGGCCAACTACCCCTTCTGGCACCATCAGCTCAATCGCAATATCGGGCGCATCGCCCAGCATGGCAATGGGCTACTGTCGCGCTTTCGCCCCAGCGAGGTCACTGAACACAAACTGCCCGGCATGTTGCCAGGGCGCGGTGCATTGCTGAGTCGTTATGGCCATGGCGAGGATGCGTTGGTGGTGATCATGGCCCACCTGGCGCTGGGATCGCGAACCCGTCAACGCCAACTGGATTTTATTGCCGAACTGGTCAATCAACATCGCCACGTGGTCTTCATGGGGGATCTCAATTGCTCTCACGACTGCCGTGAGATGCTGACCCTGTTTCGCAAAACCCATCTGCGTGAACCGGATGAGGTGCTGCACACCTTCCCCAGCTGGCGTCCCGAGCGCAATATTGACCACATCCTGGTCAGTCGCGAATTGACGGTGGAGAGGTGCCAAGTGTTAAATCAGGCCCACTCCGACCACCTGCCTATTGCCATGGAGCTGAAGCTGCCGCAAAGTATCATTCTGAGTTAACGGGGTGGATGCGATGGACGAACAGGCCGAGTCAGAACACTGGAAGCAAAAATACCTCGATTCGCTTGATGAGCTGGAGGTAAAGGAGCAGCAATGGTCTACGGTGGAACAGGTGCTGCGCCAGGGCTTGGCCCGCCTCACCCTGGCAGCTGACAGCCACGATCACGAGCTCAACATCCTGCTGGAAAAGCTGCGTCGTGGCCTGCGCAGCGGCATCGACGGGGACGAGCTACGTACCCTGCTGGAGCGCATGGCCGGGCCGATCCGGCGGCTGGATGAATCCCGCAAGGTCGGCGATCCCCCCCCCGCGGCCAACGAATTGCTGGAGTCCATCCTCGGACGCATCGATTTTCCCCACGGTATGGGCCATCGTGCCAAGGCACTGCAAAAGCAGCTGTTGCAGGCCGACGAGGTGCCCGAGGCTAAGCTGATCGAGGCGTTTATCATCCTCATCGAAGATGCCCTGCACTGGCAGCAGCAGGGGGATGATGGGCAGGAGGCGGGCAAGCGTGGTCTGCTGAGCAAGTTGTTGCCGGGGCGTGCCCGTGAGGCGGACAGCGAGGATACCCTCCATTCGGGACGACAGGTACTCAGTAGCATGCTTGATCGCCTGCATGACCATCCCGACGTAGACCAGCAGGCCCTACAGGAGCGCATCGACGGGAGCCGCCAACAGGCCGAGCTGCTGCGGTTGGGGCGTGAATTAGCGGGCTTGCTGCACCTGGGACCACCCCAGCCGGTGGTCGATGGCGAGGAGTTGAGCAGTGTCGAGCTGATGCTGCAACTGCTGGAACGACTTGAGGTGCCCGCAGAGCTGGAGGATGAGGTCAACGCCATCCGTGAGATCCTGGCGCGCCCGGATGTGGCCGAACACATGGAACGGGTGATCGGTGCCATCGCCGAGTTGGTGCGCGAGATGCGCCATCGGCTGATGGACGAAAAGAGCGAGATCGAAAGCTTTTTGTCCCTGATCACCGAGCGTCTGCGCGAGATCGACGAGGGGATCCAGCTGAGTGTCAGCAATCAGCGAGAGGCCTTCGAAGGGGGCCGCCTGCTCGACCGCCAGGTGGGTGAGCAGATGGATGGGATCACCCAGACGGTCAGTCTCGCGCAGGATCTGGACAGTCTCAAACAGACCATCGCCACGCGGGTGGACACCATCCGCAGCCACATGACCCAGTTTCGCCAGGATCAGGGTCAGCGTTTGGAGCAGGCCGAGCAGCAGGTGCAGCAACTCAACGAGCGTATGCGCAATATGCAGCAAGAGTCGGAGCGGCTGCGCCAGCGCGTCAAGCAGCAGCGCGACCTGGCGATGGTCGATCCGCTCACCGGGGTGCCCAACCGCCTTGCCTATAATGAGCGCATGGAGTTGGAGTATGCCCGCTGGAAGCGCTACGGCCACGGTTTGGTGATGGCGGTCTGGGATGTCGATCGTTTCAAGTCGGTCAACGACACCTATGGCCACCAGGCCGGTGACAAGGTACTGACGGTGATCGCCAAGCTGTTGCAGCGCCAGATCCGTGAGACCGACTTCGTCGCCCGCTTCGGTGGCGAGGAGTTTGTACTGATCATGCCCGAGACCGACCTGGATGGGGCCGCCAAGGTGACCGAACACCTGCGCAAGAGCGTGGCGGCCTGCGAGTTTCACTTTCGCGGCAAGCGGGTGCCGATCACCATCTCCTGCGGGTACAGTGAGTTTAAGGGGCAGGATAGCGCCGAGCAGGTCTTCTCCCGCGCCGATGCGGCCCTCTACAAGGCCAAGGAGGGTGGGCGCAACCAGTGCCGCATCGGCTAGCTCACCGCTGACATTGGGGACAGTACCAGCTGCTGCGCTGGCCCTGAACCCGCTGGCGGATGGGGGTTTGACAGCTCAGGCAGGGCAGCCCTTCACGCCCGTAGACCTTGAGTTGCTGGGCGAAATAGCCCGGCTTGCCATCACCGCCGACAAAGTCGCGCAGGGTGGTGCCCCCCTGGGTGATGGCGGCTGCCAGCACCTGGCGGATGGTGGCCACCAGCCGCTCCACCCGCGCCCGGCTGAGCCGTCCAGCGGCGGTGGTGGGGCGGATCCCAGCCAGAAACAGCGCCTCATTGGCGTAGATGTTGCCGACCCCCACCACCAGCTTGTTGTCCATGATCGCCTGCTTGATCGCCAGCTTGCGTCCGCGCAGCCGTGGGTAAAGGTAGTCGGCGCTAAAGCCGTCACCCAACGGCTCCGGGCCAAGGCTGGCAAGCAGTTCGTGGGTGTATGGATCGCCCTCACACCACAGCACCGCGCCAAAACGGCGCGGGTCGTGCAGGCGCAGTGCCTGGCCATTGGTGAACACGATGTCCAGGTGGTCGTGCTTGTCTGGCGGGGTGTCGGCGCGCACCATGCGCAGACTGCCAGACATGCCCAGGTGGATCAGCAGGTGTCCGTGGCCACAGTCGAAGAGCAGGTATTTGGCGCGGCGGCGGATCTGTTCGATGCGCCGCCCGCCGAGCAGCCGGGGCAGCTCGCGGGGGATCGGCCAGCGCAGGCGTGGCTGGCGGATCACCACCTGGTGTACATCCTGCCCCGTCACATGGGGGGCAATACCGCATCGGGTGGTTTCCACTTCAGGCAGTTCGGGCATGGTCGCTGGGGTATGGTTGGAAAGGGGGCTATACTGGCTCGGGCTATCCCATACATTGGGGCGTGATGCAGGGATACAAGTCAGGGTGAGATTAAGGGGGAAGATATGATCCGACTGGAACACAGCCTGCAGGCCTGGCCATCGCCCGGCTTTGAGGCAACCGTAAAAAAGGAGCTGTTGGCGGTGGCGGGGCATAGCCTGCCCCTGCAGCAGGGGCTGCGCCAGGGTAGCCACGCCCTGGAAGGGACGGTGGCGCCCGTGCTGCTCGGTGCCGAGCAGCACGGCGATGTGATCCGCCTACGCCTGGGGCTGCACTACCAAAGCATCATCGCCGGCTGCAGCTGTGCCGACGACCCCACCCCGCAAGACACCTTGTCTGAATACTGCGTGATCCAGTTGGACATCGACCGCGCCACCGCGGCAGCGACCATCCGCCTGCTGGAAGAGGAGTAGCTAGCCCGACATGACGATGTGGTTGCCTTCATGCGCCATGAGCACTTTGTAGCTGACAACAGCCACCGTGCTAGAATCGTCAGATGCGATTAACAATAACGCCAAGACTTATCATATGTCGATGAATTTCAATACCACGAATAACACCTTTCGGCAGTTGCTGGGTAATGGGCTCAGCTACCGTGTGCCGCCGTTTCAGCGTGACTATTCATGGTCTGAGGATGAGTGGGATGATCTCTGGCAGGACATCATTGCCTTGTTCGAAGAAGATGGCGAGCCTGCGCACTATATGGGCTATCTGGTTTTACAAACATCGGATAACAAGCGCTTTGACATCATTGACGGTCAGCAACGGATCACCACCCTGAGCGTGATGATTCTAGCAGGGCTGGCGTACCTGCAGGAGCTCGTTGACACAGGGTACGACGCAGAAAATAACCTGCGTCGTAAAGAGCAGCTACAGAACAGTTATATCGGCTACGTGGACCCTGTAACGCTGGTGCCTCGATCCAAGCTTGAGTTGAATCGCCATAACAACCGCTTTTATCAAACCTATTTGGTGACTTTGGACAGGATGCCACAGCGGAACCTCCACGCTTCAGAGCACCAGCTACGCAAGGCATTTTTCTGGTTTAAAGAGCGGTTCACTCAGCGCTTTATGCACACGCAAAGCAGTGGACATGACTTTGCTGCCATGCTTGATACCTTGGTGGACAAGCTGTTTTTTACTGTCATTACCGTCACTGATGAGCTGAATGCTTTTAAGGTGTTTGAAACCCTGAATGCCCGAGGGGTGCGCCTGTCATCAACCGACCTGCTAAAGAACTATCTGTTCTCTTTGATCAGCAACGGCGATCTCCACGAGGCAGAGATGAAAGCATTGGAGGAGCGTTGGGAACGCATCGTGGACTTGCTGGGCAGCGAGAGTTTCCCTGAGTTTTTGCGAGTATTCTGGAATAGCGGCAACCGACTGGTGCGCAAATCCGATCTGTTTAAAACCATTCGTCGCCACGTTACCACCAAGGAAGCTGCGTTTGCTCTGGTGCGTGAGTTGGACCACTCGGCTGAAATCTATGCCGCGCTGCGTGACCCCATGCATTATGGGTGGGAGCGTGATGAACGTGGAGCATTGGAGCAATTAATGATGTTTAACGTGCGCCAGCCTTTGGCGATGCTGATGGCCTGTTACCGGCGATTCCATGACCAGGAACGCGCCAGCTTTAGCCGCATATTGCGCGCCATCGCGGTGATATCACTACGTTACAATGTGATTTGTGGACTGCAGACCCACGAGCAGGAGCGGGTCTACAACGATATCGCTCGCAAACTCAGCCGAAGAGAGTACACAAGCCTACAGGATGTACTGAAGGCCTTGGGGGATGTTTACCCGGACGATCAAGCCTTCAAAGCGGCATTTGCCAGTAAAACCTTGAAGACAACCAACAGCCGTAACAAAAAAGTGGTGCGTTACATCTTGTTTGCGTTGGAAAAACAGCGTTCTGGCAAGGCTTTCGACTTTGACAGCAATACTTACAACCTTGAACATGTTTTACCTGAAAGCCCCTCTGAGGCATGGAGCCACATGGATGAAAATCAGCAAGAGCGCTGTGTCTATCGCCTGGGCAATATGACGCCGTTGGAAGCAGGCGCTAACCGTGATCTGGGTAACTGTGGCTATGAGGCCAAGCGAGAGGTTTATCGTCGCAGCAGGTTTGAGATAACCCAGAGCCTCGCCGAACGCTATGATGAGTGGAACGAAGTCACGATAGAAGCACGCCAGAAGCGTATGGCTGAAATGGCTGCAACCGTTTGGAGAATGAACTGAGTGGATTCATTTTTCCGCCTACAGTCTCCCGCCTATTCCTGTGTTTGCAGGCCCAATAATTCGCGGGCGCCGCTAGCGCTGAGTTGGTACTGGATCCCCAGATCGGGGCGGGCCAGGGCGATCTCCTCTTCGCGGAGTAGGAGAAAGGCCAGTTCACGGCCATCTTCCAAGTGGACCCGGATCGGGCTGCCCTCCTGCCCCTGATAGCGGCGAACCTGGATGATCCCCGGATGCTGCCAGGCATCCAGCAGGCGCTGGATGTCATCGGCGGAGCGCAGTGCATCTTCGGGCTCCAGTCGCCACTGGTTGTCGTGGCGGTACAGTTGCCGCTCGGGTAGCTCCAGTGCGTTGATGCGCGCACCCTCAGGCAGCAGGCGATGGGCAACAAAGCCGTGGGGCTCGCCGATCAGGTGGTAATAGAGGGTGTCGGGAACGATGTGGATGGTCTCACCCAGGCGCAGGTAGCGACGGTAGTCCAGGGCGGTGTGGCCACCGAAGTCGAGGCGCAGTGTATCGTTCACCACCAGCGTGACCACCGGGGTCTGTAGGCCATAGTCACTCAGGGTTTCGCCGGCGAGCGGGAAGCTGCCCAGCGATTGCAGACGGGCGACGCGCAACAGCGAGTCGATACGTTGGCGGTTGGCGGCGATTGCCAGCGGCTCGCGCAGTTGCCACTGGCCATCGGCGTCCCGCACGACATGCACCGCCGGCTGCTCGGGACGCTCGATACGCAGTTGCTCGATGGCTTCCTGCTCCAGCCCCAGCAGGCGATGGTCTTCGGGCGCCTCCCCGTCGCGCTGTTCGTGCAGCACCAGGGCGATCAGACCCACAACCACGACCAGCAGGGTCAGGTTGAGCAATAGACGTTTACGCAGCGTATTCATGATGTGTTGTCCTAGCGCCGACGCCGCCGCCACCAGATCGTCAGGCCGCTCGCTAGCAACAGCAGCGGCAGTGCCACCAGGAAGCCAAAGCCGATCAGCATGATGTGGTTGCGCTCCAGATCCAGACGGGTATCGGGGGCAGTGCGCGGGGCGATGGCGATAAAGCGGTCATCGTGGCTTAGCCAGTTGAGCAGGCGATCGCCCAGCTCCTGGTTGGCACCATTGCCGAGGAAGCTGTTGGAGAGAAAGTCGCCGTCGCCCAGTACCGCCACCCGTTGTTGGGCCTGTATACCGTCTGTGCCCTCGATACTGCGTTCCAGCAGCAGGCCGATAGTGAGTGGCCCCGGGGTATCTTCAGTGTCATCAAAGCGAACCTCCCCATCCAGGGGGCCGGTCTCGGCCCAGCTATTGGGCAGGGTGTTGAGCAGCGGAAAGCTCTGCCAGGCGCTGTCGCTGTACTGCTGGATGGCGTGGGCAATGGGGAACAGGGTCAATGCCTCCAGCCCCTGGCTGACGGGGTGGGCGGGATACTCCGGCACCAGCACGATGGCCGGGTTGTCGATCCCCAGGCGCTGGCCAGTGGGGTCGATGAGGGTGCCGGGGACGAAGTGCAGATCCAGCGCCTCCTTTAACGGGGCCAGCCCCTCGGGGCGTTCCGGTTCGCTCAGCCACAGCAGGTTGCCGCCCCCTTCCAGGTAGTCCACCAGCAGCGCCACCTCGCCGGGATGGAGTGGCAATTGCGGGCTGGCCAGCACCAGTGCACTGGCGTCGGCGGGGATCTCCGGTGTGCTTGAGAGGTTGAGTTGCTGGAAGTCAAAGCCGCGCTGCTGTAGCTGCTCGGCCCATTGGCTGAGATCGTGGTTGGCCTGGCGGTCGAAGCGGCGCTCGCCATGGCCGGTGATAAAATAGACCTTACGCTCGTCGTCTCGCAGCAGGCGCATAATGGCGTTGGTCAGTGCCTGTTCGCCGAGGGTGCGCAGGTTTTCCCGCTGGCCCATATACTCCAGCACCAGCTCCCCTTCGGCCTGTACCCCCCACTCGCGTACCTGTTGCGGGCGCTGGTCGGGGTCGACAAAGATCAGTTCGATGTCGCCACGATGGCGCTGGTAGCGCGCCACCAGCTCGCGGCTGCGCTGGCGCAGCTCAGGGCTGAGCTCGGCACGACTAAAAGAGGTGATGCGTAGCGGTCCTTGTAGCTCGTCCAGCACCTGGCTGCTGGCTTCGGAGAGGGTGTGGCGTCCGGCGGCGGTCCAGTCCGCCTCAACCACATAGCGGGTACTCAGCCAGGCGAGCAGGCCGACCACCAGCAGCAGCAGGGCGATGAAGATCCCCCCCTGCAGGCGCAGTTGCATACGAAGTTTGCGGTTGGTTTGCATGGTCAGTTCTGTAGGCGTTCGGCATCGAGGCGGCGGATCGCCAGCACGATGAAGGTGGTAATAAACAGCAGGTAATAGGCCACATCGGCGCTACTGAACAGGCCCTGCAACAGGGCCTGGTAGTGGCCCTGCAGCGAGAGCCAGCCCAATACCCCCTCACCGCCGCTCCAGTCGATGATCCATAGCAACAGCAGCAGCCCGAAGCTACCCACCGCGGCCACCACCGGCTGCTGGGTAAGCGCCGAGATATACAGGCTGGCGGCGGCAAAGGCGGCCAGCATCAGGCTAAGTCCCAGCAGGTTGGCGGCCAACAGCCCCAGATCCAGCCGTCCGGCGGTGAGCAGCGAGAGGGGCATCAGACTGCTCAGCAACACCATCAGCAACAGGAAGCCCAGCAGCCCCAGGTACTTGCCCAGCACGATCTGGCTGATGGTGATGGGGGCGCTCAACAGCAGCGGCAGGGTGCGGGCGCGGCGCTCCTCGCTGAGCAGGCGCATCGACAGCAGCGGCACCACCAGCATCATCAACAGAGTGGCGCTGGAGTAGAGCGGGGTCACCAGTAGCTCAGTGATCCCAGGCGGGTGTTCCATGGTGGCCAGCTGTGGCTGTAACTCCATGTAGAGATCCAGCTGGGCGAGAAAGATCCAGGCGAGGATGAATTGCACCACCGCGAGGATCACCCAAGCCAGCGGCGAGAGAAACAGGCTGCGCAGTTCGTGGGCGGCAAGGGTGTGGATCATCAGGCAGCCTCTCCCGGTTGTGGGGCATCGTCGCGGGTGGTGAGATCGACGAAGATCTCCTCCAGCGAGCGCTGTTCCGGGCTCAGTTCGAACAGCCCCCAGCCCTGCTCCACCGCCGCCTGAGCCAGTGCCTCGGCCGGGCCTTGGGCGGTGGACGCTTCGCTATCGTAACGGATGCGCAGGCGCTGGGGCTCCAGCGTTTCCACCCCTTGCACGCCGGGGATGGCCAGCAGCGCCGCCTCGCCAGGGGGATGCTGCAGGCCCAGCAGCAGACTGCCACCACGCATACGCTGCCGGATCCCCGCAATACTGTCACTGAGTACTAGCTGGCCGCGCTGGATGATCTGCACCCGATCACAGGTAGCCTGTACCTCGGGGAGGATGTGGGTGGAGAGGATCACACTGTGCTCACCGCCCAGCTCGCGCACCAGATGGCGGATCTCACGGATCTGGATGGGGTCGAGGCCGACGGTGGGCTCATCCAGGATCACCACCGCCGGATTGTGGATGATCGCCTGGGCGATCCCCACCCGCTGTTGGTAACCCTTGGAGAGGTGGCCGATCAGCCGACGGCCCACCTCGCCCAGCCCACAGCGCCCCTTGGCATCATCCACTGCAGCGCCGAGGCGGCTGCGCGGGATGTGGTGCAGGCGTGCACACAGGCGCAGATACTCATCCACCGTCAGATCGCGATAGAGCGGCGGTTGCTCCGGTAGATAACCCAAATGGCGCTTGGCCTCACGCGGCTGCTCCAGCAGGTCGATACCGTTGATGGTGATCCTCCCGGTGCCGGGGGCAAGGTTGCCGGTAAGCATCTGCATGGTGGTGGACTTGCCCGCCCCATTCGGGCCGAGAAAGCCCAGCACCTCACCGCGCGCCACCGAAAAGCTGAGGTCGTTAACCGCCACCTGCTCGCCGTAGCGGCGTGACAGGTGTTCTACCGTGATCAAACTGTCCTGTGCCATATCTTCAAGCCGTGATCCCATTCTTGCAGCGCAGAGTACCATTGCCGGGCAGCGCCCGCTATGCAGACAGTATGTTAGCTCCACTGGGCCTTGCGTTCATACTCTGACCAGGGCATGGCTGTCCTTGTTCCGTGGCTGTCCTTGTTCCGTCAGCTATGTCATCGCGTTAAACAAAACGAGCACCTTCAAAGATGGCCATTCGTAGCGTGGGTGCCGCGCCGCTCAACAAGGCGCGGCAGGGGACGTTTGACCCGATGCCCCTTTTTGCTGCTGCAAAAACAGGCATCGCCTCAAACGCCCCTGAGCTTAGGCGCTATGTTTCATGAGGCCCAGGCAAGCGCCCGCGTGGGTCGTAGTTCCCTTGACCGCACCTATATACAGGTGCTATTAATGGCCCTGTCTTCAGCGAGGGCGCTAGCATGCAAACGAAATTTTCAGAGGATGTCATTCCTCTATCCGACCTCAAGGTCAACCCGGGCAAAGTCGTAAGCCGGGTGAACGATACACACAGACCAGTCCTGTTGACC
>SLDE01000155.1 GCA_007125455.1 Ectothiorhodospiraceae bacterium
ATCAGGGGGTTATACCTGCCTAATTAAACGGCATGCGGACGCCCTGGTTGGGCGAGGGCTTACACGATTCACAAGGGCGCTAGCTGTTTGGTTCTCTAACGATGGTCCGACAGGACTATCATTAGGTACCTGACTCAACAACGCTCGAAGTCGAAGGCCAGCACTTCGCTGATGTGGGTCTTTCCCAGGGCCAGCATGATCAGCCGATCCAGCCCCAGTGCGACCCCGGCGCAGTCGGGCAGGCCGTGCTCCAGCGCTGCAAGCAGGTGTTCGTCGATGGGCGGGGTATCCAGCCCTATCCCTTTGCGCTGGAGTCCATCGGCCTCAAAACGGCGGCGTTGTTCGGCCGCATCGCTCAGTTCGTGAAAACCGTTGGCCAGTTCGATCCCTTGGTAGTAGAGCTCGAAGCGTTCGGCCAGGCGCGGGTCTTTGGGGCTTAGCCGTGCCAATGCCGCCTGGGAGGCCGGGTAGTGTTGCAGGAAACACAGCCCGTCTTGGCCCAGTTGCGGTTCGATATGGTGGCTGAGGATCAGATCGAGCCAGCCGTCGCGCGCCTCACCCATCTCGATCCCGCCGCAGCCCAGCCGTTCGGCGCAGGCGCGCAGGGCCGAAAGATCGGCACTCAGCGGGTCGATGGCGGCATATTCCAGAAAGGCAGCGCGATAATCGAGGCGGCGGGCAGGGCCAGACAGACCCAGGATCGGGGCCACCAGGGCCTCTACCTCGTCCATCAGGCGATGATGATCCCAGTGGGGGCGGTACCACTCCAGCATGGTGAACTCGGGGTTATGGCGTCTGCCCACCTCACCTTGACGAAACACCCTGCAAATCTGATAGATAGGCCCACTGCCCGCCGCCAACAGGCGCTTCATGGCGTATTCGGGAGAGGTGTGCAGATACAGGGGCAAACCCGCCCCGTGGCCAGGGCCGATAAAGTGGCTAGCGAGGCTCGTCAGTTGCGGATCGCACACCCCCGCCCGGCTGAGGATGGGAGTCTCCACCTCCAGTATCCCTCGCTCAGCAAAAAAGGCCCGTATCCCGGCAAGGATACGGGCCCGCTCACGCAGGGTGGCCAGATCGGCCGATGGTCGCCAGTTCATTTTAATATAACAATGCAACACAGAGATCACGGAGATCACGGAGAATTTTATGTATCAGAGGGAGATGTATCCCTTCCGGTTACCCGGTAACCAATACATAAAGAAGCCCCACCTTTTCTCTGTGCACTCTGCGGCCTCTGCGTTGAGACAAACTAAAAAGCTCACAACGCAGAGAACGCAGGGAGCGCAGAGGTAATATATTACCTCATGTTGGGTAGTAAGACGGCACACTGCTGCTCCTCACTCCCCGACCTCATAGGCCACGAACCTATTGAGTAGATTTTCTCTGCGGCCTCTGTGTTGAGATAAACTAAAAAGCTCACAACGCAGAGAACGCAGGGAGCGCAGAGGTAATATATTACCTCATGTTGGGTAGTAAGACGGCACACTGCTGCTCTCACTCCCCGACCTCATAGGCCACGAACCTATTGAGTAGATTTTTCTCTGCGGCCTCTGCGGCCTCTGCGTTGAGACAAAGTCAGTCGCGGGCGCGGCCAAGGTATTCACCGGATCGGGTGTCGACCTTGAGCTGGTCGCCGATCTCTACGAACAAGGGCACCTGCACCACCGCGCCGGTCTCGCAGATGGCGGGCTTGGTGCCACCGGTGGCGGTGTCACCACGCAGGCCGGGATCGGTCTCGGTGACGGTGAGCACCACGTGGTTGGGCGGGGTGATGCTGATGGGTACGTCGTTCCACAGGGTAACCACCACCATATCCTGCTCCTTGAGCCACTTGGCCTCATCGCCCACGGCGGAGGCGTCGGCGGCGATCTGCTCGAAAGACTCCGGATGCATAAAGTGGTAGGCTTCGCCATCGTTATAGAGGTACTGCATCTCGGTATCCATCACGTCGGCGGCCT
The DNA here is from genome assembly GCA_007125455.1 of Ectothiorhodospiraceae bacterium. Classification (GTDB taxonomy): domain Bacteria; phylum Pseudomonadota; class Gammaproteobacteria; order Thiohalomonadales; family Thiohalomonadaceae; genus SLDE01. The sequence continues at coordinate 1,962 of SLDE01000155.1, forward strand.
CAACGGTATCGCCGGACTTGAAGGTACGTTCGATGGTGCGGCCGGTCTTTAGGTTGCGCACCTTGACACGACTGAAGGCCTGGCCCTTGCCGGGCTTGACGAACTCGTTTTCGACGATGGCATTGGGATCGCCGTCGAGCATAATCTTGAGTCCGCGTTTGAATTCGTTGGTGCTGTATGTGGCCATAAGGGTTTCCCGAAATCGGTTAAATCAAAACAATGTTGTCAAATCCTAAGCCCCCTATGATAGCGCGATCTGCGAGCTGGAAAAATGCCCTGGCCACAGCAATACGCGATCCGGCTGAACTACTGGCCCTGCTGGAGCTCCCCAAAAGCCTGCTCGATGCGGCCCAACAGGCCAGCAAGGACTTCCCATTGCGGGTACCGCGCGGCTTCGTGGCACGGATGCGCAAGGGGGACATCCACGATCCCCTGTTGCGTCAAGTGCTGCCGCTGCGAGAGGAACTGGCGACTGTAGCCGGCTATGGACACGACCCGGTAGGTGATCTGACGGCTCAGGCCGGTGATGGCCTGCTGCATAAGTACCACGGCCGCGTGCTGCTGAGCGCCACCGGTGCCTGTGCCATCCATTGCCGCTACTGCTTTCGACGCCACTTCCCCTACGATGCACAACGCCCTGCACGAGACCAGTGGCAGGGGGTAGTGGACTACCTGCGCGCTCATCAGGAGGTCGACGAACTGATCCTCAGCGGCGGTGATCCACTGATGCTCGACACCCCCCAACTGCAAGGGCTTAGTAAGCGCCTGGCCGAGGGCGGACAGCTCAAACGCCTGCGCCTGCACAGCCGCCTACCCATCGTATTGCCCGAGCGGGTCGATCCCCCCTTGCTGCAATGGTTGGCCACACAGCCCTGGCCAGTGGTGCTGGTGGTGCACTGCAACCACCCACAGGAGCTGGATCAAGACACCGCGCGGGCGCTCGGACAGTTACATGACGCCGGGGTCACCTTGCTCAATCAAAGCGTATTGCTGGCGGGGGTCAACGACGACAGCGCCACCCTGACCAAGCTCAGCCACCGCCTGTTTGAGCAGCAGGTATTACCTTATTACTTGCACCTGCTGGACAAAGTGGCCGGTGCCGCCCACTACGACCTGCCCGAGCAGTGTGCGCAAGCCATCCACGAGCAGTTACGCCGCCAATTGCCCGGCTATCTGCTACCCCGGCTGGTGCGCGAACTACCAGGGGATGCCGCCAAACGGCCCGTCGGCTGACGCGCCATGATGCGTAAATCAAGGCGGTGTTATACACTTGGGTGGCAAGTACCCCCCCCCACAATCCGGAGGAGAGAGCCACATGGGACGTCTGCAGAAAAAATTGGATTTTACCCTTCCTGAACGTAGCAAACCCGGCAAAGGCAGCTTCGACTTTCGCACTAGCGCGGTAGAGCGCTGGGTGGAGGAGTTGCCCCTGGGCAACACCGGCGAGACGGCCAAGCGGCTGTATGAGGCCCTTCAGGAGGTCAACCAGTTGGAGATATCCTGGAAGGATCGACTGGCCCTGCTGGAGCGTTTTCGCCAGCCGGTAGCCTACGTGCAGGATTCCCTTTGGCGTCACTATACCGGTATGCCTCTCCCCCTGCCGCCCAAGACCCAACGCATCGCCAACCTGGCACA
>SLDE01000107.1 GCA_007125455.1 Ectothiorhodospiraceae bacterium
AGAAGGCAAAAAATGGCGAAAAAGCGGAGTTTACAAGTAGTAAATGAGCATTTTGAGCCATTTTTTAACGCACTATCGCGCCGCATGAGTAGAATTTCAACAGCCTGCTAGACCACCTTCTGCCATACCCATGGCAGGATGTGGATCATCGACAATTGTTCAGGAGGGGGAGTATGCACAAGGTTTTGATATTGGATGATGAAAAAAACATCGTCTCTTCACTCACCCGATTACTGCGCGCCGAAGGGGGATTCACCGTAGCAGGCTTCACTTCCGCCGCAGAGGCATTGGCCCAGGCAAAGGAAGAGGAGTTTGATGTGGTGGTCGCGGACTACCGCATGCCCGAAATGGACGGCACCCGCTTTCTCGAGAAGTTCCGCGCCATCCAGCCCCATAGCTACCGCATCATCCTCACCGCATTCTCCGACGAGGGGATGCTACGCAAGGCCATCAACCAGGCACAGATCCACAGCCTGGTGAGAAAACCCTGGGACGGCTTGTTATTGCTCGAGACTATCAGCCAGGGGGCCGAACAAAACGCCGTGCTGAAGGAAGTGGGTAAACTGCGTGCACAGGTAAAGACACAGGCCGCCACGATAGAGGGCCTGCGTGAGCTACTCCAGGAGGTGGCAAGCAAACACCCGCAGGCACTGCCCGCCGACTGGCAGGACAGGCTACCCAGCCGCTAAGGGGGAACAGGCCGAAGTCGAACTGGCTCTCGACCTGCCCCCCCACGGGGGTGTTAGTCCTTGCTGCGCGAGGCCTTTTTGCGCTCGTGCTCCACCAGCAGCTTCTTGCGCAGACGGATGTGATTGGGGGTGACTTCCACCAGCTCATCGTCATCGATGAATTCCAGCGCCTGCTCCAGGGTGTGGGTCACCGGAGGGCTCAACACCTGGGCATCGTCGGTGCCGGAGGCACGTACGTTGGTCAGCTGCTTGCCCTTGAGGACATTCACCACCAGATCGTTGCTGCGTGAGTGCAGCCCGACGATCATCCCCTCATAAACCTCGGTACCGTGGCCGATAAACAGACGACCGCGCTCCTGCAGGTTGAACAAGGCATTGGTCAGCGCCTTGCCCGAGGCATTGGCGATCAATACCCCATTCTGACGGCTACCGTAGTCACCGCGCTTGAACGGCCCGTAATGGTCGAACACGCTGTAGATCAGGCCGGAGCCCTGGGTGGCGGTCAAAAACTCGGTGCGGAAACCGATCAGGCCGCGAGCAGGCATAATGTAGTCAAGGCGTACGCGCCCATGACCATCGGGCTCCATGTTTTTCAGATCACCACCACGGGCACCGAGCTTTTCCATCACCCCGCCCTGGTGCTGCTCCTCCACATCCACGGTCACCTGCTCAAAAGGCTCCTGCGGCTCACCGTCGATGGTGCGCACGATAACCTCGGGGCGCGAGACCCCCAGTTCGAAACCTTCGCGACGCATGGTCTCGATCAATACCGACAGATGCAGCTCACCACGCCCGGAGACACGGAATTTGTCCGGATCGGAGCCCTGCTCCACCCGTAGCGCCACGTTATGCACCAACTCCTGCTCCAGACGTTCCTTGATCTGGCGACTGGTGACGAATTTGCCGTCTTTGCCAGCAAACGGGGAGTTGTTGACCTGGAAGGTCATGCTCACGGTCGGCTCATCCACCGACAATGGTGCCAGGGCCTCTACCGCGTTGGGGTCACACAGGGTATCGGAGATATTCAGCGGATCCAGCCCGGTGAAGCAAACAATATCCCCCGCCTGGGCCTCATTCACCTCAACGCGATCCAGGCCCATGAAGCCAAACAATTGCAGGATACGCCCGTTACGACGCTGGCCATCCTTGTCAACCACAGTCACCGGGGTATTGGTCTTGACCCGGCCACGGCTGATACGCCCGATACCGATCACACCCACGTAGCTGCTGAAGTCCAACTGGGAGACCTGCAACTGGAAGGGGTCCTCGGGCTCCACCTGGGGTGGATGCACATAATCCACGATGGTCTGCAGCAGCGGGGTCATATCGCCCTCGCGCACATCCGACTCCAGACCAGCAAAACCGCTCAGGCCGGAGGCATAAACCACCGGGAAGTCCAACTGCTCATCGGTGGCACCCAGACGATCGAACAGGTCGAAGGTCTGATCCAGCGCATAGTCCGGGCGCGCAGCGGGGCGGTCGATCTTGTTGACCACCACGATCGGCTTGAGGCCACGGGCCAGCGCCTTTTGAGTAACAAAGCGGGTCTGTGGCATCGGCCCTTCAACCGCGTCTACCAGCAGCAACACCGAGTCCACCATCGACAGCACACGCTCCACCTCACCGCCGAAGTCGGCATGGCCGGGGGTATCAACGATATTGATACGGTACTTGCCCCACTTGATTGCGGTGGGTTTGGCGAGGATGGTAATGCCTCGTTCACGCTCCTGATCGTTGGAGTCCATCGCCCGCTCATCGAGCTGGGTGCGGGCATCCAGGGTATCGGATTGCTTCAAAAGCTGGTCAACGAGGGTGGTCTTGCCATGGTCGACGTGGGCGATGATGGCGATATTGCGCAGGTTTTCTATCACGGGTGGTATTCCAAAAGGGGTAAAAAGAGGCGCGATTGTAGCGGAAAAACGTCCCGTAAACACTTATTTTCCACCAAATCAGCCATATTAGCGGGATCACCGCGCACGCCACACCAGCTTGGCCGACGATTGGACGCCTCTTTCAGCAAGGCCTATCATGCACAAAACGACTGATGGCCCAATCCCATGAGCGACAGTACTTGGCATGTGTACCTGCTGCGCTGCAGCGACGGCAGCCTCTATACCGGGGTAACCACCGACCTGCAGCGGCGTCTACACGAGCACAACCACAGCCCCCGTGGTGCCCGCTACACCCGTAGCCGACGCCCGGTAGAGCTGGTCTACCACGAGCACGCCAACGACCGCAGCAGCGCACAACGGCGTGAGTACCAGCTACGGCGCCTGAGCAGTCAGGCCAAGCAACGCTTTTGCGCCCAAAACACTACTTGACCCCCGCCGGAAAAATGCTGACTATCAACCTGATGGACCAACAACCATCGACACGGCCATCAGGCAGCAATGAATAACTACACCAAAAACACATACAACAGAAAGCCAAACCATGAGCAACCAACGCAAGAACCCACGCATCGAGGTACCGATGCCGGTGACCCTGACCCACCCCGAACGTGGTAGCATGAACCTGATCACCGCCGACATCTGCGACGGCGGTGTCTTCCTCAAGGCGGAAGAGGCGCAGTGCCTGCCGGTAGGAAGTCGCGTTACCCTGCAGGTCAAGGCGGGGCTGTTGGCCGGTGATGATCCCCCGCTGGTGGATGCCGAGGTGGTGCGCACCAGCGCCGACGGTATGGGTTTGAAATTTCTCTAAGGCAGGAGTCCATCATGGCAGATGAACAGGATACCCCGGAAGGCAGCGGCCCGGACCAACAGGCCAGCCCCCCCGCAAAGAAATCGCCAAGCAAAAAGGCCGCGCCCAAGAAGGCCCGCGTCACAAAGCGTGTCACCAAGAAAGCAACGCCTAAGAAAAAGGCAGCCAGCAAGAAGGCCCCGGTAAAAAAGGCGAGCAACAAGAAGGCACCGACCAAAAAGGCAGCTGCCAAAAAGGCCCCGGCAAAAAAGGCATCCAGCAAGGCGACCGTTATCGCCGCCACGGCGGTCAAGCCCAGCAGCGCACCCTCGCCCTCCGACAAGCCCCAAACCGACAGCGCCACCAACGCACACCAGACCGTCAGCGACACCACGCCCCCAACAGCCAGCAAGGACGAGCAGGCGCTGGGCAGCACAGCACAGGCTCGGGAGGGCACGAGCGCCGAGGCGACACGGGAAGCCACCACGGAGCCAAACCACACACACGCCGCTGCGGCTACGGCGCAAGTCGCCACAACCGCCAGCAGCAAAGCAACCGAGCCCCAGGCATCAGCGCACACCGCCAGCGAAAGCACTGCGGAAAAGCACGCCGAAGACTCTCACCGATCCACACAATCTACTCAGGAGGCAGCCAATACCATGGGAACTGCAGCAAGCACCACCAACAAGCCAAAAGGGCGGCTCTGGCGCAACATTGCACTGGCCGTGTTCATCCTGTTGATCATCCTCTACGTTCGCGAGATGACCAAGGCTCAAGACCCGGACAGCAGCGCCATCAGTGATGCCAGCGAGAGTGAGCAGCAGCACCCGGCCAGCGCCGACGACGACTACCTCGCCGCCATCGACGCCGAGGCCAAGGCAGAGGCAAAGGAAAAAGCCGCCGCGAGGCAGGACGAGGCCACCGCACCAGAAGGCCAACCGCCAGCCGGGCTCAAACTCGACCCGGACGCCGGACGGATCACCAGCCCCGCCTACCAGCAGCAAGCCCCGGATGAGCGCCCGGCAATGATGCAGCCCGGCATCGCAATGCCGCGTGATGGCTATTATGCCCAGCGACCACCTGCCGAACCACAGGGCCAGGACAGCGCCACACCACAGGCACCGTACGGCTACCCCATGCCTCCGCAGCACGGCCAGGCCCCCGCACCGCACTGGTCGCAGCCCATGCCAGGCTACCAGCCACCAGCGCCGGGCTACCAGCAACCCATGCCAAACTACGGTTACCGCTACCCGATGCCGCCCCAGGGCTACCAAGGCGCACCAGGCTACGGCTACGGCTACGGTCAGCCGGGCCCCTACTACCCGGCCCCCTACGGCTACGGCCCGATGCCACAACCCTGGTATCCGCCCTACCCTTACTACGGCCAGTGACCTAACAGCCTGCTAAAGCGCGGGTGACAACCGTCACCCGCCCCTTACCTATTGAAGCAGTCAACAATTGCCTCCATCTCTGGAGGATGAAAAACCTCGAAAACCTGCACCTGCGCAACAGCTTCATCCGTGAGCTGGATAACCGCTTTTACGCCCGCCTTGCCCCCACCCCGCTGAAGGGCAGTCATCTGATCGCCTTCAACCCCAACGCCGCCGCGCTACTGGATCTCCCAGCCGAGGAGGCACAAAGGGGCGAGTTTCTGCGCTATTTCAGTGGTGAACAGGCCCTGCCGGGGAGCGAGCCGGTGGCCACCCTCTACGCCGGCCACCAGTTTGGCCACTACGTACCGCAGCTGGGTGATGGGCGCGCACTGTTGCTGGGCGAGGTGGTCAACCAACAGGGACAAGCCTGGGAGCTGCAACTCAAAGGGGCCGGGATCACCCCCTTCTCGCGCCGGGGCGATGGGCGTGCGGTATTGCGCTCCAGTATCCGCGAATACCTCTGCAGCGAGGCAATGCACGGGCTGGGGATCCCCACCACCCGCGCGCTGTGCCTGACCGGCAGCACCGAAGAGGTCTACCGCGAACGCATCGAAAGCGGCGCAATGCTGCTGCGCATGGCCCCCAGCCACATCCGCTTTGGCTCCTTCGAAGTGTTTTACCACCGCCGCCAGTTCGAGCCACTACGTGAGCTGGCCGACTATGTGCTGCGCCACCACTACCCACAGCTGGAGCCCGGCCCGGAAGGCTATCTGGCCATGTTTGCCGAGGTAAGCCGCCGCACCGCCGAGCTGATCAGCCAGTGGCAACAGGTGGGCTTCGCCCATGGGGTGATGAACACCGACAATATGTCGATCCTCGGTCTCACCCTCGACTACGGCCCGTTTGGCTTCCTGGACGACTACGACGCACGGTTTATCTGCAACCACTCCGACTACGAAGGGCGCTACGCCTTCAACAACCAGCCCTCCATCGCACTGTGGAACCTTAGCTGCCTCGGCCAGGCACTGCTGCCGCTGTTCGGTGAGCCGCGGGCCCAAGCCGCCGAAGCGGCCAACCAGATCCTCGATGAATTCCAGGGGCAATACGAACAGCACTACTGGCAGGGCATGGCCACCAAACTGGGGTTGGAAAGCCTGGGAAGGGAAGATGAATCTCTCATCCAGGGGCTACTCGATGCCATGCAACAGCAGGGCAGCGACTACACCCTCACCCTGCGCGCCCTGAGCCACTACGACCCGGATGACGCCATCAGCCACACCGGCCTGCGTGCCCAGTTCCCCGGCGCGCCCTTCGCCAGCTGGCTGGAACGCTACCGCAGCCGTCTGCAACAAGAGGCACGCCCCCTCCCCGAGCGCCGCAGCAAAATGCTGGCGGCCAACCCCAAGTACATCCTGCGCAACTACCTGGCGCAACAGGCCATCGACGCTGCAGAACAGGGGGATTATGCCGAGATCGAGACCCTGCACAGGGTCTTACAGCGCCCCTTCGACGAACAACCGGAATACGAACGCTACGCCGCGCCACCACCGGAATGGGGCAAGCAGCTGGAGATCAGCTGTTCATCCTAAACGACACAGCGACAGGACTGGCCCATGGAGAGCAGAGCCGGGGCGAGCTCATTTGCTGGCGGAACAGGCCTGCTCCCGCGCCGCCTCGCGCAGGATGATCACCCCACCGCGCAGCACCACCATGGCGATGATAAAACCGATGATCAGATCCGGGTAGCGGCTGCCCAGCCACCACACCAGCGCACCGGAGAGGATCACACCGATATTGGCGATCACGTCATTGGCCGAAAAGATCAGCGAGGCACGCATGTGTACCCCGCCGTCACGATGCCTGGCGATCAGCCACAGGCAGAACACATTGGCCACCAGGGCCACCAGCCCGACCCCCATCATTAGCGTACTGAGCGGTTCGCTGCCTTGAATAAAACGCCGCACCACCTCAAACAGCACCAGCAAGGCAAGGCTGATCTGCAGCCAGCCACTAAGGCGCGCCGAGCGCACCTGCAGCGCCACCCCCTTGCCCACCGCATACAGGCTGAGGGCATAGACCATCGCATCGGCCAGCATATCGAGGGAATCGGCGATCAGCGCGGTGGACTGGGCGATGAGCCCCAGAGTCAGCTCAGCGACAAACATCAGCCCATTGATCACCAGCAGCCACTTGAGGGTGGTGCGTTCGCGCGCGTTGCGCGCGGTCATCTCACAGCCACAGCCGGACATCGCTCACCTCAAAGACGGTTTAATCGCACAGCGCGCAGAGTACGCAGAGACCAAAAGATCATAAGCATCCCCATCCCCCTTTAATCTAGCGATGCAAACGCCGCGACACCAAGCGGGTAGCCAGCCACAAGGGTAGCAGGCAGTAGAGCGCAAGCACCAGCAGGTGGAACGGGATCTGACCGGGGATCTCGCCGGACATCAGTGGTCGCACCAGCTCGATGGCGTGCCACAGCGGCAGCAACGCCGTCAGCTGCACCACCAGTCCGGGCATGTCGTCCAGGGGGAAAAATACCCCGCTGAACAGCAGCATCGGGGTGAGCAGCAGGGTGAAGTAGTAGAGGAAAAAGTCGTAGCTGCGCGAGATGGCGGTGATCACCAGCGCCATCGCGGCGAAGGCCAGCCCAGTGAGCAGCGCCACCGGCAACACCCATAGCGCCAACCAGCCGTCCACCGCGCCAAGAAAGCCGGCCACCAGCAGCACAAAGGCGGCACTGAGCAGCGCCTTGCTGGCGGCCCACACCGTCTCACCGAGCAGGATATCGGCCACCGAGAGCGGGGTGTAGAGCATGGCGGTCCAGGTTTCCTGCACCGCCATGCGGGTATAGGCCGAGTAGATCCCCTCGAAGCTGGCGGTGTTCATCACGCTGGCACAGACAAAGCCGGAGGCGAGAAAGGCAATATAGCTCACCCCTTCGACCTCACCCACCAGTGCCCCCAGGCCAAAGCCCAGCGCCAACAGGTAGAGCAGTGGCTCACCGATATTACCCAGCATCGCCGGCCCGGCCAGCTTGCCCCACACCCGGGCATTACGCCGCCACACGGCCAGCCAGCGCAGTGACAACAGGGCCTGGATAATCGCCCTCATTCTCGCAACTCCCTACCGGTAAGCTTGAGGAAGACGTCCTCCAAATCCGCCGCCCGGCTCAGATAGCTCAGTTGCGGGTGCTCACAGAGGGCATCCACCAGGGCGCGCTCGCTATCGGTGTAGCAGAATAGGGTCTCGCCGATCAGTTCGCTGCGCAGCACGTGGGGCCCGTGGCGAAACGCCTCCAGCCCCGGTCCGTGGATCTCCACCACATGGGGCTCGATGTGCCGTGCGATCAGCGCCTTGGGCGTGCCCACATCGAGGATACGCCCGTTATCCATGATCGCCAGGCGATCACACAGGCGCTGGGCCTCGTCCATATAATGGGTGGTGAGGATCAGGCTGCGCCCCTGTTGCAACAGGGTACGCAGACGCTGCCAGATCAACTGGCGCGCCTGGGGATCAAGGCCGGTGGTGGGCTCATCCAGAATCACCAGTTGCGGGTCATTAACCAGCGCACGGGCCATCGCCAGGCGGCGCTTCATCCCGCCAGAGAGCGCGTCGATGCGCGCATCGGCCTTGTGCTCCAGCGAGGCGAAGGTGAGCAGGCTATCCAGTCGGGCGCTTATCTCGTGGCTGGAGATGCCGAAGAAATCAGCGTAGGTACGCAGGTTCTCCACCACGGTGAAGTCCGGATCGAGATTATCCTGCTGGGCCACCACCCCAAGACGCTGGCGCATGTGACGTGCCTGGGCAGGGATCGGGTGGCCCAATACCGTCAGCTCACCGCCATCGGGCACCACCATGCCAAGTAGCATCTTGAGGGTGGTGGTCTTGCCCGCCCCATTGGGGCCGAGCAGGCCAAAGCATTCACCGGGCTGTACGGCAAAATCGATGCTGTCGACCACGGTGAGCTCACCGTAGCATTTACGCAGGCCACGGGCCTGGACGATGGGTTCCATGGGATTCAGATCTGCAGGCGCTTTACCACCTGCCCCTGCAACAGGTGCTTATCGATGATCTCATCGACATCCTCTTTATCGACATAGGTGTACCATGTCCCCTCGGGGTAGATCACCAACACCGGCCCTTCGCTGCAACGATTCAGGCAACCGGCGTTGTTGATACGCACCTTGCCCGGTTCGTGGATCCCCAGCACCTTGCAACGCTGCTTGGCATGATCGCGCATCTTTTTGGCGTTATGGCTTGCGCAGCAGTCACAGCCATCCTCACGCTGGTTGCTGCAGAAGAATACATGGTGTTGGTAGAAGGACATGGGCATTCCCTGTGGGATGGCACAAAAGAGCTGTTATCATAGCACGAAGCGCCAACCACCCAAGCGGATAAGCCCTTGCCCCCAACCCCAAACGAAACCCTGCTCGCCGCCACCGATCGCTGCGTACTGTGCGGCCAATGCCTGCCCCACTGCCCAAGCTATCGCCTGTGGCATAACGAGGCAGACACCCCGCGCGGTCGGATCTCGCTGCTGCAGGCGCTGGCGCGGGGGCAACTGGCCCCCACTCCCGCGCTGATCCGTCACCTCGACCGTTGCCTGGGCTGCCGTGCCTGTGAGCGCATGTGCCCCTCGCTGGTGGAGTACGGGCAGATCCTCGATCAGGGACGGGCGCTGCTGCGCCCTCATCAACAGGACAACCCCAGCCTGCAACGATTGCTGGAAACCGTGGCCGACCACGATGGGTTACAGAACAAGGCCGGGCTGCTGCGCCTGTATCAACGCAGCGGCCTGCAAACCCTGGCGCGGCGTAGCGGTGCCCTCAAGGCCCTCGGGCTAGCCGAGCAGGAAGCGACCCTGCCCGCGATCCCCAAGGGGGAAAGGCTCGCCAGCCACTATCCTGCCCAGGGCGAAGCGCGCGGCAAGGTGGCATTGTTTACCGGCTGTGTCGGTGAGGTATTCGACGGGGCGGTTCACCGGGCGGCGATTGCCATGCTTACCCGACTGGGCTTTGCGGTGGCAGTCCCGGCCAATCAGGGCTGCTGTGGCGCACTGCACCAACACAACGGCGAACCGGAACAGGCCGCCGCACTGGCACGGGACAATATCGCCGCCTTTGTGGGTGTGGACGCCGTGATTGGCTGCGCCAGCGGCTGCGGCGCACAATTACATGAATATCAAAGCCTCTATGGCGATGGCCTGGCTGCGCCCTTTGTCGACGTGGCCGAGTTCGTCATCCAGCACTGGCCCGAGGGGCTGACACTACAGCCGTTGCCACAGCGCGCCGTCTACCACCTGCCCTGCAGCCAACGCAATGTCCTGCGCCAGCCCGACAGCACCGCCCTGCTCCTCTCTCCTATCCCCGAGCTGGTGTTAAGCCCCCTGCCAGACAATGCAAGCTGCTGCGGTGCCGCCGGTAGCTTCCTGCTCACCCAGCCCGAGGCCGCCGCCCAGCTACGCCAGCCCAAACTGCTGGCCATCGCCGAGGCAAAAGCGGATGTGGTGCTCACCACCAACACCAGCTGCGCCCTGCACCTTCGCCAGGGGCTGGAACAACAGGGACACAGCATCCCGGTGCGCCACCCCATCGAGCTGCTGGCCGAGGCACTGGGCGGGACAGAATAGGGATTCATGGCCGCCATTGGCTGGGGCTATTGATTTGTGGCACGACACTACCTGACTACAAGCCTCAGCACGAGCAACAACAGGACCGCACCAATCGTGGCCATAATGATCGCACCGATCAATCCGCCCGATGTTATGCCAAACAGACCAAAGACAAAGCCACCCAGAACCGCACCGACGATCCCAACGACGATATTGCCCAGTAAACCAAACCCTCTGCCCTTAACGATGATGCCTGCAAGCCAGCCGACCAGCGCGCCGACTGCCAGGAAGATCAATAAGTTGACAATCTCCATACCCCCTCCTCGGTTAGCCCTTGAACACCAGAAAGAGACCCACGGCAAAACTGACAGCCCCAGCAATGTAGTAGGTCATCACCTTGTCGGTATGTGCCCCGGTTACAGCCTGGGATATCTGTGAGCCGACAGAGCCGGATAACTCATACCCCCATAGCCCAAGCCCAGCCCCAAGTACGATAAGAACGATGCCGACAATCTTCATTGTGCTCCCCAAATCCTTAGCCATAAAATACCCCTGGATTCACAGTTGATTTAGCGAATGGCAACAAAGGCCAAGGGAGCGTGCCGCCAGCGATGGCTTTTGGTTTAAAAAACCAGCCGCAACGTCGACACATCCCCTACAACCTTGTACGCCATGCCGACTGGGTCTAGCGCTGAGTCTTGATCTCCACCTCGACGCGCCTATTGGGTCGCAGGCAGTCAACCAGCGCCTTGTTGCGACCGCTCACCTCCCCTCGCACCGTGTCGCATGAAACCACCGGGTTGGCACTGCCCATGCCCTTCGTCTCAATGCGTCCAGCAGAAACGCCCTGCTCAATAAGATAGGCCCTAACGGCATCGGCGCGTTGCTGGGACAGCTTCATGTTGTACGTACTCGAGCCGATACGATCCGTATAGCCTGTGATGGTGATCATCTCGATCCGTGGTTGCTGTCTCATCACCCGCACCACCTGCCGATCAAGATCCCTTTTCCCTTCCGCACGGATCACGGCGCTATCGAATGCAAACAGGGTATCGGATTCTATGCTAAGCAAAACAGGCGCTGGTACAGGAGCTGGTGCCGGTGCCGGTGCGGCACGAGGCGCCGGTGCCACGGGGCGTTCTACCGGCGGCGGGGTTTGGGCCGTCTTTACAAGATCCGGGTCACACTCCACGATCGCCAGATCCGGTGTCCAGGAGCCAGTGCGAATACAGTTTCCATAACCATCCATGACAAGCGTGTTGGTCGAGTCGACAACATAGCCCGTCATCGTCTGCGCCTGCGCTGCTGCCACGCCACCACCAAGCATCGCGATCATCGCGACCATGTGCGTTCTTACGAGTAGAGTCTTCATCTTCTGTTTCCTTTTGTAGGGTGCAATGATGGTCTTGGTTTACCCACCGATAAACGGCTATCAACATCCTGGAATATCCGCAACGACTACGCTTGAGCGTATTCGCCCGTGACACGCCACCGCTTTCGCTTACAGGCAGAAACCGACCATTAAGGCAATCTTCCCCTAGTTATCCATAGAGTTCTGTACGGTAGCGAACCAAGGGGGGAAGATAGAGGAGGGGAGGGAGTACTTGCCCTTAGGGGGGCAGGTATGGGGAGATTCATTTCTCTGCGTGTGAGGATGGCGACTTGTTCATCTCGGGATCATGGAACCGGATCGTATTTCGTCCGGCTTCTTTTGCCTGATACATGGCCGTGTCGGCGCATGTCATGATCGCTTCCGGACTCGCTTCGTGATCCAGAAACACCACCACACCAATACTCGCGGTACAGTGATGTTCAACGATCTTTTCAGTCTCACCCTCGCGCGAAACGTCCAATTGGTAGTTAGCGGATAGCCTGAGGCGGATCTTTTCAGCAACCACCCTGGCATCGGCGAGAGACTGCGCATGATCCGCAACCAACTCGCCAAGCATCACCACAAACTCATCACCGCCAAAGCGTGCCACGGTGTCCATCTCTCGCACACAGCTTTTTAATCGCTTGGCAGCCTCAATGAGCAGCAGATCACCCACAAAATGCCCGTGTGTGTCGTTCAGCGGCTTGAAGTTATCCAGGTCGATAAACATCAAGGCACCATGACACCCGCTACGTTTGCTGGCCAGCAGTGTCTCGTTCAAGCGGTCAATGAGCAGGCGGCGGTTAGGGAGTTTGGTCAGCGCGTCATAGAACGCCTGTTTCAGGATCTGATCCTGCATCTGTTTACGCTTGGTGATCTCCCGGGTAATGCCGTGATACCCGGTAATCTTTCCGTGCTCGTCCCTCATCGCCTTTGAGAACACCTCCCCCCAAATCACGCTGCCATCCTTGCAGCGGTGGGGGGCCTCAAAATTGACAAAACCAAGGCTGTGGCCTTCTCGCTCAGCTTCCTGACGCTTGCGCAGAGCCTCGGCGATGATGGCGATACCTTCTTTGTTAAACAAGCCAAAGACATGACGCCCGACCACCTCATCAGCCTTGTAGCCGCGAAGGCGTTCATCGGATGGACTGATGTAAGTGATACGCAGCTTAGGAGGCAGGTCGAAATAATATTGTCAACACCGAGGGCGCGCCTGGGCCATCAATGCAAGGCGCGTTTCGCAGGGAATGGCCCCTCCCTTGCCAAGAAACGCAACACAGCAGTGATGGCCCAGGTGCGG
>SLDE01000037.1 GCA_007125455.1 Ectothiorhodospiraceae bacterium
CATCCAGCCGGGTATAGAGCGCCTCGGTGTCGGCAAGAAAGAACTCCAGCGCATCGTCGATCTGCGCCGCGGTTATATGTTCAAGATGCAGCAACACCGGCAGATAAAAGAGATCGGCGTGGTAGTCACTGCCCCTGGGCAGTGCCTCGCTATCCAGCCAGACCTGCACCACCTCACCGACGCGCCCCAGATAGCCGAGCAGTGCCAGTGGATCGAGGCCATTGCGCACGATATCCGGGCTAAAGCGCAGCCACATCAACCACGCGCCACTGCCCTCTTCTGCCACACCATCGGCCATCGCCCCATGCTCAGGCACGGCATCGTCGCTCGGGCCCTCCTCGCCACCGAGCAGCACGTGGATCTGCTCGGCGAGGGCGGATTCCACCGCCGTCCCCTCGCCCTCGGCCCCGCCCTGCATCTCGATGTCCACCAGCCAGGCCATATGGTCCTTAGCCTTGAGCAGTGTGGCGATGAGGGCGTCACTGACCCTTAGCTCACCGGCACGCAGCCGGTCGAGCAGGTTTTCGACACGGTGGGTAAACGACTCCAGGCGGCTGAAGCCGAAGATCCCACCGGATCCCTTGATGGTGTGGGCAGCACGAAACAGGGCATTGATGTTGTCCATGTCCCCCGCGTCGAACTCCAGCTGCAATAGCCCTTGCTCCAACACCTCAAGCAATTCGTTACACTCGGATAAAAATACCTGTTTGGCTTCATCCATATTCATGGTGGCACCTCATTGGGTTGCGCTATCGGAAGAGAATCGCGCGCTGGCCAGCAGAGCATCACAACCGCACAGCCCCAGCAGCTGCACCACCGTGGGACTGGGGTCCTGCAACAGCAGGTGGTGCTCGGCGGCGGCCAGTTCACGCTGTGCATACAACAAGCACTGCAAGCCGGTGGCATCCATCTCGCTGACATGGGAAAGATCCACCGCGATGTCCTGTTGCGCCGCCAGCTTGTCATCCAGCTGTTGCTGAAGCGCCTCCACGTTGTAGATATTCAATGGTCCATCGATGCTCAGTGTCTGCATGATCTCATTCCTAGTTAGTGACCAGCTTGGCCACGGCATTCAGCATTTGATCCGGATTAAAGGGCTTGACCACCCAAGCTCTCACCCCGGCCTGCTGCCCCTTCTTCTTCATCTCATCCTGCGACTCGGTGGTGAGCATGATGATGGGCAGAAAGCGATAAGAGGGCATACCCTTGACCTTTTCCACCAGGGTGATGCCGTCCATACGCGGCATATTCACATCGCTAATCATCAGATTGAGCTTGCGCCCGTCGAGCTTGCCAATGGCATCCTGCCCATCGCAGGCCTCCACCACCTCGTATCCGGCACCCTGCAGCGCGATCCCCACCACCTTACGCAGTGATGCGGAATCGTCGACGATCATTACGGTCTTGACCATGATTCACCCCCAGTAAAAAACGATTATTAAAAGAACGTCACCTGGTCGTCCGCCGACTCGCCAGCCGCCTCCCTGCCCTCATGCAGATGCAGCTGCTGCTCCATGGTGTAGAGCGATTTCATCTCATCCAGCAGGGAGGGCCAATCCAGCACGACACCCTCCTCCACCGCCTGGCGGATCGGCATGAGCGCCATGCGTGAGGCAAAACCGTCCATCGAGGTGGTAGTGGCCTGCATCATTTGGCTGCCGCGATCCTGAAACTGTAGCGAGACCAGGATGCGATTAATCTCATCGCGGATCTTCTCGCCCTCATCCGTGAGCATGGTCGAGGCACTGGAGAAGGCCTCAACCGCCTCGCGAAAGCCGTCCAGCTGTTGCTCGAGCGATTCACGCGCCTGCTGGATCACCCGGGTGTCGTTCTGGGTATCCTCGCGGGTATGCTTAACCGTCTCATCGATGCCGACGGCGATCCGATCCACTCGCTCCTGGATCCGCTGGCCGGTTTGTGCCGACAGCTCAGAGAGCGCACGAACCTCACCAGCCACCACGGCAAAGCCCCGTCCGCTATCGCCCGCACGGGCCGCCTCAATCGAAGCATTAAGGGCGAGCAGATTGGTCTGGCTGGCGATGCGCGCCACCTCGCTGGCCATCTCACGCAACTCGTCGGTATAGCCCTGCAAGCTGCTGACCTTATCCGCTGAAACACTGCGCTGGCGTGCCAAATCCATCAGTGACGAGGTGACCCGCTCCAGGGTGGCGTCAGAGTCGCGCATCATTTGCACCACCCCGCCTTCGTCGTGGGAACCAATCGCATTGGCGCTGGCACCCAGCGCCTGTTCCAGCTCCACCACCAATTGGGCGAAGCTTTCTGTCACTGCACCGATCTCTTGCTCCGTAAGGCTGCGCACCGAATCCACATGGCGCTGCCAAATACCCAGCGCATCACGGGTCGTCGCCAATGCCTCATCAAACAGTGTGGCACTGTGTTCACGTTGCGCTTCCAGCCGACTGGCCTGCGTCTGTTGCAAGCCCTGGATCCGGCGTTGAAAATAAACAATACCCAACACCATCATCACCACCCCGCCAGTGACGAGCAGTGTCAGTGAGAGCCAGGGCGAGCCCCCCATAGACAGCACAAATGCCGCTAGCCCACCCAGCACAACCATACCTAGGGGCGCTAGTAAAGGGCGCCAGCCCTGTTGCCATAAGGGTGGAAAATCTATTCGCTCGATCACCTGGCTGATGGCGTTCATGACAAGGTAAACCCCATTTCAATCTGGCTGGAGGACCACTTGATACGGTGGCGCATACCGGATTCACGCTGGGGTAGCGCCACAGAACAAAGCAGATTAAAGACCTCTCGACTGTGCTTGAGATCCTTGCCCGCCCAGCCATTGGCAGCTATCTCCTGGACGATGCGCCGGGTAGCAACCCCCCCTTCCTCACAAAGCAAGAGCACCGTGGCATGGGGCACCTCGTAGTTGATTGCACGCACCACCTGTTTAAGCTGAGCCTCGCCGTAACAGACGTCCAAAAGGATCAGGTCGGGTGCATAATGGGAAGAGAGCATCAGGGTTGCTGCCACAGAGATACAGGCATTCACCTCAACGTGACGCTCAAAGTTTCGGCTTTCGGCAAGAAAACGGGAGGCATAATGGCGATCAGGCGTCATTATAATAATGCGCGAGCCATTGCCCTGACTGCGATACCGGGGGATCATGAGAACACCCTCCCCTGGACGATGTGGGGAATGGTAGCCAAAGAAGCATAGCCATCCGGCTGATTGCGACACCACTGGCGAAAACCAAGCACCTTCTGCTGACGCTCCAGCTCATGGATGTACTGCTTGCGGATCTGTTGCAGCTTGTCGTCGATCACCTGCTCTACATACTCATCTCCACCACCAAACATCTCGATCATCGAGATCATCATTCGCACCTCGTGATCATCGAAGCCGGCCTGCTGGGCAGCATGGGCAAACTTCAGGGTGGTAATGGCTGTAGAGAGATAAAGTGGTGCACCATCATGGCTCACCCCTACCTGGCAGATTAGGCCTGCCCTGGCTGCCTGACGAACTTGGTGGCAGTCACACAGGCAGGCAGAGGCAAGTTTGCTTTCGGTGATTTGGTCGATTATATGTTCCATATTTCCTCCCAACG
>SLDE01000167.1 GCA_007125455.1 Ectothiorhodospiraceae bacterium
GGTGGAAAACATTGACTGAAGAAAAGACACGTACCCGCCCACGCCGAAGTATTGGCGCGGTGCTGCTGGAGTTCCTGGGTTCGATGAACCTGGCGATTACCCTGTTGATGGTGGTGGCGGTAGCCTCAATCATCGGTACGGTGTTGCAGCAAAACGAGCCGTACAACAATTACGTGCTCAAGTTCGGGCCGTTCTGGTTCGAGGTCTACCGCTCCCTGAGCCTGTACGATGTCTACAGCGCTACCTGGTTCATGGTGTTGCTGGGTTTCCTGCTGGCCTCCACTTCGGTCTGCGTATACCGCTACACCCCCTCCATCGTGCGCGACATGCGCCAGTTCCGTTTGAATGTGCAGGCCAAGTCGCTGCGCGCCTTCCACCACAAGGATGAGTGGGAGACCGAACAACCCGCCGAACAGGCGCTTACCCAGACCCGCCAGCGGCTGGAAAGCCTGGGCTACCGTATGCGTAGCAAACAGCACGAGGGCCATACCACCCTGGCAGGGATGAAGGGCAGCTCCGGGCGGCTGGGTTATATCCTCTCCCATTTGGCGATCATCGTGATCTGCATCGGTGGCCTGATCGACGGGAATGTGAACCTCAAGATCAGCGAGTTGCGCGGCAACATCGTCGCCGAGACACGTGACCTGCCGGTGAATGAAGTGCCGCCGGAGAGCATTTTGCCCGTAGGCACCCACGCCTTTCGCGGCAGTGTGAACATCCCCGAGGGCGCGCGCGCCAACTTTGTCTTCCTGGGGATGCGCGATGGCTATCTGGTGCAGAATCTGCCCTTTACCATCGAGCTGGAGGAGTTTCGCATCAAGCACTACCCCTCCGGTCAGCCGCAGTCCTATGAGAGCGACCTGATCATCCATGACGATGATCTGGATGAGCCAAAGCGGGTCACTATCGCCGTCAATGAGCCGTTGATCTACAAGGGTCACGCCATCTACCAGGCCAGCTTCTCAGACGGTGGCTCACGCCTGAATATGAGCGCCTGGGCGCTGGACACCCCGGATGCCGAGCCATTGCCAATCCGCGCCGAGGTGGGTTCCAATGTGCAGCTCAATACCCCGCGTGGGCCCTACACCCTGGAACTGACCGATTTCCAGCTATTTAATATCTTCCCGGCGGAAGAGGTGGGCATCGATGAGTATGGTGACTCGCCCTACCGCAACTTTGGCCCCTCGACCACCTTCCGCATGCGTTCGGCTGCGGGTGATGCGCGTGAGTACATCAACTACCAAAACCCGGTACCGATGGAAGGGCGCTATTATTTCCTCAGTGGGATGCGCGAAAGCGTCAATGAAGATTACCACTACATGCATATCCCGGCGGATGAGGACTACAGCATTCGCACCTTCATGGAATACCTCTCATTGGCGCGCAACGAAAATGTGATCCGCGCCATCGCCCAGCGCCATGCCGAGATGGACATGGGCTTGGGTGATGACCCGCAGATGCTCGATACCTTTGTCAATTCCGTGGTTGGCTTGATTCGGGTCTACCTGGATGAGGGCTTCGACGCGCTGATGGCGCAGACCGAACAGGCGGTGCCAGAAGAACAGCGCCGGGAAGTGCTTACCTCCTATATGCGCATTATCCAAAGCGTACTCGGCACCCTCTATCTGGATATGTTGGCCGACGATGGGGTGGATATCACGCAGATCACCGAACAGCAGGCCAACTTCTTTGACGATCTGTTTGCCGCGATCACCGTGATGGGCCCCTATGGCTCGCCGCTGTACCTGCAATTGAACGACTTTGTCCACGTGGAGGCCTCTGGGCTGCAGATCGCCAAGGCGCCGGGTGAGAACATCGTCTATCTGGGATCGCTGATGCTGATGCTGGGGATCATCTTTATGTTTTATATCCACCATCGTCGGTTGTGGTTGATGGTGCGTGAGGAGGGTGGCAAGACCCGCATCCTGTTCGCCGCCGCCGGCCACCGTCAACGCAAGGACTTTGATCGGGAGTTCGATTTCCTCAAGGACGAAATGCGCCGCCAAAGCGGTGCCAGGCCTGAATTGTCATAGTGAGGTAACACCATGTCCACGACACGTGAAGAGCTGGAAAAAGAGTTCGACAAACCGCCGTTGCTCAAGCGTTTGAGCCTTTACGACTGGGTGTGGGCGGCGTTGGTGGCCGTAGGCACCGTCTACGCCTTTATCTTCTACCGTGAGTGGATGGACATCTATGACGAGGTGATCCTGTTCGGCACCGGTGCCAGCCTGATCATCTTTGGCTGGTACTGGAAGCCGATGCGCAATTTCAGCCTGATCGTTGGGGTGGTCAGCCTGTTTGCGATCAGCCTTTATGGTAATGATCTGGGCAATGCCGAGAGCAGCTTCTTCCTCAAATACCTGATCTCCAGCCAGTCAGCGATCGTGTGGATGAGCGCGCTGTTTGTGATGGCCACCCTCGCCTACTATTTCAGTCTGGCGATAGGTTCGCAGTTCAGCGGCAAGGTAGGTACAGCGCTCACCTGGGCCGCCAGTGTGATGGGATCGATTGGCCTGCTGGTACGCTGGCGCGAGACCTACCTCACTGGCCCGGACATGGGCTATATCCCGGTGAGCAACCTCTACGAGGTGTTCGTGCTGTTCGCGGTAATGACCGCGATGATGTACCTGCACTACGAAAAGACCTTTAAAAATCGTGCCATGGGGGCCTTTGTCTCCACCGTGATCACCGCTTCGGTGGCCTTCCTGATGTGGTACAGCATGACCCGTGGTGCCCACGAGATCCAGCCGCTGGTGCCTGCACTGCAGAGCTGGTGGATGAAGATCCACGTGCCGACCAACTTCATCGGCTACGGCGGCTTCGCCATCGCAGCGATGCTGGGGATCGCGGTATTGATCGTGGAGCGCTGGCCCAACAGCATCCTCGCCCGCCGCCTGCCCACCGCCGAGGCGATGGACGAGATCATGTACCGCGCCATCGCGATTGGCTTTGTGTTCTTTACCCTCGCCACCATCCTGGGTGCCATGTGGGCGGCCGAGGCCTGGGGTGGCTACTGGTCCTGGGACCCGAAAGAGACCTGGGCGCTGATCGTCTGGCTCAACTACGCTGCCTGGTTGCACCTGCGCCTGACCAAGGGCTGGCGTGGTGCCGTATTGGCCTGGTGGGCCATCCTCGGGCTGTTCATTACCCTGTTCGCCTTCCTGGGTGTGAATATGTTCCTCTCCGGGCTGCACTCTTACGGCACACTATAAAGGCAGAGGCAAGCAGGGAAAGCAGTGGCAAGTGACAAGCGAAGTAATAGCTTGTTGCTGGTATCTGTCAGGTTTTTCTGTGGGAGCGCCTCTGGCGCGATTTAAAGAGATCGCGGCGTAACCGCTCCTACGGGCAGGCAGTAGCAAGATACAAGTGACAGGCGAGGTAATAGCTTGTCGCTTGTATCTTTCAGCTTCTGTCTGCCTATCTGTGCTTCCCCCCGTATACGTAGCGCGAGAATGCCGCCACATCCTGGCTGACACGCCGGAACAGTGCATCGAGGCTGACGATGGCGTCTTCCAACAGGTTGACGGCGATGAAGGGATGCTCGATGCGCA
>SLDE01000120.1 GCA_007125455.1 Ectothiorhodospiraceae bacterium
CTGGCAAAGGCAAAAGGAAGTTCTGGGTATTGAGGCTTGCGCCTTGAGATTAAGCCTGACGCTGGCGCATCGCCTCAAACAGACACACCCCGGCGGCCACCGAGACGTTCAGGCTTTGTACTGTACCGACCATCGGGATATGGACAAGCTCGTCGCAGTGCTCGCGGGTGAGGCGGCGCATCCCCTTGCCTTCCGCCCCCAGCACCAGTGCGGTGGGGCCGGTGAGGCGAGTTTGGTAAAGTGATTGACTGCCCTCTTCCAGGGCGGTGCCGATCACCCACACCCCGGCATCCCGCAGGGTACGCAGGGTGCGCGCCAGGTTGGTCACCTGCACGAAGGGGACGGTTTCGGCGGCTCCGCTGGCCACTTTACGCACCACCGGGGTGAGGCCGCAGGCACGATCACGGGTGGTGACCACGGCATCCACCCCGGTGGCATCGGCGCTGCGCAGGCAGGCGCCCACATTATGCGGATCGGTCACTCCATCCAGGATCAGAAACAGCGGCGGTGTCTGCAGATCGACCAGCAACTGCTCCAAAAAGGCCTCGTTGCGCTCCTGAACCACACTGATCTCGGCCGCGACCCCTTGGTGGCGGGTATCCCCCGGCAGCATGGCTGCCAACTGATCCCGATTAACCCACTGGGGGCTGATGCCCTGCTGCTGCGCCAGGGTGACCAACTCGTGCAGGCGTCGGTCTTTGCGTTGGCGATCACACCAAAACTGGCTAATCCCTTCGGGCTGGCGCTTTATCGCTGCCTCGACCGCATGCAGGCCGAAGATCAGCTGCTGGCTCATTTATGCTTACCCTTGTGGCCCTTGCCTTTGCCGCCCTTGTGTTTCTTCTTGGGCTTGGCTTGCTGCGGCAGGATGGGCTGGTCGGTCTCTTCATGGATGAGGTCAAAGTCCATCTTGCGCTCGTCCAGATCCACTCGGGCGACCTGTACCCGCACCTTGTCGCCAAGACGGAAGATCTTGCGGGTACGCTCCCCCACCATGCGGTGGTGGCTGGGATCAAACTGGAAATAGTCGTCACCCAATCCGGTGACGTGCACCAGACCTTCGACAAAGATCTCCTTCAGTTCAACGAAGATCCCAAAGCCGGTCACACTGGTGATGATCCCGTCGAAATCATGCCCGACCTTGTCCAGCATGTATTCGCACTTGAGCCAGTCCATCGCATCGCGGGTGGCATCATCGGCGCGACGCTCGGTCATTGAACAATGTTCACCCATGGTGAGCATGTCTGAGATACCGTAGCGGAAGGTCTCGACTGGCTGGCCAGAGATGATGTGGCGAATACCGCGGTGTACCAACAGATCAGGATAACGACGGATCGGTGAGGTAAAGTGGGCGTAGGCGTCAAAGGCGAGGCCGAAGTGACCCTGATTGTCCGGGCTATAGACCGCCTGGTTCATACTGCGCAGCAATACGGTCTGGATCAGGTGGGCATCGTCACGGTCACGCACCTTATTCAGCAGCTCGCCGTAATCCCCAGCCGTGGGGCTGTCGCCCCCCTTCAGACTCAGCCCAAGCTCACCCAGGAACTCACGCAATGCCGTGAGCTTCTCTTCCTTGGGCTTTTTGTGTACCCGGTAAAGCGTCGGGAGGTTGTGTTCTTCGAGAAACTGCGCGGTGGCCACATTGGCCATCAGCATACACTCTTCGATCAGCTTGTGGGCATCGTTGCGCTGTACCGGCACGATGGAATCGATCTTGCTGCCCTCACCAAACACAATCCGTGTCTCGGTGGTGTCAAAGTCGATCGCGCCGCGCTTCTGGCGACGCTCCAGCAGCATCTTGAACAGCTCATAGAGTGGATCCAGGCTGGAAAGTACGTGCTGGTATTTCTCCCGCACCGCCTGATCACCCTGCTGCAGCATCGCCGCCACATCGCCATAGGTCAGGCGGGCATGGGAGTGCATCACCGCCGGATAGAAACGGGACTTGACCAGCTTGCCCTTATCGCTGATCTCCATATCACAGACCATACACAGACGATCCACGCCAGGATTGAGCGAACACAGGCCGTTGGATAGGGCCTCGGGCAACATCGGGATCACCCGCCCAGGGAAGTAGACCGAGTTGCCACGCAAACGGGCATCGGCATCCAGCGCGGTGGCCGGTTTCACGTAGTGGGAGACATCGGCGATCGCCACCACCAGACGCCAACCCTTGCCGCGCGGCTCACAGAACACCGCATCGTCAAAGTCCATGGTGTCTTCACCGTCGATGGTCACCAGCGGCATCTTGCGCAGGTCGACCCGTCCCTCTTTTTCCTCTTCCAGCACCTCCAGCGGCAGGTGTTCACACTCGGCATCGACCAGTGGTGACCAGATCTGGGGCAGGGCATGGCTGCGGATCGCCATGTCGATCTCCATCCCCGGTGCCATATGATCGCCCAGGATCTCCACCACCCGGCCCATCGCCTGCTTGCGCTTGGAAGGAAACTCGGTGAGCTCCACCACCACCAACTGGCCGCTTTCCGCACCGTAGGCCTGATCGTTGGCTACCAGGATGTCTTGGTTGATGCGCTTATTGTCCGCCACCACGAAGCCGACCCCATTATCGTAGTAGTAACGACCGGCCACCCGCTGGTTGGCGTGCTCCAGCACCTCGACAATGGCCGCCTCACGGCGTCCGCGCCGGTCCACCCCGGTGACCATGGCCACCACCCGGTCACCGTGCAGACAGGCGTGCATCTGGCGAGCACCCAGGAAGAGATCATCGCCCCCCTCGTCCGGCACCAGGAAGCCGAAGCCATCGCCATGGCCGATCACCCGCCCACGGACCAGGTTCATCTTGCTGACCAGACCATAGCCACCGCGGCGATTGAACAGGATCTGCCCATCACGCTCCATCGCGCGCAGGCGACGGCGCAGGGCCTCCAGACGTTCCTCCTCGTGGATATCCAGAGCGGCGGCGATCTGCTCGCGCTCCATGGGCCCCTCGGATTTCTCCAGCAGCTCCATAATGAACTCACGGCTGGGAATGGGGTTGTCGTATTTCTCAGCCTCGCGGCTGAAGTGGGGATCTTGCGGATTGCGTTTTGACATGTAATCTCTTATTCGTTCGGTTGGGCCACGCCACTGCGTGGTGTGTTAACCCGTATAGTTTAACGTGTATAGAAAAAAAATGCTGCCATCTTTACTCCGGGCGTTGACAAGTTTCCAAAGCCGCTGTAAAGTGCGCCTCCTGTCGGGCAGGCTTGCTTGCAAACCTGCCCAGACGCCGAGGTGGTGAAATTGGTAGACACGCTAGCTTCAGGTGCTAGTGGGGGCAACCCCGTGGAGGTTCGAGTCCTCTCCTCGGCACCATACTCCTAAGAAGCCCGGATCAGGTAACTGGTCCGGGCTTTTTCTTTGCGCGATCCTCGAGGACTCAAACCTACGGTGGATGGTGGCACATCCATGTGCCACCACCCTGCGGGCGCGCTAAAGCGCGTCCAATCCGGCACTCCTGCCGGATTGTCGGTCCTCTCCTCGGCACCATACTCCTAAGAAGCCCGGATCAGGTAACTGGTCCGGGCTTTTTCTTTGCGCGA
>SLDE01000040.1 GCA_007125455.1 Ectothiorhodospiraceae bacterium
AGATACAAGCTCAAAGATACCAGGGGAAAGGAGTGGAGCCTGGTCAGGACCTTGATGAAAACCGTGTACACACCTTTGCTTACTATCTTTTAGCTTGCATCTTGTCATCTTAGTCTATGGCAAACAGGTCGCCGCCGTGCTCGTCCATCAGTTCCAAGGCCCGTCCACCACCCCGGGCGACACAGGTCAGCGGCTCTTCGGAGATGATCACCGGCAGGCCGGTTTCCTCCATCAGTAGCCGATCCAGATCGCGCAGCAGCGCACCGCCACCGGTGAGTACCATGCCGTGTTCGGCGATATCGGCACCCAGCTCCGGCGGGGTTTGTTCCAGCCCGGTCTTGACCGCGCCGACGATGCCGGACAGCGGCTCCTGCAGCGCTTCGAGGATCTCGTTGCTGTTCAGGGTAAAGCTGCGTGGGATCCCCTCGGCCAGATTGCGCCCGCGCACCTCGATCTCGCGCACCTCGGCGCTGGGGTAGGCGGAGCCGATCTCTTCCTTGATGCGTTCGGCGGTGGCCTCCCCGATCAGGGTGCCGTAATTGCGGCGAACGTAGTTGATAATCGCCTCATCGAAGCGATCCCCGCCGATCCGTACCGAATTGGAATAGACGATACCGTTCAGCGACAGCACCGCGATCTCGGTGGTGCCACCGCCGATGTCCAGTACCATCGAGCCGCTCGCCTCACTGATCGGCATCCCGGCACCGATCGCTGCCGCCATCGGCTCCTCGATCAGGTAGACTTCACGTGCCCCGGCCCCGGCGGCGGACTCTTTGATCGCACGCCGTTCCACCTGGGTGGCCCCGCAGGGGACGCAGATCAGCACGCGGGGGCTGGGCTTGAAGGCCTTGAACTTGTTCTCATGCACCTTGCGGATAAAGTGCTGGAGCATCTTTTCGGTGATGGTGAAGTCGGCGATCACCCCATCCTTCATCGGGCGGATGGCGACGATGTTGCCCGGGGTGCGCCCCAGCATGGCCTTGGCCTCGGCACCGACAGCGGCGATGCGCTTGGTACTGTTGGGCCCGGCCTCCTGGCGGATTGCGACAACCGAGGGCTCGTCCAGTATAATCCCCTCGCCGCGTACATAGATTAGCGTGTTCGCCGTACCCAAATCGATGGATATATCGTACGAAAACAGACCCTTCAAACGTCCCAACATGCCCATAATGTGTGTGTTTTCCCGTCAGTCCAGAGTAAAAAAGCTGCAGATCGCGCTAATTTAGCAACCCGCAAGCGCTTTGGGCAAGCGCTCATCTGTGATAACTTCGCTCTTTTGTTACCGCGTCGCCTGTTTTGGAGTGATTTACATGGCCCTTGAGAGAGAAGATGTGCATACCATTGCCCACCTCGCCCGCCTGGCGATCGAGGATGAGGATGTTCCGGCCTATGCCGAAAACCTCTCCAATATCCTCGCCTTGGTCGAGCAAATGAGCGCGGTCGACACCCGCGGGGTGGAGCCCATGGCCCACCCCCTGGCGATGGTCCAGCGTTTGCGCGAGGACGAAGTGACCGAGGAAAACCAGCGCGAGCACTTCCAGCAACACGCCCCGGCGGTGGAAAATGGCCTCTATCTCGTACCGAAAGTTATTGAGTGACAAGTGAAAAGTAACAACTGGCAAGCAACCCCTAGTACTTGCCGCTCAATCCGCTTGTAACTTTCAACTTGTACCTTGCCAACTGGATTTTCTATGCATACCAAGACCTTAGCCGAACTATCCGCTGGCCTGGCCGCCGGTGAATTTACCAGTGTCGAGCTGACCGAGCACTTTCTGGCGCGGATCCGCCAGTATGATGGCGAACTGAACAGCTTTATCACCGTCAGCGAGGAACAGGCCCTGGAACAGGCCCGTGCTGCCGATGTACGCCGTGGGGCGGGCAAGGCCGGGCCACTGACCGGGATCCCGCTGGCCCACAAGGACATCTTCTGCACCGATGGGGTGCGCACCTCCTGCGCCTCGAAGATGCTGGATCCCTTTATCGCTCCTTACGATGCCACCGTGGTGGCGCGCCTGGGCGAGGCGGGGATGGTGATGCTGGGCAAGACCAACATGGACGAGTTCGCCATGGGGTCCTCCAACGAGACCAGCTACTACGGCCCGGTGAAAAACCCCTGGGATACCCAAAGCGTGCCCGGCGGCTCCTCGGGGGGATCTGCCGCCAGTGTGGCGGCCCGTTTGGCCCCGGCGGCCACCGGCACCGATACCGGCGGTTCGATCCGCCAGCCAGCGGCGCTGTGCGGTATCACCGGCCTCAAGCCCACCTATGGACGGGTCTCGCGCTATGGGATGATCGCCTTTGCCTCCTCGCTGGATCAGGCCGGTCCGATGGCCGCCAGTGCCGAGGATTGTGCGCTGCTACTGAATGCCATGGCCGGCTTTGATGGGCGCGATTCGACCAGCGCCGAGCGCGAGGTGCCCGACTACCACGCCGCGCTAGGTGGCGACATCCAGGGGCTGCGTATCGGTTTGCCCAAGGAGTACTTTGGCGAAGGGCTGGACCCACAGGTGGCCGCAGCGGTACAGGCGGCGATCACCGAGTACAAAAAGCTCGGTGCCGAGCTGGTGGAGATCTCCCTGCCCAACACCCACCTGGCGGTGCCCACCTATTACGTGGTGGCCCCGGCCGAGTGCTCCTCCAACCTCTCGCGCATGGATGGGGTGCGCTTCGGCTATCGCTGCGAAGACCCCAAAGACCTGGAAGACCTCTACAAGCGCTCCCGAGGTGAAGGCTTCGGGCCCGAGGTCAAGCGCCGCATCATGGTCGGTGCCTACGCCCTGTCCTCCGGCTACTACGACGCCTACTACCTCAAGGCCCAGCAGATCCGCCAGCTGATCTCGCGGGACTTTATCGAGGCCTTCAAGCAGGTGGACGTGATCCTCGGTCCGACCACGCCCACCCCGGCCTTCCGCCTGGGCGAGAAGAAGGATGATCCGGTGGCCATGTACCTGGCCGACATCTATACCATCGCGGTCAACCTCGCGGGGCTGCCGGGCATGTCGCTGCCCTGCGGCTTTGCCGACAAGCTGCCGGTAGGCTTGCAGCTGATCGGCAATTACTTCGACGAGGCCCGCCTGCTCAACGTAGCGCACCAATACCAACTGGCCACCGATTGGCACCGTCACCTGCCGGACGGGTTTTAATAAAGGCTTTTCAACGCAGAGAGCACAGAGGGCACAGAGATAATATGGTGATGGAATGCACACCTTGGGCCTTGGATAGCTAGGCTGGTGTCATTTTCGCATTCTCTGTGTGCTCTGTGGTCTCTGTGGTAAAAATTTTTTAGAGGCATTCATTATGGAATGGGAAACAGTTATTGGTTGTGAGATCCACACTCAGCTCGCCACCAAATCGAAGATCTTTTCCGGCGCAGCCACCGCCTATGGTGCCGAACCAAACACCCAGGCCTGCGCGGTGGATCTGGGCCTGCCCGGCGTGTTGCCGGTGCTGAATAAAGAGGCGGTGCGCATGGCGGTGATGTTCGGTCTGGCGGTGAACGCCGAGATCGGCAAGCGCTCGGTGTTTGCACGCAAGAACTACTTCTACCCGGACCTGCCCAAGGGCTATCAGATCTCCCAGTTCGAGCTGCCCATCGTCGGCAAGGGCGAGCTGAGCATCGAGCTGGAGGATGGCCAGAGCAAGGTGGTAGGGATCACCCGTGCCCATCTGGAAGAGGATGCGGGCAAGTCGCTGCACGAGGACTTCCACGGCATGACCGGGATCGATCTGAACCGTGCCGGTACCCCCCTGCTGGAGATCGTCTCCGATCCGGACATGCGCTCGGGCAAGGAGGCGGCCGCCTATATGCGCAAGGTGCACTCGCTGGTGACCTGTCTGGGGATCTGCGATGGCAATCTGCAGGAAGGCTCATTTCGCTGTGATGTGAATGTCTCCGTGCGCCCCAAGGGCCAGGCCGAGTACGGCACCCGCGCCGAGATCAAGAACCTCAACTCCTTCCGCTTTGTGGAAAAGGCAGTGGAGTATGAGGTGGCCCGCCAGATCGCCATCATCGAGGGTGGCGGCAAGGTGGTGCAGGAGACCCGCCTGTTCGACGCCGACAAGGGCGAGACCCGCTCAATGCGCTCCAAGGAAGAGGCCAACGACTACCGCTACTTCCCCGACCCCGACCTGCTGCCGGTGGTGATCGAGGATGACTTTATCGAGGCCCTGCGCGCCACCCTGCCCGAGCTGCCCGATGCACGCAAGCTGCGCTTTATCGAGGCGTTTGGCTTATCTGCCTACGATGCGGCCTTCCTCACCGGCTCACGCGAGTTGGGGGACTACTTCGAGGCGGTGGCCAAGGCCACCGGCGAGGCCAAACTGGCCGCCAACTGGGTGATGGGTGAACTCTCCGCGGCACTCAATCGCGCCGACACCGGTATTGCCGACAGCCCGATCAGTGCCGTGCAATTGGCCGGTTTGATCGCCCGTATCAAGGACAACACCATCTCCGGCAAGATCGCCAAGGAGGTGTTCGAGGCGATGTGGAACGGCGAGGGCGACGCCGACCAGGTGATCGACAAAAAGGGTCTTAAGCAGATCACCGACAGTGGCGCGATTGAAGCGATCATCGACGAGGTGCTGGCCAACAATGCCGCACAGGTGGACAATTACCGCAACGCCGAGCCCGACAAGCGCGGCAAGATGATCGGCTTCTTCGTCGGCCAGGTGATGAAGGCCAGCCAGGGCAAGGCCAATCCCGGTCAGGTCAATCAATTGCTCAAGGCTAAACTGGACGGGTAAAAGATTTCAACACAGAGGGCACAGGGAACACAGAGCAAAACATGGTGGTTTCGGTTGTTGGATTATTACCGGTATCCGGTCATTATCACTGGATAATCCCTGCGGCCTCTGTGTTGAAAGGTTTTTTATGAAAGACACTTTACAGCGATTTTTGTTTGAAGAGGCCAACGTCCGTGGCGAGCTGGTGCAGCTTGAGGAGAGCTGGCGGGCGGTGTTGGAGCGTCATGACTACCCCGAGCCGGTGCGCCAGATGCTGGGTGAGGCGCTGGTGGCGGCGACCCTGTTGGCGGCGACCATGAAATTTAACGGCTCGATTACCCTACAGGTGCGCGGCGATGGTCCGATCTCCC
This sequence comes from Ectothiorhodospiraceae bacterium, assembly GCA_007125455.1. Taxonomy (GTDB): domain Bacteria; phylum Pseudomonadota; class Gammaproteobacteria; order Thiohalomonadales; family Thiohalomonadaceae; genus SLDE01. The sequence goes on from SLDE01000040.1 coordinate 5,094, forward strand.
TGCTGGTGGCCGATTGCAGTCCGGATTTTCAGCCGGGGGAGGATCAGCCTGCTTACCAGATCCGCGGCATGGCCTCCTGGCAGGGCGAAGTGCCGAAGGGGGATCTGGCCAGCCGCTTTGGCACGGGCCACTTGGTGATTACCATCGATCCTGGCAAGGGGGGCAAGCGTTATCAGGGCGTGGTGGCTCTGGCCGGTGAGTCATTGGCCGAGGCCATCGACGACTATCTGGAGCGCTCCGAGCAACTGCCCACCCGTATGTGGCTGGCGGTGGCCGGGGAGCAGGCCGCTGGCATGTTGTTGCAGCGCCTGCCCGGCGGCGACAGTGAGGAGGAGGACTGGCAGCGACTGAGTGCCTTGGCGGGCACCATCACGGGGCAGGAGTTGTTGGCACTGCCCGGCGAACAATTGCTGCACCGCCTGTTCCACGAAGAGGATCGTCGCCAATTTGCCCCACAACAGGTATCCTTCTCCTGCCACTGCTCGCGCGAGCGGATCGCCGCCGCCCTGCGGGGTATGGGGCGTGAGGAAGTGAAGGACATGCTGGCCGAGAAAGGCAAGATCGAAGCCAGTTGCCAGTTCTGCAACCAGCACTACCATTTCGATGTGGTGGATGTGGAGCAGATCTTTGCGGCCGAGATCTCGCCACAGGGCAGTGACCGACGCCACTAAGGGGAGCCGCTCGCCGCGGCCCTTGAACCAAAACTCTCAACGCAGGTGACGCCTAGATCGCCCAGTGGTGTATGCTTGCCAATAATGTACTGTCGCGAACCATGTAATCCTGTCCTCAGCTTTGTGCAGGTGGAAAAGCGGCTGAGGAGCAGGGGGCTGCATACCAACTAAGTAACTCGGCGTCCTCTGCGATCTCCGCGTTAAATCTTTCCAAGCCTACTTTTAAGGAGCAAGACCATGTCCGGTTTTCCCCCGATTATCGTCTCCACACTGGATATGGAGCGTATCGATGCCCTGTTGGAACAGTATCCCGATCCCGGTCCGGCCGAGATTGAGGCGTTGCGTGGTGAGCTGGATCGCGCCGATGTGCGCGAACCCGAGCAGATGCCAGATAACGTAGTGACCATGCACTCCAGTGTGCGTTTTCGTATTGTTGATGGGGGCCGGGAGTTTGAGCGTACCCTGGTCTATCCGCGCGAGATCGACGGCGGTGACAACAAGCTCTCCATCCTGACCCCGGTGGGCAGTGCCCTGCTTGGCTTGGCGGTAGGTGCCCATATCGACTGGCCATCCCCCGGCGGGAAGCCCACCCAGGTGGAGATCATCGAGATCCTCTACCAGCCGGAACGGGCCGGGGATTACGCCCGCTAAATTTATTCCCCCATCCCTACAGGGCAGGTAAATGACCCAGCCGCAACTGCTCCTTGCCGCCATCTTGCTCATCACCGTGGTGCTGTTTCTGTGGGGGCGCTGGCGCCACGACTTTGTCGCCATGGCGGCCCTGGTGTTATGTGTGATCGTCGGGCTGGTGCCGGAGCAGCAGGCCTTTAGCGGCTTCGCCCACCCGGCGGTGATCACCGTCGCCTTCGTGCTCATCCTCAGTGGCGTCTTGCAGCAGACCGGTGCGGCCGACCGGCTATTGCAGGCGGTGATGCCGAAGGAGGCTGGGCGGCTGCTGAGCATGGCGGTGCTGGTGATCACCGCTGCGGTACTCTCTGGCTTTATGAACAATGTCGGCGCGCTGGCGATCCTGATGCCAGTGGCGCTGCAGATCGCTGCACGCCACCAAATCCCGCCGGGGCAATTGCTGATGCCGCTGGCCTTCGGCTCGATCCTTGGTGGTATGACCACCATGATCGGCACCCCACCGAATCTGATCGTGGCTGGCTTCCGTGCCGAAACCGGTGCGGGCAGCTTTGCCATGTTCGATTTCACCCCGGTGGGGCTGGCGGTGATGTTGGCCGGTGTGGCCTTTATCATCCTGTTTGGCTGGCGACTGGTGCCGGTGCGCGCGCGTGGTGATGTGGAGAGCTTTGAGACCGGTGCCTACCTTACCGAGGCGCGCGTGGACGAGGGCAGCAAGGCCGTGGGCATGACCCTGCATCAGGTGGAGGAGGCGCTGGAAGATGCCCAGGTGATCGGCCTGATCCGTAACGATGCGCGCATCCCCGCACCGCACCCCCGGCGCAAGATCCGCGTTGGGGATATTCTGGTGATCGAGGCCGAACCCGAGGCCCTGGCAGGGGCCTTGAGTGGCCTGGAGTTGAAGCTGACCGGGGATAAGAAGCCCAAGCCCGAAGAAGCTGAACCGGGCAAGGCCTCCCAGGAGGCGACTGCCGACCTCGGCGAGGAGGTCGATAAGCTGCGCGCAATCAAGTCGGACGAGGTTGGCCTGATGGAGGTCACCCTGCTGCCCCATTCACGCCTGGTCGGACATTCGATCACGGATATCCGTCTGCGCAGTCGTCATCGGATCAATCTGCTGGCCTTGTCTCGCCAGGGCCATCGCACCCAGACCCGTATGCGGCGCATGCACCTCAAGGCGGGCGATGTGATGCTGTTGCAGGGGGCGCACGACGACCTGATGGGGTTTGTTTCCCAGTATGATGCCGTGCCCTTGGCGGAGAGGGCCATCACCCTGCCGCATAAGCGTGAGGCGCTGATGGCCGCCGGGCTGATGGCGATGGCGGTGGGTGCGGCCAGCTTTGGCCTGCTACCGGCGGCGATCGCCTTTGTGGCCGCCGCGCTGCTGGCGGTGCTTACTGGCCTGATCGGGCCGCGGCGTTTTTACGATGCGGTGGACTGGCCGGTCATCGTGCTGCTTGGCTCCTTGATCCCGGTGGCCCAGGCGGTGGGGGATACCGGCATCGCCGAGCTATTGGCCACCGGCCTGGTGGATCATGTGGCCCAGGGCCATGCCATCGCCGCGCTGGTGATGTTGCTGATCGCTACCATGACCCTGTCGGATTTCATGAACAATGCCGCCACCGCCGCGGTGATGTGCCCGATCGCGATCAGCACTGCCGATACCCTCGCGGTCAATCCCGACCCGATGCTGATGGCGGTGGCCATCGGTGCCTCCTGCGCCTTCCTCACCCCGATAGGTCATCAAAACAACACCCTGATCCTTGGCCCAGGTGGCTTTCGCTTTGGCGATTACTGGCGTCTTGGCCTGCCAATGGAGATCCTGGTGGTCTGTGTTTCGGTGCCGGTGTTACTGTGGGTCTGGCCCCTTTAGGACTAATCCCCTCTTAAATGTAAGTTGTTTTCTGATGTGAAATACGCCATCTGCCTATTTTCTATGGGCGAAAATACAGGCATCTTGCGTAGCCTGTTTTATGATGTACATCGCGGCGTACCCAAAAAATGAAGAATAAGACGTTTACGGTGCTCCTTGCAGACGATCACCCGATCGCCAGGATCGGGATGCGACGCCTGTTGGAGCAGCGGGGGATTAAGATACTGGCGGAGGTCGACAGTGGAGAACAGGCCTGTCGCCAGTTTGAAATGCACCGGCCTGATGTGGTGTTGATGGATCTGCACATGCCGGGGATCGGTGGTCTGGAGGCGGTGCGGCGGATCCGCGCCCGTGATCCGTCCGCACGGATCATGATCTTCAGCGTTGGCGACAGCCCGGCGCTGTTCTCCCAGGCGATGGGCCTCAAGGTCAACGGCTACCTGACCAAGCGTGCCGGTGCGCAGGAGTTTATCGAGGCCGTTTGCCTGGTGGCGGCGGATCAGACCTGCTACGACCAGCAACTGGAGGGCCGCCTGGAGCAGCGCGAGCAGCGCAAGTCCAGCCCGCTGGCACCGCTGACCCCGCGTGAATTTGAGGTCTTTCGTCTGCTCGCCCAGGGCAATACCGTCAACGACGTGGCCAAGATCCTCTCCATCAGCCCCAAGACCGCAGGCGTACACCACACCCGGGTGATGAACAAGCTGGATATCCGCTCGCCGGTGCAGCTGGTGCGCCTGGCCTACCAGAACGGTCTGATCAGCCTTTAGGGGAGCGCCTTAAAGATAAGGAGATACCCCATTTCTCCCGCGTCTGTGACTGTTTATGATGATCGGCTGAAATAACGGGGCTGAGCGCTGTTCGCAGTCGCAAAAAAAGTCGTAGCCGGTCGCTTGGCAGGGTGCAAATCCACCACATTAGACTACGCTTATGCCTTAGGGGTTTCCCCTAATCGCCACCGGGCTCATATGGGGAGATCTCCATAGGCACGCCAGTGCACTATAGACAACAAGTGAGCCACCATGTCTCTCCACTCGCTGATTGGTTCAATCGAGGGTTCGCCCGTGTCTGGGTGGGGGGAGCGTTGCGGCCTGTCACCTGCCAAAGCCTGTTATCTCCGACGTGCTCACCTGTCGGCACTCCCGCTACTGTTATGAACACCCAGCCCATCGCGATCCTGTTGGTCGATGCCCATCCGGTGGTCCGCGCGGGGTTTCGGCGTTTGCTGGAGGGGGTGAGCGGGCAGCAGATTATCGGCGAAGTCGCCAGTGACGAGGAGGCGCTGCGCTTTTGCGCAGGTCAGCCCCCCGATGTGGTGCTGATCGACCTTTCCATGTCCGTGCCGGCACGTCTCAAGACCGTCCGTCGGTTGCGTAAGCAGTTGCCGGGGCTCCCGGTGTTGGCCTTTAACCTGCACGACAACGAGATGATGTTCAGTCAGGCGATGCAGGCCGGGGTGAGCGGCTACCTCAATCAGCACATCAGCGCCGCAACGCTGCAGGAGGCGATTAGTGCCGTCGCACGCGGCAAGGCGTATATCGCCCCTGAGCTGCTGGGGCGAGCCCTCAGCGGTGAGCAGGCCGGTGCCCTGGAGACCCTCACACCCCGAGAGCTGGAGGTCTTCACCCTGCTGGCCGAGGGGGGGAACATCAAAGAGATCGCCGCTACCCTCTCCATCAGCCCCAAAACCGCCGGGGTACACCAGACCCGCATCATGCACAAGCTGGGGCTGAGAAACGCCGTGCAGTTGGTGCGCCTTGCACTTCGCCAGGGGCTGATTTCACCCTAACAGGCTGTTGTTGTCTACTCATGCGGCGCGATAGGGCGTTACAAAGCCCATCCATGGGCTTTGCCCTGACGGGCCAGCCTACGGCTGTTCCATTTTGCTACTACGGACATCCTGTCCTTCGTGCTTCGCACCCGCCTGAGCGACAACAACAGCCTGCTAAGCCTCCCATGGTTTGAGGCCTGGGGAACTTAAGCGGAGAAAGTGGGACTGATAACCCGATAAGCATAAAATCCTGGAGGAGTCATGAGATTGTGTAGCAAAGCGTTTTTTCTTGTTCTGTTGCTGGGCCTGTCTGCGGCGGGTGCGGCTTGGGCGGATGGGATGCCTCGGGCCAACCCGGCAGTGGCCGAGCGGGTGAACGCGATTAGCGAAGAGGACTTCATCGTCTACCAGGATGAAAACTCACTACACCATGTCACGGTGTTTACCGACGTGAACTGCCCGATCTGTCGGCGCATGCATAACCAGATGGAAGACTACCAGATGTTCGATATTGCGATACGCTACGCAGCCTTTCCCAATATCGGCAATGCCATGGAGCAGATGCATGGGGTCTGGTGTAGTGAGGATCGCAAGGCCGCCATGGGCCAGGCCAAGCGTAGTGAAGAGGTAGCCGTGGCCGGTTGTCGCAGTGAGGCCGTCGACGAGCAGATGGAGCTGGCGATCAGCAGCGGCCTGGTGGGCACCCCGGCGATCATCACGCCGCAGGGGCGTTTGTTGTACGGGCATGTGCCCGCTGAACGCCTGATCGAGGTGTTGGAGTGGGAGGCCGCCCAGTAGCTGGGCGCCCCCCGTCGGGTTAGATCTGTGCCAACTGCTCCTGAACGAAGGGGGGCAGGGCCAGGGCACCCCGATGAACCTCCGGGCTGTAGTAGAGGGTCTTGAATGGCCGGGCGCTGGCCTCGGCCTCGCGAAAGCCGTTGAACGACTGTTTGCTGGCCATGGTGCAGCTCCACCAGCCCGAGGGATAGACCGGTTGGGGAAAGTGCAGGGTCTGCGTGGCAGCGAAGCCCGCCCGGCGCATGTAGCGGTGGATGTCCTTCAGTAGTGCCATGTGCAATAGCGGTGACTCGCTCTGTTGTACCAGAATGCCGTCGTCCGCCAGGGCGCGTACGCAATCGCGGAAGAAGGCCTCACCAAACAGCCCCTCGGCAGGCCCGATGGGATCGGTACTATCGACGATAATCACATCGTAATAACCCGCCTCGGCCTCCTTGATCCACTTGAGCCCATCCTCGAAGTAGAGCTGAGCACGCGGATCGTCATTGGCTTCGCACAGCTCGGGGAAGTACTTGAGAGAGGCGCGGGTGACACCCTCGTCGATGTCCACTTGTTGCACCTGCGCGATATCCGGGTGGCGCAGTACCTCGCGCAGGGTGCCACAGTCACCACCGCCGATGATCAACACCCGCCGGGGCTTGGGGTGGGTATAGAGCACCGGATGGGACATCATCTCGTGGTAGAGAAAGTTATCGCGACTGCTGAGCATCACCAGGCCGTCGATGGTCATCAGCTTGCCGAATTTTGTGGTATCGAAGACCTCGATCTTCTGAAACGCCGTCTGCTCCTCGTGCAGCTTTCCCTCGCCGGTCAGGTGCAGGGAGAAGGCAGAACCGCACTCTTCGCAGGGCTCGGTGAACCAGTCTTGTTCGTTAGGCAGCATGGCTTGGCACTCCGTAGTATCAGATGCGGCAAAGATACCTCTGATGCCGAAGGGCGTCCAGCGATGCGGCCGATTCGGTGCAAGCATTCCAATAGCCGGTCCAATCACCCATAATCCGCACACATACCCATTGCAGCAGGACAGCCCATGTCGGACTGGAGCATCGAGCAGGCACGTGCCGCTTATAACATCCCCTACTGGGGCGGCGGTTACTACGACATCAACGCGCGCGGACGCCTGAGCGTTTATCCGCGTCGCGATCCCGAGCAGGGGATCGAGATGCTCGCGCTGATCGATGCGATACATCAGGCCGACCTGCGCCTGCCGGTACTGCTGCGCTTTAATGGCATCCTGCACGACCGGGTAGACACCCTGCTCGATGCCTTTGGCGAGGAGATGGACAAGGAGGACTATCAGGGCGGCTACACCGTGGTCTACCCGATCAAGGTCAACCAACAGCGCAGTGTGATCGAGCAGATCCTGCACCGGGGGGATCAGCGCGTCGGCCTGGAGGCGGGCAGCAAGCCAGAGCTGATGGCGGTGTTGGGGATGCTCCCGCCGGGCGGGATGGTGATCTGCAACGGTTATAAGGACCGCGAGTATATCCGTCTGGCGCTGATTGGCCAGGCGATGGGCCATCGGGTCTGTATCGTGGTGGAGAAGCTCTCCGAGCTGGCGCTGATCGAACAGGAGTCGCGTGCGCTGGGGATTGTCCCCCTGCTGGGCTTGCGGGTGCGCCTCGCCTCGCTGGGCAGCGGCAAGTGGCAAAACAGCGGTGGCGAGAAGTCCAAGTTCGGTCTTTCGGCGGCGCAGGTGTTGCAGGCGGTGGAGTGGCTGCGTGGGCATCAGCTGCTTGACTCCCTGCAACTGCTGCACTTTCACCTGGGCTCCCAGGTGGCCAATATCCGCGACATTCAGCGCGGCGCACGCGAGGTGGCCCGCTTCTATGCCGAGTTGCGGGGCTTGGGGGTCGACCTGTCGCTGATCGATGTGGGCGGCGGGCTGGCGATCGACTACGAGGGCACCCACTCTCGCAGCGACTGTTCGATGAACTACAGCGTCAATGAATATGCCCACAACATCATCCACACCCTCAAGGAGATCTGTCGCGAGCACCAGCTACCTCACCCGGAGATCATCTCTGAGTC
>SLDE01000242.1 GCA_007125455.1 Ectothiorhodospiraceae bacterium
AAGGGCACATAGTCGTTCAACACACCACCCGGTGGCAGCGGCACCACCCGGTGGGCGCGGCGATCAATCAGATCCTGGTTGCCAATGATCACCCAGTCGGGTGAGCGCGCCCCACCGTTACCGGCATGCAGCCCGTTGACCAGAATCCACGACAGGTTCCGACGGTGAGTGATCCGCCAGATCAGAGCCTTGCCGGGATTCAGGTTTTTATATGTCATTAACGGATCATGCCTCGATTTACTGCCACTTCAATCGGTAACCTTCGCCCTTGAGCCTTATCGAGCACCGTTGCTATCACTAGCTCGGTAGGGATACAAACCGTAACGTTGGCAGGTCAGTTTACCCTGTCTTGCTTCGCAATAAATGCCTTCTACGCCGCCATCCCGCTATGGCGCAGCAGCGCGTCGATGCTCGGCTCGCGTCCACGAAACTCGATAAACAGCGTCATCGGGTCGCGGCTGCCGCCTTGCTCCAGCACCGCTTCGAGGAAGGCCAGCCCGGTGCTCGGGTTGAAGATCCCTTCCTCCTCGAAGCGGGAGAAGGCGTCGGCGGAGAGTACCTCGGCCCATTTGTAGCTGTAGTAGCCTGCGGCGTAACCACCGGCAAAGATGTGCGAGAAGCCGTGCTGGAAGCGGTTGTACTCGGGTGGCTGCACCACCGCCACCTCGGCGCGCACCTCATCCAGAATCTGCTGGATGCGACCGCCTTCGCTCGGGTCGTACTCCAGGTGCAGGCGAAAATCAAATAGCGAGAATTCCAGTTGGCGCACCATCTGCATCCCGGACTGGAAGTTCTTTGCCGCGATCATCTTTTGATACAGTGCATCCGGGATCTTCTCGCCGCTTTGGTAGTGGGCGGCGAACAGGTCCAGCGCCTCGCGCTCCCAGCACCAGTTTTCCATGAACTGGCTGGGCAGCTCGACTGCATCCCATGGCACACCGTTGATGCCGGAGACCCCGGCGGTGTCGATGCGGGTGAGCATGTGGTGCAGGCCGTGGCCGAATTCGTGGAACAGGGTCTGTACCTCGTCGTGGGTGAACAGCGCCGGGGTGTCGCCCACCGGTGGGGCGAAGTTGCACACCAGGTAGGCGGTGGGGGTCTGTACGCTGCCGTCTTCACGCACCCGGCGCACCATGCACTCATCCATCCAGGCACCACCGCGCTTGTGCTGGCGGGCGTAGAGGTCCAGATAGAAGCGCCCGCGCAGTTCACCGTTGCGATCGTGGATCTCAAAGAAACGCACATCCTCGTGCCAGAAGGCCACGTCCTGGCGCTCGTGGATCGCCAGTCCGTAGAGTCGTTGCACTACGGCGAACAGCCCGTTGAGCACCTGGTCTTCGGGGAAGTAGGGCTTGAGGTCTTCCTGGGAGATGGCGTACTTGTCCTGGCGCAGTTTCTCGCTGTAGTAGCTGATGTCCCAGGGCTTGAGATCATCGATATCATGTTGCTCACGGGCATAGGCGTGTAGTTCGTCCAGATCGCAGCGCGCCAGCTCCATGGACTTACTGGCCAGATTACGCAGGAAGTCGAGCACCTGTTGCGGGTCTTGCGCCATCTTGGTGGCCAGCGAGCGCTCCGCGTAGTTCTGAAAGCCCAGCAGCTGCGCCAGTTCGTGGCGGATGGCGAGGATGCGCTCCATCACTGGGGTATTGTCCCATTGCCCGGCATGGGGGCCTTGATCCGAGGCGCGGGTGACATAGGCTTGATAGAGTTCTTCACGCAGGGCGCGATCATCGGCATAGGTCATCACCGCGAAGTAGCTGGGGAACTCCAGGGTGATACGGTAGCCCGCTTCCCCCTCACGCTCGGCGGCCTGTTTGAGCATACCCTTGCTGGAATCCGGCAGACCAGCCACGCGGGCCTCGTCCACGGTCTTGTGCCAGGCATTGGTGGCATCGAGCAGGTTGTTGCTAAAGGTGGTGGTGAGCTGGGATAGCTCCGACTTGAGCGTCTTGTAGCGCGCCTTCTGCTCCGCAGGCAGGGCCACCCCGGAGAGGCGAAAATCACGCAGGGTGTGTTCGATCACCGTCTGCTGTGCCTGCTCCAGCTTGGCAAACTCCGGCCCTTCGTGCAGTTCGACAAAGGCCTGGTAGAGCGCCTCGTTTTGCCCCATCTCAGTGGCGTAATCGGAGAGCTTGGGCAGGCAAGCCTCGTAGGCGGCGCGCAGTTCGGGGTTGTTGACCACCGAATTCATGTGGCTCACTGGCGACCAGACCCGGCTGAGGCGATCATCCAGCGCCTCCAGCGGCGCGACCAGATTCGCCCAGCTATAGGGGCCGCCCCGTTCCAGCAAGGCCGCCACCGCCGCACGGTTCTCCGCCAGCAGGGCGTCGAGCGCCGGTTCCACATGCTCGGGGTTGATTGCGCCAAAGGGCGGCAGGTCATTCATTTCTAACAGCGGGTTAGCCATCATGTACAATCCTTATTTGATTTTGCAAAAACATTTCAACGCAGAGGGCGCAGAGTACGCTGAGAAAGCTATCAATGGTGCATTCTAGGAAGTGGTTTAGCACTGGGCAGCCCGGTACCTCGCTACAGGACATATACATTTGCCAGCTCTGCGTCCTCGGCGTTCTCTGCGTTAAATAATTCATCTTCAGGAGCCCAATGTGAGCACCAGCCATCCGTATGATGCCTTGACCCCGGACACCGTACTAGATGCGGTGGAGGCGGCCGGGTTCTGGCCCACGGGCTCGTTACTGGCTTTAAATAGTTACGAAAACCGGGTTTATCAAATCGGCGAGGAGGAAAACGGCTTCCTGGTGGGCAAGTTCTACCGCCCCGGGCGCTGGTCCGATGCGCAGATCCTGGAGGAACACGCCTTCTCGCTGCAACTGGCCGAGCTGGAGATCCCGGTGGTCGCCCCGCTGGCCAATACGGCAGGGCATACCCTACAACACTTTGGCGGTTTTCGCTTCGCGCTGTTTCCGCGCCGGGGCGGGCGCAGCCCGGAGCTGGACGACCCGGATACCCTCTATCGCCTCGGGCAGTTCCTGGGGCGCATCCATGCCGTCGGTGCCAGCCAGCCCTTTGTCGAGCGCCCGGCGCTGGATATCGAGAGCTTTGGCCACGCCTCGCTGGCCTATCTGCTGGACAACGACTGCCTACCGGGCCACTACCGGGGCGAATACCAGTCTTTGGCCGAAGATATCCTGAGCACGGTGACAAGGCGCTTTGACGCCGTGGCATTTAGCCCCATCCGCTTGCATGGCGATTTTCACCCAGGGAATATCCTGTGGACCGATCGCGGTGCCCATTTGGTCGACCTGGACGATGCCCGCATGGGCCCGGCGGTGCAGGATCTGTGGATGATGCTCTCCGGCGATGCGCCGCAAATGGCGGTACAACTGGATGAGATCCTCGCCGGTTATGAGGAGTTTCACGACTTCGACCGCGCCCAACTGGCCCTGATCGAAGCGTTGCGCGCCCTGCGCCTGCTGCACTACGCCGCCTGGCTGGCGCGCCGCTGGCAAGACCCGGCCTTCCCCCAGGCCTTTCCCTGGTTTGGTGGCGAGAAGTACTGGGAGGAGCAGGTATTGATCCTGCGCGAACAGCAGTTTCGCTTGGCCCAGCCGGTGTTGAAGCTCGGGCCATGACCCACTACTCCATCGCCCTGGCCAGCGGTCGATACTGCAAGCCGTAGAACATCTGCAGGTAGCGGCGGGTCTCGGCCCGTTCCAGGTTGGTGACATACTTCCAGAAGCCGTAGACCCGCGAGAGGGTCATCATCCGACTGGCGTAGCGCTGCCAGGTGTAGCGCGCCTCGATGCGGGCAATGGCCGCCTCGGAGAGCTGTTGCCAGTAGTCGGGCTCGTGCTGGCAACGGACGAAGAATTCGCTCAGCTGTTCGGCAACCTTCTCGCCGTGGTTAGGGTCGATGTGAAAGCCCGATACGCCGTGTTCAATGATCTCCAGCGGGCCGCCGTATTGGGTGGCGAAGGTGGGCAGGCCGCAAGACATCGCCTCCACCACGGTCAGGCCAAAGGCCTCGAACAGTGCCGGTTGCACAAACACCCCGCGCCGATCGGCAATGTAGCGATAGAGCTCACCGGCGAAGGGCTTGTCCAGTTGTAGGCCGATCCAGCGTACCTGACCATCCAGCTGGTAGTGGTCCATCAGCTGGTGCATACGGCCGATCTGTTGCTGCTCTTCCTGATCCCGCGACTGGCTGGCATCCACATAGCCGGCCACCAGTACCAGGTTGGCCTGTTCGCGCAGGGTCTCGTGCTGGCCATACCATTCCAGCAGGCCGCTGATGTTCTTGATCCGATCCAGCCGGGCCATGCTGAAGATCAACGGCTTGTCGGGGTCTGCCAACTCGCCGCGCACCCCGTTACGCTGGGGGCCAAACAACAGCTCAGACAGCTCCTCGTGCAGTCCTTCCAGGCGCTTTTCCTGCGCCTGCCAGGGGAAATAGATCCGTGCATCGGCACCGGGGGAGACGATGTTGAACTTGGGGTCGTAGACGCTGATCCCGTTGACCACCCGATACAAGCCCGGCATCGAGAAGCTGACGTAGCTTTCGTACTGACCCACGGTATTGGCGGTGCCGGCGATCTCCTGGTAGGTGCTGGTGATGATGAAGTCGGCGGCGTTCATGGCGATCAGGTCGGCGGTGAATTGGCAGGAGAAGTGGTACTGGGATTCGTTGTCCTGCCAGTAGAGATCGGAGTAGAGGTATTTGGTCTTCTCCAGGGCGTGGGCGATGTTGCACTGGGTGACGCCAAGCCTCTGTGAGAGCATGGTGGCGACCAGGTTGCCATCGGAGTAATTGCCGACGATAAGGTCCGGGCGACCGCCTAGCTGGGCCTGGATCGCCTGGGCGGCATCCTCCGCAAAGCGCTCCAGATAGGGCCAGATCTCAAAGCGCGAGATCCACTGCGGCACCACCTCGCCCTGTTTGTTGCGAAACGGCACCCGCAGGATGTGGGCGTTTTGGGTGCCGATGATCGTCTCCAGCGGCTCGTTGCAGCGGGTGTTGCCCGCCTCAGGGATCAACCGGGTGACCACCAGGATCTCCGGCTGCAGATCCAGGCCGTGCTGCTCAATACGACGCTGCATCTCCTGCTCCAGCGCGCGCACCTGATCGAGGATGTAGACCACCTGGCCACCGGTGTCAGGCAGGCCGAGCACCCGATCCTGGCCAAAGAAGCCGTGCGGCGAGAGGATCACGATACGAAAGATCATCGGCACCCGATCCAGAAACTGCTCCAGCCGATCCGGGGCCGGGGCCTCCAACACGTCCTGCAACATTAGCAGGGTTTGACGCATCCGTTCGGCGGTATTCCCCCAACCGGGCTCAAAGCCCAGGCTGCGCAGGGTACTGCCCAGTTGCGGCCAGCCGGCGTCGTTCGGCTCACTGGCGAGGAACTCGTCGGCCTGGCGCAGCGCATGGCGCAGGCCGTCCAGATCCTGAATGCTGTCGTTGAGCATCAACTGCTGGCCCTGCCACTGGTGCAGGCTAAGGAACTTGAGCAGTTGCTCAGCCCCGCGCCCCGGCACGTGAAACAGCTGGCTGGAGAGCTGGCGGTTGAGAAACTCCACCCCGCGCCCGATGGAGCGCGGCTCGTGCATACGCGGGAACTCGCGGTTAAACGGCCCCAGATCCAACTCCATACACCAACCGCTATCCTCATCGGTGCGACCCAGGCGCTCCTTGAACTGGAGAAACTCATCGACCGCCAGCCGTTCGGGCTGGCATTGATCCAGGTGGATGCGCAGATATTCCCACCGACCGATACTGGGACGCAGGGCGAAGGCTATCCAGGGGGCCTCCACCACCGCTTCCTGGGCCTGGGAGATCATGCGTTGCAGGGGGGCACAGGCGTGGGGTGCCCCCTCCTTGCTGTCGGCGAAGGCCTCGTAGGCATCGTTCAGCTCGGAGCTAAGCAGCAGTGCCTTGTCCAGCGCCACAATGTAGCGCATCAACAGGTAGAGACCGTGCTGCTGGTCGGCCAGGGCCTGAAAGGTCTCGCGCATCAATCCTCCTCATCCTCATCACAGGTGTGCACATCACCGAAGAAGTCGTAGTGGTCGATCCCCTCCAGCACCCCGGTGGCATAGTGCCCTTCGGCAAAATAGATACGCGGCATCCCCTTGAGGCTCTCCAGCTCGGGGCTGTAGTTGCCCACCACGACACCCAGGGTCTCGCCGCGCAGCATCTCGATGTCGTTGCCGGAGTCACCGGCCACCAACAGGCGATCCGGCGGCAGACCCCACTTCATCATCAGGTAGCGGATCGCCAGCCCCTTGGAGGCACGCACCGGCAGCAGATCCAGGTAGGCCTGGTGGGAGTAGATCAACTTGCAGTGCAGGTCGCGCTTGCGCAGACAGGTGCGGATCTTGTTTATATTGTCGATGCGGGTCGGATCGACATCGTAACTGATCTTGAAACGGCGCTGGTCGATCTTCGCCTGGGGCTTGAGCCCGTCTGCCCCCTCCAGTGCCTCGCGCAGGGCGTCCGGTTTCCATTGGTAGTTGATATGTCGCGCCCAGCCGGCGTCCTCTACCATACCGTTGCCATAGTGGATCTCGCTACCCACCGAGGTGATCAGTAGATCGGGCATGGGCACCCCCCAGTCCTTGAGGATCTCTAGGGCACTGTCCAAACGACGTCCGGTAGCGATACCGAAGGCAACCCTGTCCCCGGCCTTTTTGAGGCGCTGGAGCAGATGCTGCAGTCCCTCGCGATCCCCCAGCAAGGTGTTGTCGATATCGCAGATCAGCACCCGGTCCACCGTGGGCAGACGGCTCTTGCCCAGCGCGAAGGGTGAGCGCTGGCGCTTGCGCCGCCCAAGGATGCGCTTGATCTCCTTGAGGTAGGTTTGCACGTGGCCGGCCCAGGTGTAGGTCTTGTGGGTGCCCTTGAGACCGGCGCGGGACCAGCGCTGCCAGGCACTGCGCTGGGCGATCACCTCGTAGATGGCCTGCCCCATCGCGTCGCTGTCCAGTGGATCCACCAGCTTGCCGTTTTTGCAGTGGCTGATGATATCCCGCGGGCCGCCATCTTCCGTGGCGACAATGGGCAGGCCGCTGGCAGCGGCCTCAATCAGGGTCAGGCCAAAGGGCTCGGTGAGGGCCGGATTGACGAACACCCCGCGGGTGCTGGCGGCCAGACGATACAGGTCCGGTACATCGTTGGGCTGGTGGTGCTTGGGGAAGGCGATCTGGCCGTAGAGGTCGTAGCGGTCGATCAGCATCAGGATCTCGCTCAGTACCTCACGCGGCCCCTTGTCCATCTTGCTGATATCGTCGCGGTTACCGGCCACCACCACCAGGTTGGCTGCCTCACGCAGATCGGGGTTTTCCGCATAGGCGCGCACCAGGGTGGCGATATTCTTGCGCTCGTCGGCCCTGGAGAGGGCCAGCACCATGGGTTTTTTGGGGGCCTGCAAAAAGCGGTTGATGGTGGCGGCGATGGGGGGGCGACGCTGACCCTTGCGGGGGGGCTGGAAGCGCTGGATATCGACCCCTGGCGGGATCACTTGCATACGTTTGGGATGGTAGTTGTCGTAGGCCTTGTACTGCTGCTCGATCTCCTGGCTGGTGGAGGCGATCACCAGCGAGGCGTTGCCCAGGGTGGTCTCCTCCGCCTCAATCCGCTCGCTCATGTTATAGACCCGCTCGATATTGAGCATGCTGGTGCCCTTGTCGAGCAGGCGACGGCGCTTGTCTACCCCCAGGGAATGGCCAGTGTGTACCAACGGTACCCCGAGCAACTGCGCCAGGCGTGCCCCCACATAACCGGCATCGGCGTAGTGGCTGTGCACCACATCGGGCACCCGCCCGAGGCGGCGCAGATGCTGCAGTGCCTCATCGGCAAAGGCGTCCAGATAGGGCCAGAGCACCTCCTTGCGAAAGTAGCGACGCGGCCCGGCGGGCAGACGCACGATCCAGGCACCGTCGCCAATACGCTCCTGCGGCTGGGCGTAGTCGTCGTCTACCTTGGAATCGATCACCTGACGGGTGAGCAGGTCTACCCGTTCCACCTCCGGGTGCTCCGCCAGGGCGCGGGCCAGTTCGACCACGTACTTGGTCTGCCCGCCGGTATCGGCGTCACGCCCCAACTCCAGATTATGCCCCCGGATCAGCCCGTGCACACTGACCAACACGATGTACAAACCTTGTTGCTCTGCCACTAACTCTCTCCCCATTGCGCCATGCACTGTTGATACCACTGGCGATCCTCGCGGATCGCCCCTTGCACCTCACACTGCGCCGAGGCGAAGGCCAAGGCACGTTGCAACATCAGCCGTTGCGGCCAGCCGCGCATCAAGCCGAGAATGGTCACGGCGGTGAAGGCATCCCCGGCCCCGACCGTGTCCACCATCCCACTCACCGGCACCGGCTCACCGGCCTGACAACCCCGCTCACTCAGCAGCAGCGCCCCCTCGGCCCCCATGGTCAACACCAATAACTCCATGCCAAAGCCCTGGCGCATCCGCTCGGCGGCCTCAGTCGGCGCGCCGGCAAAACCCAACTGCGCCAGCTCGTCCTCGTTGAGTTTGGCCCAGCGCACGCCACTGAGCATGCGCAAGACCTCGTCACGCTGCCACCAGGGTGTACGCAAATTGACATCGATAAAGTGGGCGATCCCCCGTGCGCGCAGGGCGGCTACGGTGGCCCGCGAGGCCGGGGCACGCTCAATCAGGCTGCCGGAATAGCATAGCGCTGCCTCATGTATCCCGGGGTGGGACAGGGTGGTGTCGGCGTCGATGTAGTCATAGGCCTGATCGGCCAGGATGGAAAAGCTGTGCTGCTTGTCCTGCATGGTGATCTCGACCATGCCGGTGGGGTGGAGGGGGTCGTATTGCAGGCCGCTACGATCCATGCCCCAGCGTGTCATGGCCTCGCTGATCTGCTCCCCCCGCGGGTCTTCGCCGATACGACTGATAAACAGGGGCCTAAGGCCGAAGGCCTGCAGGTGCCAAGCGACATTAAACGGTGCGCCACCCAGTACCTCTCGACCGTCATCAAAACAATCGAACAGTACCTCGCCAATGATCAGGGGTCTGCCTGCCAGCCGTGTTGTCTTGCTATCCATATCATCCATAACCTTCAGTGTAGCACTACCTCCCCGTTGCGGCTCACGCCGACCAAGCCATTTATAAGGTGCCGCTACCCGAGTTTATGCAACCTTCGCGCTAGCTCTTGCAGTGCCCCCCCCTTGGTGCTTCAATGCAAAGGATACCCTTAGTGGAGTGGTGGCATTATGCTCAGGTTCAATGATCTGCCTATCTGGGTGCGCCTGATCGGTGCCACCTGGCTTATCCTGGTAATCGCCTGGACCGGTACCATCGCCTGGACCGTCCATGCCCAGCGCAGCGGTGCCCAGGCCCAGGCAGCCACCTTCGCCGAGAGCGTCCACGAGATGGCGATGGCCGGGCTGACCACCATGATGATCACGGGCACCATGGGGCAGAGCAATGAGTTTCTCGAACAGGTGCGCGAACTGAGCAACGTCAACGACCTGCGCGTGCTGCGAGCGGCGGCGGTGAGCGACATCTTCGGCCAGGGGCCAGAGGATCGTCGCGCGCGCGATGCCATCGAACTGCAGGTACTGGAAAGCGGCGAGCCCCACCTGAGCATCTCCGAGGACGGCAGCTATCTGCGCGCGGTGTTGCCGGTGCGCAACCAAAAGGACTACCTGGGCAAGAACTGCATGCTCTGCCACGCCACCGCTGCTGAGAACACCGTACTGGGTGCCAGCGCGATGCGCATCGACCTGAGCGAGGTAAATGCCTACTCCACCCATTTCGGTCTCCAGCTGTTTGGCGTGGCGATCCTGGTCAGCATCCCGACGCTGCTATTCATCTACCTCTTCGTACGCCGCTTTGTTACCCGCCCGCTCACCCACATGACCCACGGTCTGCGCGATCTGGCCGAGGGCGAGGCGGATCTGACCCGCCGTCTGGACAACCACAACAAGGATGAGATCGGCCAGGCGGTGCAGGCCTTTAACATGATGATGACCAAGCTGGCGGAGCTGATCGGCAGGATCCGTGACAACACCGACTCGGTCAGCGGGGCGGTAGAAGGCCTCGCCGATGTCACCCAGCAAACCAGTGAGGGCGTGGCGCGTCAGCACGAAGAGATCGAGCAGTTGAACACCGCGCTGAGTGAACTGGCCGACAGTGCGCGGGAAGTGGCGCACAGCGCCCAGCAGGCGGCCGAGAATACCGACAGCGCGTTGGAAGCCGCCAGCCATGGTGATGGGATCGTGCAACAGACGGTGCAGGGGATCGACAGCCTGGCCAACGAGGTTGAGGCCACCGCGCAGAGCATCGGTCGGCTGGAAGCCGACAGCCAGGCCATCGGTGGGATCCTGGATACTATCCGCAATATCGCCGAACAGACCAATCTGCTGGCCCTCAATGCCGCCATCGAAGCGGCCCGTGCCGGTGAATCCGGGCGGGGTTTCGCCGTGGTCGCCGATGAGGTGCGCTCCCTCGCTGGGCGCAGCCAACAGGCCACCGGCGAGATCCAGGCGTTGATCGAGCGTTTGCAGCAATCCACCCAGCAAGCCTTAAAGGCGATGCAGCAAAGCCGCGACCATGCCCACGAGCAGCGCGATCAGGCTGGCAGGGCAGGCGAGGCGTTACAGCATATCCAACAGGCCGTCAGCCAGATCGAGCAAGTGGCCACCCAGATCGCCAGCGCCGCCGAACAACAGAGCGCGGTGGCGGGCAATATCAGCAACAATGTGGCCAACCTGCGTAGCGAGGCGGTACATAATGCCGATGCCAGCCGGGCAGGCAGCGAGTCAGGGCAGGCACTGGATAAACTGGCGAGCGAACTACAGCAGTTGGTATCCCGCTTCCGGGTATAGCGGCAAGGCGAACAACACAACCAGTACACAAAGCACCAGCAAGCCCAGCACCCAGGGCCAGCGTCGGCGCCGTGGGGAGGCGGAGAACAGCCGCCGCTTGCCCCAGCGCCGTTCGATCTTGATGAGATCCTCGTTCACGTATTTCCGTAATGTTTTCAGGACATTTTACAAGGTTGCAACATTCTGCCCCCCTCTTGCAAGCGATCTCTCTCACAGTTCGCTCATCACGCACCATCTTCTGGGGTCGGCATGTCCACTTAACACTTCCCTGGTGCTCCCCCCAGACAAGTGCAACGCCATAGCCCTGCCCTATGATGGGGATTAAAGCGATATACCCACGCTACAACCGCCACGAAAAACGCCACTTAACTCCCCTGACATTGATCTAGATCATTTGTTACGAGACCAACCGCTGCCTAAGCTGAGACTGAACAGCTGATGACTCCACCAACAAACCATGAGGATCCACCCCATGCATAATAAACAGACCCCACCCAAGCTGCGCTCACTCAGCTCCGGCATTATCGCCGCAGCGGCAGTTGCGCTGGGCATTGGCGCAAGCAGCAGCGTCGTTGCCGACGAGTTTGCCCAATACCGCCAGTTCTTCCAACCGATCCCATCCCTCGCGCCGATCCCGGCCGACAACAGCATGACCGCCGAAAAGATCGAAGTAGGCAAGATGCTCTTCTTCGAGCCGCGCATCTCCGGCAGTGGGGTGATCAGCTGTGCCACCTGCCATAACCCGGCCCTGGGCTATACCGACCGCATCCCGCGCGCCACTGGGCATGATGGTCAGGTAGGTGATCGCAATACCCCGACCGTGCTCAACTCCGGCCTGTTCGAATCCCAGTTCTGGGACGGTCGTGCAGATACCCTGGAGGAGCAGGCCCTGGGGCCGATCGAGGCGGACATCGAGATGAACATGCCCATCGATCAAGCGGTCAATCGCCTCAAGGAATTCCCAATCTACCGGGAGAAATTCGCGGCGGCCTTTGGCGACAAAGACCCCATCAACCCGGACAACATGGCCCAGGCCATGGCCGCCTTCCAGCGCACCCTGCTAACCCCCAACTCCCCGCTTGATCGCTACCTGGCCGGGGATGACGGGGCGATGACCACCCAGCAGAAGCGCGGTATGAAGTCCTTTGTTGATCGTGGCTGTATCGCCTGCCACAGCGGTCCGGCAATGACCGACAGTCGCTTCCATCGCATCCAGGTGCCAGGCTCCACGGATCTGGGCCGCTACTTGGTGACCGGCAACGAAAGCGACAAACACGCCTTCAAGACCCCAACCCTGCGCAACGTGGCACTGACCTACCCCTACTTCAACAACGGTGGGGTCGATGAGCTGTCCGATGCGATCAAGATCATGGGCCGTGAGATGCTGCGCACCGAGCTGCCCAACCGCGAGGTCGCCGACATTGAGGCCTTCATGCACGCCCTGACCGGCGACATCCCGGAGTTTCCGGTACCGTCGCTGCCCTAGCCGCCCAGGCCAAGGGCCAATAAAAAAGCGCGACCCTTGCGGGCCGCGCTTTTTTTTGGGGTATTTGGGTAAGAGAGCAGCAGCTAAATCAGGCCGTCAGCACGTTACGCAGCTTTTTCATGGCATTCTTTTCCAACTGGCGAATCCGCTCAGCGGAAACGTGGTACTTGTCTGCCAGCTCTTGCAGGGTGGACTTGTCCTCGCTCAACCAGCGCGCGGCCACGATGTCGCGACTGCGATCATCCAGATCACCGAGCGCCTCGTGCAACTGATTGTTGTTGTGCTCTTCCCAGTCCGCCTCTTCCACCTGGCTGGCTGGCTCAAAGCGCACATCCTGCAGGTAGCTGGCCGGGGTGACCTCGAAGTCGTCGTCATCGCCGCTGTCGGGGGCGCCGTCAAAGGCCATGTCGCGGCCGCTCAGGCGGGACTCCATCTCCAACACATCGGCACGGGTGACACCCAGATCCCGTGCCACAGCATCGACCTCTTCGTAGGTGAACCAACCCAGCCGCTTCTTGGAGCTACGCAGGTTGAAGAACAGCTTGCGCTG
>SLDE01000160.1 GCA_007125455.1 Ectothiorhodospiraceae bacterium
CTCGTTGCCCTTGCCCAGGGTGTAACCCAACCAGGCACTCGCCAGAGGTAGCCCCATCAGGATCAGCATGGCCGCCCCAAGCAGACGCCCCTTAGTGACACAAAAGCAACTCGTACCGCCAAACCGTTTGGTAACCAGAAGTATATTCACTATACTCGCTCAATATTTTTGATTAACTATCAGTGATTTGTACCACAAAGAGGGCAATATGAACAGCCCAAAGGCTATATCCGGTCTGCTGCGTGATGGTGTCGGCGAACGTTTGGAAGGGATGCTACAGCGCTGTCAGCGACTGCGTGCCCTGGAGCAGCGCCTCTACGACTGCCTGGACATCAGTGTCAGTGGCCACTGTCGCCTGCTCAATGTGCAGGGGCGCAGATTGGTCCTCGGTGTAAGCTCTCCGGCATGGGCGAGTCGCATTCGCTATCAAATACCCGCCCTGCTCACCTGCGTCCAGCGCCTGGAAGGAATGGAAGGGGTCGAAGGGATCGATCTGCGGGTGCTACCCAAGGAGGCAGCGCCCAGAGAAGCACGCAAGCGCGATTATCAACCGATGCAATTGTCAAGGCACTCGGCGCAACTGATAGACAGCTGCGCCGAGCACATCGATGACGAGGCCCTGCGACGGGCACTCAAACACTTGGCCGGCCGGGGGCGACAGGACCCTGGCTGAGTGGGCTCAGACCAGTTGTGCCGCCGCCGGTTGCATGTAGGAGATGGGGGCCTGCTGGGGGTCGTCAAAGGTGACCAGCTCCCAGGCCGACTCATTGGCCAGCAGTTTGCGCAGCAGCAGGTTGTTGAGCGCATGACCTGACTTGTAGCCACTGAAGGCACCGATCAGGCTGTAGCCCAACAGATAAAGATCACCGATGGCATCCAGCACCTTGTGGCGTACGAACTCATCCTCGTAGCGTAACCCATCCTCGTTGAGTACCCGGTAGTCATCCACCACGATGGCGTTGTCCAGGCTGCCGCCCAGGGCCAGGTTGTTGGCGCGCAGCACCTCCAGCTGGCTCATAAAGCCAAAGGTGCGGGCCCGACTCACTTCCTTAACAAAGGAGGTGGTGGAAAAGTCGATCACCGCCTGCTTGCTGCGATCACGAAATACCGGGTGATCGAAGTCGATCGCCAGGCTCACCTTGAAGCCGTCGTGGGGTTCAAACTGCACCCACTTGTCGTCTTCTTCCACCCGCACGGTTTCCTTGATGCGCAGGAAGCGTTTGGGGGCCTCCTGCTCAACAATGCCAGCCGACTGGATCAGAAACACGAAGGGACCGGCGCTGCCATCCATGATCGGCACCTCATCGGCACTGAGATCCACATAGGCGTTGTCTATCCCCAGGCCTGCCAGGGCGGAAAGCAGATGCTCCACGGTGGAGATCCGTACCGCGCCGTTGGTCAGGGTCGAAGAGAGCGTGGTGTCGCCAACGTTCTCAGCGCGAGCCTTCAATTCAACGGCTGGCTCCAAATCGACGCGCCGGAAGATGATCCCGCTATCGACCGGTGCCGGACGCAGGGTCAGATAGACCTTGCTGCCGGTGTGCAGTCCTACCCCGGTCGCCCGGATCACGTTTTTCAGGGTGCGTTGTCGGATCATCTATTACTGTCCTCAATGTTTCACGGGCCGCTTATAGGGCCAAATGTTGCGCATATGCTAACACGCCCCCCGTGTCAATGCACAGAGAACCCTCTCACAATATCCACACGCACTGGACCCGCGCGATTGCGCCCACGCCCCGCCAAGCCTGGCCTAGTCGGCCTGGCGCCGCAGGAAGGCGGGGATATCCAGATACTCCATATTACCGCTATCTTTCTTGCTCTCGGATTCCGGCTTGGGCTCCTTGCGCATCACCGTGGGGCGATCGTAATCGATCTCCTCGGTGGCAGGCTTGTTGACCACCAGCTTGACCGGTTGTTCCTCTTCCGCTGCGCCCTGTCCCAGTCCGGTGGCCACCACGGTAACCCGCAGTTCATCGGTCATCTCAGGATCGATCACGGTGCCGACCACGACCGTCGCGTTATCCGAGGCGAAGGTCTTGATGGTATTGCCCACCTCCTCGAACTCGCCGATGGCCATGTCCAGACCGGCGGTGACATTGACCAGGATCCCCCGTGCGCCAGAGAGATCCACATCCTCCAGCAGCGGACTGGCCACGGCACGTTCAGCCGCTTCGCGGGCACGGTCCTCACCCTTGGCGGTGCCGGTGCCCATCATCGCCATGCCCATTTCCGACATCACCGTTTTTACATCGGCGAAGTCGACATTGATCAAGCCGGGACGGGTGATCAGTTCGGCGATCCCCTGTACCGCACCGAGCAACACGTTGTTGGCGGCCTTAAAGGCATCCAGCAGGGTCACTTGCCGCCCCAGCGCGGTAAGCAGCTTTTCGTTAGGGATGGTGATCAGCGAGTCGACATGCTTCTTCAACTCGGCAATCCCCTCCTCAGCGGCCTGCATACGTTTCTTACCCTCAAAGGGGAAGGGCTTGGTGACCACCGCGACGGTAAGGATCCCCATCTCCCGGGCGATCTGGGCCACGATCGGCGCACCACCGGTACCGGTGCCACCCCCCATGCCCGCGGTGATGAAGATCATATCGGAGCCGGCAAGTGCCTCTTCCACCCGGTCCCGATCCTCCATCGCCGCCTGGCGCCCGATCTCCGGATTGGCCCCGGCCCCCAAACCCTTGGTGATATGGGTTCCAATCTGGATCACGGTGCGACTGGCCGACTTCTCCAGTGCCTGGGCATCGGTATTGGCGCAGATGAAATCCACCCCCTCGATGCTTTCGTTCACCATGTGCTCGACGGCGTTACCGCCACCACCACCGATCCCGATCACCTTGATCACGGCGCTTTGGCTTTTATCCATAAGTTCAAACATACGACACCTCCTCGTTGCTGGCAGGCCCACCTGCCAAATCTTTAAATCGATTAAAAGTTCCCTTGGAACCAACTCTTCATTCGTTGCACCACGCTCCCCATGCTCCCCTTACCGGCCCCATCGGCCAGCCCGGAACCACGGTTTTGCATGCCAAACTGTAATAGGCCGACGCCGGTGGCGTAGATGGGATTGCGCACCACATCCACCAGCCCGACGATGCCCTGCGGTACGCCCAGGCGCACCGGCATGTGAAAGATCTCTTCAGCCAATTCCACCGCCCCTTCCATCTTGGCGGTGCCACCGGTCAACACCAGACCGGCGGCGCAGATATCCTCAAAGCCACTGCGGCGCAGTTCTGCCTGTACCAGGGTGAAGAGCTCCTCATAGCGGGGCTCCACCACTTCGGCCAGGGTCTGGCGCGCCAGCTTGCGTGCCGGCCGATCACCGATGCTTGGCACCTCAATGGTCTCGTCGGCATTGGCCAGCTGGGTCAGGGCACAGGCGTAATTCACCTTGATGTGCTCCGCGTGCTGGGTCGGGGTACGCATCGCCACCGGAATATCGTTGGTGACCTGATCACCGGCAATAGGGATCACGGCGGTGTGGCGGATTGCCCCTTCACTGAACAC
>SLDE01000115.1 GCA_007125455.1 Ectothiorhodospiraceae bacterium
CGCTGTGCGCCTGGTTCATCAACGCGGTGCTGGTGCACTTTGAGATCGAGTTCCTGCGCCTGATCAGCTACATCGTGGTGATCGCCTCGGCGGTGCAGCTGGTGGAGATGTCGATGAAGAAGTTCAGCCCGGATCTATTCCGCGCGCTGGGGATCTTCCTGCCGCTGATCACCACCAACTGCGCCATCCTCGGTCTGGCACTATTCCAGACCGGCAAGGAGTACGACCTGATGCAGTCGGTGGTCTACAGCCTGGGTGCCGGAGGCGGCTTCATCCTCGCGATCCTGCTGATGGCCGGGCTGCGCGAACGCCTGCAACTGGCCAATGTGCCCAGCGTTAGCCAGGGTGCAGCGATGAGCCTGATGATCGCCGGGCTGCTCTCGCTCAGCTTTATGGGCTTTGCTGGGATGGGGAGTTAAAGGCTTTCAACACAGAGGCCACAGAGCACACAGAGAAAACACTATGCAATTCGGTGTAATGCTGTACCTCATTGATGCAACACAACGATGCGGACGGGTACAACACATTATTCCACTCTGTGCCCTCTGTGCCCACTGTGTTGAAGATGTTTTCCAGCTTTAGGGGAGGCCAATGATCCAGAACATGTTGATTGCGGTATCGGGGATTTTGTTGCTGATGCTCAGCTGGGCGGTGGTGCAGCAGTTCGCACGACTGTATGCCGCGCGCCACCCGGAGTTTGGCCCGGCGCGTGAAGAAGGCGGCGGCTGCGGAAAACGCTGCGGCTGTTCCGGCTCCGGCCAATGCCAGCGAGAAAGTTAATAAATTTTTTAACGCAGAGAGCGCAGAGTTCGCAGAGTGTCTGAGACAGGTCAAGGAGTTGGGTGGATAAGCGGAGCGCATCCACCAAAGATAATGTCTTGGACTAGTCACAATGATATTCACAGACACGTTTATCTTCTCTGCGATCTCTGCGTGCTCTGCGTTGAAAACGTCTTTTAAAGGGATACACAGAAATCCATCCAAAGGTGAGTCTGATGAAGGGGAAAAACGTGAACGAGTACACTGTCAACTTCGAATCGCTCGGTATGGGCGACGTGATGCGGGTAGGCGGTAAGAATGCCTCTCTCGGCGAGATGATCAGCGGGCTGTCGTCTGCGGGGGTGCAGGTACCGGGCGGCTTTGCCACCACGGCTTGCGCGTTCCGTGATTTCCTCGCGCATAATCATCTAGGCGAGCGTATCAACGGCCTGCTGTCTCATCTGGATGTGGAGGACACCCGCGCCCTGGTGGAGGCGGGCAAGACCATCCGCCAGTGGATCGTCGAGACCCCCTTCCCCCCCGCATTGGAGGATGCCATCTCGGCCTGCTATGCGGAGATGTGCAAGGACGTGCCCGACGCGGCGGTGGCGGTGCGCTCCTCAGCCACCGCCGAAGACCTGCCCGATGCCTCCTTCGCCGGACAGCAGGAGACCTTCCTGAACATCCGTGGCATCGATGGGGTAAAAGAGGCGGTCAAGCATGTGTTCGCCTCACTGTATAACGACCGCGCCATCTCCTACCGCGTACACCAGGGCTTTGAACACAGCGATGTGGCCCTCTCGGCGGGTATTCAGCGCATGGTGCGCTCGGACATCGCCGCTAGCGGGGTGGCCTTCACCCTGGATACCGAATCCGGTTTCTCCGATGTGGTATTGATTACCGGCTCCTATGGCCTGGGCGAGGCGGTGGTTCAGGGTGCGGTCAACCCGGATGAGTTTTACCTGCACAAGGCGACCCTGGCCGCCGGGCGGCCCGCCGTGCTGCGCCGCACCCTGGGCAGCAAGGCGATCAAGATGGTGCATGACGATGCCACCCAGGTAGGCCGCAGCATCAAGACCGTCGAGGTGCCAGAGGACGATCGACTGCACTTCTGCCTCACCGATGAACAATTGCACGAACTGGCCAAGCAGGCGGTATTGATCGAACAGCACTACGGTCGCCCGATGGACATCGAGTGGGCATTGGATGGCGAGGACGGTAAGCTCTACATCGTGCAGGCCCGCCCCGAGACGGTTAAGAGCCGCGCCGACAAGAAGGTGATCGAGCGTTACACCCTAAAAGAGAAGGGTGAGGTACGCACCACTGGCCGCGCCATAGGCGCGCGCATCGGTGCGGGGGTGGCACGGGTGATCAATAGCGTTGATGAGATGCACGAGGTGCAGCCCGGCGATGTCCTGGTGACCGACATGACCGACCCGGACTGGGAGCCAGTGATGAAGCGCGCCGCTGCCATCGTCACCAACCGGGGGGGGCGCACCTGCCATGCGGCGATCATCGCCCGTGAGCTGGGTATTCCCGCTGTGGTCGGCTGTGGCGATGCCACCGACAAGATCCACAATGGCGATGCCATCACTGTCTCCTGTGCCGAAGGGGATACCGGGATCATCTACAACGGTCTGCTGGATTTTGAACTGACCCGCAACAGCGCCGACTCGCAGCCAAAGCTGCCGGTGAAGATCATGATGAACATCGGCAACCCGGATCGTGCCTTCGACTTTGCCCAGATCCCCAGTGCCGGGGTCGGCCTGGCGCGTCTGGAGTTCATCATCAACCGCATGATCGGCATCCACCCGCGCGCCCTGCTGGAATTCGATCAGCAGGACGCCGAGACCCAGGCGATCATCCGCAAGCAGACCGCCGCCTACGGCGACCCGGTGGCCTTCTACGTGGAAAAGCTGACCGAGGGGATCGCCACCCTCGCCGCCGCCTTCCACCCCGCGCCGGTGATCGTGCGTATGTCCGACTTCAAGTCCAACGAGTATGCGAACCTGATTGGCGGCGAGCGTTACGAGCCCCACGAAGAGAACCCGATGATCGGTTTCCGTGGCACCGCCCGTTACCTCTCCGAAGACTTCCGCGCCTGTTTCGAGCTGGAATGCCGTGCGCTGAAAAAGGTACGCGACGAGATGGGGCTGGATAATGTAGAGATCATGATCCCCTTTGTGCGCAACCTCAAGGAAGCCGAGGGTGTGGTCGAGCAACTGGGTGCCAACGGTCTCCAGCGTGGTGAGAACGGCCTGCGCCTGATCATGATGTGCGAACTGCCCTCCAACGCGGTACTGGCCGATGAGTTCCTGGAACACTTCGACGGCTTCTCCATCGGCTCCAACGACATGACCCAGCTCACCCTGGGGCTGGACCGTGACTCGGGGCTTATCGCCGATCACTTCGACGAGCGCGATCCGGCGGTGAAGAAGATGCTCTCGATGGCCATCGCCGCCTGTCACAAGCAGGGTAAATACGTCGGGATCTGCGGCCAGGGCCCCTCCGATCACCCCGACCTGGCCCAGTGGCTGCTGGAGCAAAAGATCACCAGTATCTCGCTCAATCCCGATACCGTGATCGAAACCGGACTGTTCCTGGCTGAGCAAGGTTAATAAAAAGATTTTTAACGCAGAGGCCGCTGAGAACGCAGAGGTGGTATGTGTTTTGGGCAAGATCAGCCCGGAGATGAGCGTA
>SLDE01000126.1 GCA_007125455.1 Ectothiorhodospiraceae bacterium
CTGAGCGATCGCCAAACCAACGCCGTACAAATGTTTTACCAGCTGAGCCGCCGCTGGGTGCTGGAAACCCTGAGCGGGGACGACCAACAATCGGTAGACATCATCTGGACCCACGAGCGCTGAAGCGTGCCCTCCGCGCCGCGACATCGGGCGATGCGATCCACATCCAGGTCGCCGATAACGGCGTCGGTATAGCGCCCGAACGTCTCACCCACCTGTTTGGTATCGCCCGTACCGAGAGCCAACCAGGCACCGGCAATGAGCGGGGCAACGGCATGGGGCTATTCTGTAAAGAATCTGCTAGAGCGCCATGCTGGGCGGCTCTGGGCCGAGAGCAAGGAGGGCAAAGGCTGCACGGTACACTTCACCCTGCCCGCCACTTTGCTATGATGGAGGCACCATCAAGCGAGGAGAGGGCATGGCCGTACTTTTTATCATCCTGTTGCCGTTGTTGTTTGCCGGTGTGTGGGCCTTCGCCAACTACCTACCCAACACCGACCGACGCCAGGCAGTGCAACGCTACAACCGCCTCCTCGCCGTCATCGCATTGCTCTCCCCCATCGGGGTCGGCTTCTACTTCTGGCAGATCAGCCGCCAGCAGGAGCTGACCTCTTCGCTGCCGGTACTGGTGGTACTGGCCAGCATCTTCGTCATCGCGCTGATCCTGCTGCTGGGCAGCGCGTTGCGGATGATGCTGTTCGACAACGAACAAGATTGAAACGGATAGACACCATGCACGATGATCTCGACGCAGAAGCACAGTTTCACGAAGAGGTGAACCATGTCCTCGCCGTCACGGTCGGCGATCTGGTTCGCGGCGTTACAGCTGAGGAATATCTCCACTGGGCGCGCAACTACCTGCTCAACCTGATGCCCTCCCTGTCCAGGGATATCCCAGAAGAGGCACGCCCCTTGGTTGGCTACTGGATGGGGGTTGGCCTGTGGAATATCGCCCCGCAACCCAAACACGGCTTTCGCACCCAGCCGCTGGAAAAGCCACAGCGCAACGCCCCCTGCCCCTGTGGCTCCGGTAGCAAGTTCAAACACTGCTGTGCCAATATGCCCCCACCGCCCGTGTTCGTAAACAACGATGAACCCTTCTGGGAGCACTTCGCTCAGGCCCTGCCCAAGCAGCGCATCATCGAGCACTGCCAGCGACTGGAGATCCCCGTCGACGGACTCGGCATTATGTCCATACACTTCATCAACGAGGGCCGCTACCAGCAGGTGATCAAGATGCTCGACCCCCTGTTCGTACAGCAGCCCCACAAACTTACCGAACGGCATGGCCCGTTACTCAACATCCTGATCGAATGCTACAACGGCCACTACCGCACCGACCGTAAGAAAGCCGCCCTACTTGAGCAGCTGCGCGAACATCCCAACCGCCATATCCGCTGCAAGGCCTGGCAACGCACCGCAACCTGGCATCAGGACAAGGGCAAGCTGGACGATGCCCACGCGGCCCTGACCGAGGCCATGCGCACCAACCCCGATGATCCCAGTCATGCCGCACTGGAGATCATTCTGCTGACCACCCGGGGTGAACACGAACAGGCCCGCCAACGCGCCAGCTTCTGGCTGCGCCGCCTGCACAAGGCGGCTACGGAGATCCCGGGGATCATCGACTTTCTCAAGCAGGCACAGCATGACCCCCGTGCAGCGCTGCACGACTTACATGGGCCAAATCCCGATAACAAGATCGAAGAACGCCTGCTCACCTGGCTCAACAGCCTGGCGGCACGTCCCGTACCCTACTTCGATCTAATCTATGATGAAGATAGCGAAGGCACGACCCTGGCCACCCTGGCACCACCCAAGGCCATTGAAAAGATCGAGCAACGCTGGCGAGAGACCATCAGCAACTCACTTGAACATGCGGACATGGGCCATAGTGGTCTGTGGAACGATCCGGCCGATGCCCCATGGCTGACGTTTCTGGAACAAAATCCACTCAGTGCCGACAGCCCGATGATCCTCGAAGAGGTTTACACCCTAATCGAGTCCCACCCGGAGCATGAAGAACGTTTTGAACTCATCCATGCCTCGGCCCCCCTGCTGGATCACGCCGTGGCCATCCTGGATGACAACCTGCCGGACGGGGACTACCAATTCCCTTGGCTAGTGTGGGAAAACCGCCCGGCCCTGCAAATGCTGTTTCGCGCTGCCATGTATGAACGGGCGCTGGGTGACGCACTTCATGCCGAAACGCTAATGCGGCGCTACATGCAACTCAATCCCAGCGACAACCACGGCATGCGCGCTGAACTGATCAACCACTACCTTCGGCAAGGTAACAACCAGGCCGCTGTGGCCTTAAGCGAGGATTTCCCCAAGGACATTCACGCCGACATCGCCTACGGGCGAGCCCTGGCCCTATTCCGGCTGGGCAAGCAAGATGAGGCTGGCAGAGCCCTACAGGCCGCCTGCCAGGAGATGCCCCTGGTAGCTGACTACCTGCTTAAACAACGGGTTGCACGCCCTCCCATCAGCGAGGGCAGCTTCTTCTATCGCGGCAAAGACCAGGCCTGGCTTTACCGCGAAGCCGCGCGCCCAATCTGGGAGAACACCCCAGATGCCATGGCCTGGCTGAAGAAGCAGTGCCGCTGACAGGGAACGATGGAGGAGGAAATGGACCTTCCTGCAAGCACCACTATCGCCGTAGATCACCGCGAAGCGCCAAGCCCGGTACTCGCCTACCTGCAGGGCGATCCCGGCTTCCATGTAGAACTGCAACACTTGCCGCTGGGTGATTACCTTATCAATCGGCGCTTTCTTGTCGAACGCAAAACCCTGCCCGACTTGGTCGAATCGATCAAAACCCAGCGGCTATTCTCACAGGCACTGAGGCTGGCCGACTGTCAGTGCTACCGCCCCCTGCTCTTGCTGGAAGGCAGCAGCCGAGATCTCCTTGGCAGCCGGATGCGATGGGAAGCCATCCAGGGAGCGCTGGTGATGATCGGCCTGCACATCGGCATCCCGATCCTGCGCAGCCGCAACACAGAAGAGACGGTAAAAACCTTTCGCTACATCGCCCAGCAGGACAATGCTCTCGCCAGGGGTGCCCTGGCCCGGCCCGGCAAACGCCCGAAGGGCAAACGTGCCATGCAAAGCCATATCCTCCAGGGCCTGCCGGGCATTGGTCCAGAGAGGGCAGAAAAACTACTTAATCGCTTCGGCAGTATCGAGGCGACGCTCACCGCCGAAGCCGATGAGCTTGCCAGTGTGCCAGGCATCGGTGGAACCACCGCACATCGAATCCGTTGGGCCGTAGAGGAACCCGCTGCACCCTACTGTTAAGGCACTTCTAATTATTCTGAGTGCGTCAGATTGAGCTCTCAAATCTGTGCTATCAGGGCGCACTCGCGGGGTCACGTCTTGACATAACGGTTTTCTGAGCAGACCTGCTCACAGGGCAACCACATACTTTCCAAAGGCTGGTGTAAGC
>SLDE01000157.1 GCA_007125455.1 Ectothiorhodospiraceae bacterium
CCGTGGTAGCGCAACTCACTTCTCCAGCGCGGCGAGAGGCGTGCGCTGTGGCGCAACTGCAACTCACTGCGATCCTCGCCGGTCTGCTGATCGTTAGCCAGCCAGGCGGCCTGCAGTTCGCCACTGTGGCGGTGTTCGAGGAAGCGCAATTCGCCCGCCAGCATATTGCCGCGTTTGCCGATGTGGCGCGGGGTGATGGTGGCGTCACGGTTGGGGGCGATATTCCAGTAGAAGGGCAGACTGATATCGGTGCCATTTTCCTTTGAGCTGCCGAAGCTGGGCGGCAGCAGGCCGCTTTTGCGCCCCGCCAAGGGGAAGTTCAGGTAAGGGCTGTAAAAGAACGGCACGCCCTTGAAGCGCAGGGTGGCGTGGTAGGCCTCGCCGGTGTTGGTCGCCTGATTGAGCTTGAGGCGCTGGGCGCTCAGACGCCAGTCCTCCTGCTCCGGGGGACAGGTGGTATAACTGAGTTGCCCCATCTCCATGCGTTCGCCATCGCGCAGCAGGATCCTCTCCGCACGTCCATAGCTGTGGCTTTCGGGCAGGAAGAAGCTGGCCTGTTGAAAGCGGCCCTGTTGCGTCGCCGGGTGGTATTCGGCCTGTTCTGCCTCCAGCAACAAGCCCTGGCTGCGTAGCCGGATCGGTCCACTGAGTTGCAGCCGGTCTTCTTGTTGCTGGTAGTGGGCATGTTCCGCGTGGATCTGTACTCCCTGCTGCTCAACGGTGACATCGCCATCCAAGCGCAGGATCCCGCCCCGCTCGCTGCTCAAGTGCTCAGCCCAGGCAGAGAGGGTGTTGGCCGGTAGTTGCTCAAGGTGCTGGTGCTCGGCATCACTCAGGCCGGGCGGGGCGGGACAAAGTTGCCAGCGCCCGGTGTCGCTATCGGCAAGCGCAGGCAGGCCCACCAGCAGGGGCAGTAAGGGAATGAGGTGGGATGGCTTGCGGATCAGTCGCATGGAGGTTGCCCTGACGAAAAAAAGCCCACCAGGGTGGGCTTTCTCGTACAGCGAGTCCGCAGCTTAAGCCTTACGGCTCTTTTCGATCATATCGTGGATGATGGGGGCCAGGATCAACTCCATGGCAAAACCCATCTTGCTGCCGGGCACCACGATGGTGTTGCGGCGCGACATGAACGAGTTGGGGATCATGTTCAGCAGGAACGGGAAGTCCACCCCGGTCTTGGCAGGATCACGGAAGCGGATCACGATGAAGCTTTCGTCTGGGGTCGGGATATCACGGGCGATGAACGGGTTGGAGGTATCCACGGTCGGTACGCGCTGGAAGTTGATGTCGGTACGCGAGAACTGCGGGGTAATGTGGTTGATGTAGTCCGGCATGCGACGCAGGATGGTGTCAACGATGGCCTCGGCGCTATAGCCACGCTCGGCGTTGTCACGGAAGATCTTTTGGATCCACTCCAGGTTGACGATCGGCACCACGCCCACCAGCAGGTCGGTATAGGCGGAGACATCCACCTCACCGTCTTTGGCACCACCGTGCAGCCCTTCGTAGAACAGCACGTCGGTCTTTTCGCTGATCTCTTCCCACGGAGTGAACTGACCAGCGGTGTAGCTGGTGCCACCCAGGCGCTCGTTGTGGTGAACGGCTTCGTCGTCGCTGTGGATATAATAGCGGCGCTTGCAGGCACCGCTTTCGCCGTAAGACTTGAAGGTCTCGGCCAGCAGATCAAAGTGGTTGGCCTCGGGGCCAAAATGGCTCAGGTTCTTGCCTTCTTCGGCAAACTTGTTCACCGCTTCCTTCATGGCAGCGCGATCGTAGCGGTGGTAGCTGTCGCCCTCGATGACCAGGGGCTTGATCTTTTCGCGGAAGAAGATGTGCTCGAAGGCATTCTTTACCGTGGTGGTACCGGCGCCGGAAGAACCGGTAACCGCGATCACAGGATGCTTTACAGACATAATTCTCTCCTCAGACAGGATGGTTGATTTTTTGGTATGTGGCCAGGCCGCAAGGGTACGCGGCGGGTTTTGAAACCGTCAAATGCGGCATTCTACCCGAAAAAACCGTCCCAAGTCTCGAAAAACCAAACAGACTTTGTCACAGAGGACACAGGGCACACGGAGAAAACGCCGCCTGTCCAGGGGGGGGAGAGTGAGGCTTACCAGCTACGGGGCGTTGCTGGCATTTTCTCGGTGCTCTCGGTGTCTTTATTATCAGGCCTCTCTAGCAATCGCCCGGTAGCCGATGTCACGGCGCATGAACATGCCGTTCCAGTGGATCTTGTCGGCCAGGGCGTAGGCCTTTTGCTGGGCCTCGCGCACGCTCTGGCCCAGCGCGGTGGCGCAGAGGACACGGCCGCCGGCGGTGACCACCTGCCCGTTTTTCTCCACGGTGCCGGCGTGGAAGACCTTCGCGTCGGCGCTGTCGGCCCCCGCCAGGCCCTCAATCACGTCTCCCTTGGGATAATTGCCGGGGTAGCCGGCGGCAGCGAGTACCACACCTACCGCAGGGCGCGGGTCCCAGGTGGTCTGTTGGCTGTCGAGCTGACCATCAAGGGCAGCCTGGCACAGTGCGACCAGATCGGACTTGAGGCGCATCATGATGGGTTGGGTTTCGGGGTCGCCAAACCGGCAGTTATACTCGATCACCCGCGGGGTGCCGGTGGGGTCGATCATCAGACCGGCGTAGAGAAAGCCGGTGTAGGGCATGCCCTCGCTGGCCATGCCGCGTACGGTCGGCTCGATCACCTCGTGCATGATGCGCGCATGTATCTCGGCGGTGACTACCGGGGCGGGGGAGTATGCCCCCATGCCGCCGGTGTTGGGGCCGGTGTCCGCTTCGCCGACGCGTTTGTGGTCCTGGCTGGAGGCCATGGGCAGGATGTGCTCGCCATCCACCATGACGATGAAGCTGGCCTCCTCCCCTTCGAGGAATTCTTCGATCACCACGCGGTGCCCGGCCTCGCCAAAGCTGTTGCCAGCGAGCATGTCGCGTACCGCGGCCTCCGCTTCGGCCAGGGTCATCGCCACGATCACCCCTTTGCCAGCGGCCAGGCCATCGGCCTTGACCACGATAGGCGCACCTTGCTCGCGCAGGTAGGCCAGCGCCGGTTCTACCTCGGTGAAGTTGGCGTAGGCGGCGGTGGGGATCTTGTGGCGGGCGAGGAAGTCTTTGGTGAAGGCCTTGGAGCCCTCCAGCTGGGCGGCGGCGGCACTGGGGCCAAAGCAGCGCAGCCCGGCGGCCTGAAAGGCATCAACCACCCCGGCCACCAGCGGCGCCTCGGGGCCGACGATGGTTAGCGCGATGGCGTTGTCCTGGGCAAAGGCCACCAGCGCGTCGATATCATCGACACCGATGGCGACGTTCTCCAGCTTGGCCTCGCCTGCGGTACCGGCATTACCCGGTGCCACAAACACGGTTTCCACCCCGGCGGACTGGGCCGCCTTCCAGGCCAACGCATGTTCGCGCCCGCCGCTACCAATTACCAGAA
>SLDE01000059.1 GCA_007125455.1 Ectothiorhodospiraceae bacterium
GAACGCATGTTTGCCGGGGAGAAGATCAACTTCACCGAACAGCGTGCGGTGTTGCATACCGCCCTGCGCAACCGCGCCAATACCCCGGTGCTGGTGGACGGTAAAGACGTGATGCCCGAGGTCAACCGGGTACTGGACAAGATGCGTCACTTTTGTATCAAGGTGCAGAGCGGGATATGGCGCGGTCATACCGGCAAGCCGATCAGTGATGTGGTGAATATCGGCATCGGCGGTTCGGATCTGGGCCCACTGATGGTGAGCGAGGCCTTGCGCCCCTACCAGGAGGAAAACCTTCGCGCCCACTTTGTCTCCAATGTCGATGGTGCCCAGCTTTCACAGACCCTGGCACAGCTGGATCCCGAGACCACGCTGTTTGTGATCGCCTCCAAGACCTTCACCACCCAGGAGACCCTGACCAATGCGCGTAGTGCGCGAGCGTGGCTGTTGGCGAGCCTGCACGACGAGGCGGCGGTGGCCTGTCACTTTGTGGCGGTCTCCACCAATGCCGAGGCGGTCAGTGCCTTCGGTATCGATACCGACAATATGTTCGAGTTCTGGGACTGGGTCGGCGGACGCTACTCGCTCTGGTCGGCGATCGGTCTGAGCATCGCGCTGGTCATCGGCACGGAGAACTTCGAGGCGCTGTTGGCCGGTGCTCACGCGATGGACCGCCATTTTGCCGAGGCCCCACCGGAGGAGAACCTGCCAGTGATCATGGGGCTGCTGGCGGTGTGGTACAGTAGCTTCTTTGGCTTTGCCAGCCAGGCGATCCTGCCCTACGACCAGGGGCTGCACCGCTTCCCCGCCTACCTCCAGCAGGCCGAGATGGAAAGCAATGGCAAGCGCATCGACCGCGATGGTCGGGTGGTAGACTACCCCACCGGGGCGATCCTCTGGGGCGAGCCCGGTACCAATGGCCAGCACGCCTTTTATCAGCTGATCCATCAGGGCAGCCACATCATCCCGGTGGACTTCATCGCCCCGATGCAGTGTCAGCACGAATTCGCCGATCACCACCCGATCTTGCTGGCCAATGTCTTCGCCCAGGGCAAGGCGTTGATGCACGGCAAGAGCGAGGCAGAGGCCCGTGCCGAGCTGGAAGGCGAAGGCCTGGCTGCTGCGGAACTTGAGGCGCTGTTGCCGCATAAGGTCTTTCCTGGCAACCGCCCCAGCAATGCCATCCTGTTCGAAAAGCTTACCCCCGCCACGCTGGGCAGTCTGATCGCGCTGTACGAGCACAAGATCTTCGTGCAGGGGATCATATTGCGGATCAACTCTTTCGATCAGTGGGGGGTGGAGCTGGGCAAGCAGTTGGCCAAAGGGATCCTGGGGGAGATGCATGCCGCCGGGAAAAGCAAGCAAGGTGATAGCTCTATCCGGGGCTTGATCGAATATTACCGGCGTTTAAAGGCCTGATAAGAGGGCATGCATTTTTGGCATGCCGATACGCATCAACACCAGCGGCAGAAGAGTTGCTTTTCCTTGCGTGGCAGCCCGCCCATTCGGCAGGTGGCCCCGTCGTAGAGTCCGGCCTCTTGCAGGGTATGTTGGGGATCGAGGGGGATAAGCCGCTTTCCCTGCTGCAACTCCAGGCTCGGTTTGTAGTATTCCAACATGGCCTGGGCTTCCTCGGCAGCGTCGCTGTGCTGTAGGTGCTCGAGGATCTTGTCGATCAACTCCCCAACCCGGGTATCGGCGGGAAGACTGAAACGGTGTATGCCCGGAAGCAGGCGACACTCCAGGGTGATGCTCAAGATGGGGGTTGGCTGATTGCTCATGGTTATCCCTTAGGTTGGGAGATAGCTACCAGGAATGATATCACTCTTATCATGCCGTAATGAGTTTTTACCGGACTGTCGGCTATTATGCCAAACAGGATGAATGAAAATTAAAAATATAGAGGATTGCAATGCCGATTCAATGGCGTAAACAGATGAGTGTGGGTAATCTGATCATCGACCTGGATCACCGTTACCTGCTGTGTCTGATCAACATGGTCGAGACGGCGATGCTGCACCCCGAGGACGGGGTGAGTCTCAGTGAGACCCTGGCGCAGTTGGCCGAGTATGCGCGCGAACACTTTGACCGTGAGGAGCGCATTCAGTACCGGATCAGATACCAGTACTATATGGAGCACAAAAAGCACCACCAGCGGCTGTTGGCGCGCCTGGATGAGATCAGTGCAGCTATCCTGGATGAAAAAGATCCCGAGCAGCTGAAAGGCCGTGGGGATGAGATCATGGTGTTGCTGCGTGAGTGGTTGTTGGATCATGTCCTGAAGGAGGACATGAAGATGAAAAAGGACCTGGAGATCTCGCCGCCAAACCTGATGGGCTGATGGCCACCGGCGCGGGCTACATCGCCGGGATGTAGCTTACGCTGGTAAGCTGTTTTGCACTTAGATCTTCTTGATAACCATCCCCGCCAAGGGGGGCAGGTCGATGGTGATGGCGTGCTGTTGCCCCATACAGGCCTGCGGCTGCGATTCGAAGCGTTGGTGGCGGTTGAAGCCACTGCCGCCGAATTGCTTGGCGTCTGAGTCAAACACCGGTTGATACTCACCTGCCTCCGGTACCCCCAGGCTGTAGCCGCTGTGTGGCTGTGGAGTGAAGTTGAATACGCAGATCAGGGTTTCGTCTTCGCTTTTGCGCAGATAGCTGAGGGTGGAGTGTTGCCTGTCGTTGCAGTCCAGCCAGGCAAAACCCTGCTGGTCGAAGTCGAAGCGGTGTAGTGCGGGCTGGGCGCGGTATTGCTGATTCAACTCTCCCACCAGCTTATGGATGCCGTGGTGATGGGGGTAGTCGTAGAGGTGCCATTCCAGTGCCGTACTGTCATCCCACTCGTGCCCCTGGGCGAACTCCGCGCCCATGAAGAGCAGCTTTTTTCCCGGCATGGTGTACATGTAGGTGTAGAGGGCTCGCAGGTTGGCGAAGCGTTGCCACTCGTCGCCCGGCATCTTGTCCAGCATCGAGCGCTTCATGTGTACCACCTCGTCGTGGGAGAAGGGCAGGATGAAGTTTTCGCTAAAGGCGTAGAGCATGCCGAAGGTGAGCAGCTCCTGATGGTATTGGCGGTAGATGGGATCACGGTGAAAGTAGCTCAGGGTGTCGTGCATCCAGCCCATGTTCCACTTTATTGAGAAGCCCAGCCCGCCCATGTCGGTGGGGCGTGAGACCATCGGCCAGGAGGTGGACTCTTCGGCCATGGTCAATGCGCCGGGCTGTTCCCGGTGGATCACGGTGTTCATCTCCTGCAGGAAGGCGATGGCCTCCAGGTTTTCGTTGCCACCGTGGATATTGGGTAGCCAGTCGCCGGCCTCGCGCGAGTAGTCGAGGTAGAGCATGGAGGCCACCGCATCGACACGCAGGCCATCAAGGTGGAATTCCTCCAGCCAATAGAGGGCGCTGGAGAGGAGAAAGGCA
>SLDE01000191.1 GCA_007125455.1 Ectothiorhodospiraceae bacterium
AAGTCGTCAAGGCAGAAGGCACCGTGTTGGTGGACTACTGGGCGGACTGGTGTGGTCCGTGCAAGATGATCGCGCCGATTCTGGATGAAATTGCAGAAGAGTACGACGGCAAGCTCAAGGTCGCCAAGCTGAACATCGACGAGAACCCCAACACCCCGCCGAAATTTGGTATCCGTGGCATCCCAACCTTGATGATCTTCAAGAACGGCAATGTCGAGGCTACCAAGGTGGGTGCGGTTTCCAAATCGCAGCTAAGCGCCTTTATCGACAGCAACCTTTAACCCGTTTTTCTGGTAGGCGATCCAGCATAATGCTGGATCTCCTCCGCGCGCGGTGCTAGACTTCCGTGCGAACACGATAGAAATCTTTAACAAAACCCCCTTTCGGCCACAAAGATCCTCGCCACCAGTCCCGGTCAGGCAAGCCTGTTGGGCCATTCCCGCATCCGCATTAAGCTGCATTTACAACGGCAACAAAATCCATGAATCTAACGGAATTAAAAAGCAAACCGGCCTCCGAACTTCTCGCCATGGCGGAAACGATGGGCCTGGACAATATCGCCCGCTCACGTAAGGAGGCGATTATCTTCGCTATCCTCAAGGCCCATGCCCGCAGTGGCGAGGACATCTACGGTGACGGTGTACTGGAGATCCTGCAGGACGGCTTCGGTTTTCTGCGCTCAGCAGGCAGCTCCTATCTTGCTGGCCCGGACGACATCTACGTCTCACCCAGCCAGATAAGGCGCTTTAATCTGCGCACTGGCGATAGCGTGGCGGGCAAGATCCGGCCACCGAAAGAGGGGGAGCGCTACTTTGCCCTGCTCAAGGTCGATACCATCAACTACGAGCCGCCGGAGAATGCCAGGAACAAGGTATTGTTCGAGAACCTGACCCCGCTGCACGCCAACGAGCGCTTCGTGCTGGAGATGGGGAATGGCAGTACCGAAGACGTTACCGCACGCATCATTGATTTGGTGGCGCCGATCGGCAAGGGGCAGCGCGGTTTGTTGGTGGCCCCACCAAAGACAGGTAAGACCATGATGTTGCAAAACATCGCCCAGTCGATCACCAGCAAGCATCCTGAGTGCTACCTCATCGTGTTGCTGATCGACGAGCGCCCGGAAGAAGTTACCGAGATGGCCCGTTCGGTACGCGGTGAAGTGGTCTCCTCTACCTTTGACGAACCGGCCAGCCGCCATGTACAGGTTGCCGAGATGGTGATCGAAAAGGCCAAGCGCCTGGTGGAACACAAGCACGATGTGGTGATCCTGCTCGACTCGATTACCCGCCTGGCCCGTGCCTACAATACCGTGATCCCCTCATCCGGCAAGGTACTCACCGGTGGTGTGGATGCCAATGCCTTGCATCGCCCCAAGCGCTTCTTTGGTGCTGCGCGCAATATCGAAGAGGGCGGATCGCTGACCATCATCGCCACCTCCCTGATCGACACTGGCTCGCGCATGGATGACGTGATCTACGAAGAGTTCAAGGGCACCGGCAACATGGAGATCCATCTGGATCGCCGCATCGCCGAAAAACGCATCTATCCCTCGATCAATATCAACCGCTCCGGCACCCGCCGCGAGGAGTTGCTGACCGATCCGGACGAGTTGCAGAAGATGTGGATCCTGCGTCGTCTGGTCTACGAAATGGACGAGCTGGCAGCGATGGACTTCCTGCAAGGCAAGATCAAGGATACCAAGACCAACGCGGAGTTCTTCAACTCCATGAAGCGTTGAGTATTACGCCTGTAATACAGAGGATGACGAGGGCATAGAACAAGCCCTCGCTCCTTTGCTGTACACTGCCGTCCACGCCGTCAGGATAGAGGCGATAAAAGTAACTGCTCGCCCCCTTCCTTATCCCCTCTCCGCTCAAGGGGAGAGGGGGCGAGTAGATACCGATAAAAAAGCCCGAAGGTTTTCCCTTCGGGCTTTTTTTATCCCATTGCCTTTGCGCGCAGCGCATCCGCTGCGTTGCGCGCTGTGGGGTGGATACTACTTCTTGGCCTTGTCTGGCCGCTCAGGGTGTTTGTGTTGCAGTGGCTCTATTCCCCAGATCTTTTTGGCGTACTCACGGATGGTGCGGTCGGAGGAAAAGATCCCCACCTGGGCGACGTTCAGCAGCGCCTGACGGTTCCAGGCCTTGCGATCCTGGTAGAGGGCAGCGACCCGATCCTGCGCCTCAATGTAGCTGGCGTAGTCGGCCAGTAGCATGTACTGATCCTGCCCCAATAGGGCATCCACCACCGGGCGGTAGCGATGTGGGTCGCTGGGGGAGAAGAAGCCGCCAGCGATCATGTCGAGCACCTGCTTGAGTTCGCTATTGCCCTCGTAGTATTCGTGTGGTCGGTAGCCTTGCTGGCGCACGCCCTCCAGATCTTCCACTGAGTGGCCGAAGATGAAGATGTTTTCCGCACCGACCTCCTTGTGGATCTCTACGTTGGCCCCGTCCATGGTGCCGATGGTCAGTGCGCCGTTGAGGGCCAGCTTCATGTTGCCGGTGCCGGAGGCCTCGGTGCCAGCGGTGGAGATCTGCTCGGAGAGATCCGCGGCGGGAATGATATCGGTGGCGGTGGTGACGTCGTAGTTGGGGATGAAGATGACCTTCAGCATGCCGTTGACGCAGGGGTCGTTGTTGATGATGTCGCCCACATCGTTGATCAGGTGAATGATCTGTTTGGCCATCCAGTAACCCGGCGCTGCCTTGCCTGCAAAGATGAAGGTGCGTGGCGTGGTGGGCGGGTTGTCATTATGGCGCAATCGGTTGTAGAGCGTGACAATGTGCAGCACGTTGAGTAGCTGGCGCTTGTACTCGTGGATACGTTTGATCTGCACATCGAACAGGCTGTGCGGATCGATTTTTTCACCCATGCGCTCGGCGATCTTTTCGGCCAGGCGCTGTTTGTTGCTTTGCTTGACCTCCTCAAAACGCTGCAAAAAGGCCTCATCGTCGGCCAGTGAGACCAGCTCGCGCAGGCGTTCCAGGTGGGTAAGCCAACCGTTGCCGATCTGCTCGCTGATCAGTTCGGTGAGGGCCGGATTGGCCTGGTTGAGCCACAGACGGGGTGTGATGCCGTTGGTGATATTGACGAATTTGCCCGGATAAAACTCGTTAAAGTCGCGGAACAACTGGCTCTTGAGCAGATCGGTGTGCAGTGCGGCCACGCCGTTGACCTTGTGGCTGCCGACGATGGCCAGGTGGGCCATGCGTACCTGGCGGTGCTCGCCCTCGCTGATGAGTGACATGCGGCGCAGGCGATCACCATCGCCAGGGTAACGGTGCATCACCTCGTTGAGAAACTGGTGGTTGATCTCGTAGATGAGCTGCAGGTGGCGCGGCAGCATACGTTCGAACAGCGCGACCGACCAGGTCTCCAGGGCCTCGGGCAGCAGGGTGTGGTTGGT
>SLDE01000138.1 GCA_007125455.1 Ectothiorhodospiraceae bacterium
CCACCACCGCCACCGGCGTAGCCGTTGCCGCCGCCACCACCGCCACCGCCGCCGACCACCAGGTACTCGATCTCGCTAACGGTGTGCACGCCGAGATTGAAGCCGTTATCTGACAGGATTTGTTGGATATCCAGCGTGTGATTGCCCGTACCCGTGAATTCGCAGGTGATGGTGTCACCCTCCCGCTCACAGGGGTCCGCCTGCACCGGTGCCGCCACAAGCACCATGACCAGCCCC
Source organism: Ectothiorhodospiraceae bacterium (assembly GCA_007125455.1). Lineage (GTDB taxonomy): Bacteria > Pseudomonadota > Gammaproteobacteria > Thiohalomonadales > Thiohalomonadaceae > SLDE01. Next base: position 238 of record SLDE01000138.1, read on the forward strand.
AGCAACAGAAAGACGAAATTGAGAACTGAGTACGGATGTGGGCGTGTGCTCATCGTATAATCGGCGCTGCTAGACATGGGGGCACTCTCTTGGCTTATGGTTGTGTTACCTATACACAAGGTAACCCGCCTCACGGCCTTACCGTCTACTTACAAAATGTTTCCATTCCTCTCACTCCGCCCCACTCCCGCCTTATTATCATTTAACATTCCTTGCATTCGACAGGCTCTGATGGCTATATAGCCCCACGAGCGCACAGTGTGCCGTCGTCGGCACTGTGGCCCCCTCGTCAACACGAATCAGGTCCTTGCGCCCATCATGCAGAATGCCCAACATCACAACTCACCGCGCCCTGCCAATATCGCTATCGTTGAAGACGATGCCGACCAGAGCGCCAGCATGGTGGAATACCTGGCGATGCTGGGCCATACCGTATGGGCGGAGGCCGAGGCGACCGGCTTTTATCGTCGACTGGTGACCAACCCGGTGGATGTGGTGGTGCTGGACATCGGCCTGCCGGGGGAAGACGGCCTGAGCATCGCCCGTCATGTGGTGGAGACCGGCATCGGCATCATCATCGTCAGCGCCCGATCCCGCCTGGATGACCGCCTGGCGGGGCTGGATGCCGGTGCCGACATCTACCTGACCAAGCCCGTGGACCTCCTTGAGCTGGCCGCCCACATCGACGCGCTACAGCGACGCCTCAGTAACGATAACCGCACGCCCCCCAGCCACACGATCCTGAATAAGCCCGCCTGGCAGCTGCTCCGGGAGCGGCGCCAACTGCTGACCCCCGACGGCGAACTGGTGGATCTGACCCCCAGCGAGTATTCCTTCATGGAGTGTCTTGTTGCTGGCGACGGGGAGACGAGCCGCCACGCCATTGCCGAAGCACTGGTTGACGACCCGAGCAGCTTCAACTTTCATCGTATCGATGTGTTGATGAGTCGCCTGCGCAAAAAAGTTCGCTCCCAAACGGGATACACCTTGCCGCTAACCACCGCACCACGCCAACGCCTGAAACTGACCACCCAGCTCACGGCGGATTAAACACGATGACCCGTCCCGCGGCCTGCCTGCCACTACTCGCCCTGTTACTGGGCCTGCTCATGCCCCTGCTCGCAATGGCCGACGAGGCAGAGGTTCACATCCACAGCCTGAGCTGGGCAGAGGACCCCAGTGGACGCCTGGGCCCGGCAGAGGTGGCCGACGGCGCCATCATCTTCAGCCCATTGCCCGTGTCGAAGGGGCGCTACCGACTCGGCAGCAGTGATTCGGCCTTTTGGCTGAAGCTGGAAATCAGCAACCAGCAGCCGGAGGCCGCCTTACGCTGGCTGGAGGTCGGCCAGGCACGGCTGCGGGAGATCAGCTATCATGTCAACATCGATGGGCGCTGGGTGGCCCGTCAGGGTGGGCGAACCACCCCCATCTCGGAACGGGAGCTGCCCGCCCTGACACCGGTGTTTTCCGTAGATATCCCCGCCCACACATCCAAGACGCTCCTGATCCGGGTCGCCAGCGACACCCCCATCATCCTCCACCCTCGGCTTCTGAGCACCGCCCGCCTGCTGGAAGGGGAGCGAAAGACCTCGCGAATGGAATACCTCATGGCCGGTGCAGTGATCCTGATGCTGCTATTCGGGGTGGTGTTGTGGACCATGCTGCGCGAGCCAGGCTTCCTGGTCTTTGGCCTGCTCAGCCTCGCCTTCCTGCTCTTTCGCTGGAGTATCAAGGGGGTCGCCTTCCTGGAATTCTGGCCCGAGTCACCGGAGTGGACCCGCCTGGCCATCGGCATCTCGCTGTCAGTGATGGGTGGGCTGATGCTGCTACTTCATCGCATACTGCTACGTACACGCGAGCTTTTCCCGCGCATCGATCGGCTGCTCATCGCGTTGATCTTCAGCTTTGCCCTCATTGCGGTACTGTTCCTGTTCCTCCCCCACCGCCCACTGATGCAGTTCATGGCGATCTGGGGCCTAAGCATGGCCCTGTTCAGCCCGGTGCTGGGGTACCTGGCCTGGCGCAAGGGGGTGCTGTTGTGGGGCTATGCCTTTGCCGGTTATGTGCTGCCCTGGCTGGTAACCAAGCTGCTCTACTTTTCCACCATCGGCTGGCTGCCCAGGGTGCCCAGCAAACTGTCCGAACCGGCCATGCTTATCTCCATGCTGCTGGCCTCAGTGATCATCCTGGCGGGACTGGGGGCCCGTGTAGTGCGCGAGCGACGCGAACGCATGCGCAGCAAGGAGGAGAGACGGGCGGAACTGGAGCGCCTGGTGAACGAACGCACCACAGAGCTGGTAAAGGCACGCCAGGCCGCAGAGGACACCCTGAGTGAACACCGCCAGTTTCTGGCGATGATCTCCCACGAACTGCGCTCACCCATCGCCTCCATCTCCTCCGCCTGCACGGTGCTGGATGCCCAGCGCAGACAGGGCACCAGCCCACCAGAACCAGAAAGGGTCCTGCAACGTATCCGCCGTGCAGTCGCCCGCATGACCGGCTTTATGGATAACCTGCTCACCGAGGATCGCTTTGCATCGGACGCCTGGGCCGTGCGCGCACAGCACGTTGCCCCGCAGGCCTTTTTGGAAGACGTGGTTGAACAGGCCCGCCACACCGTTACCCGCCACGAGCTGGCCTTGGAACTCACCATCCCCCCCACAAAGATAACCTTCGACCCCGCCCTGATCCGCGTCGCCCTGCTCAACCTCATCGACAACGCGGCCAAGGTGGCACCGGAGAATTCCCGCATCACCATAACGGCGGACTACTCCGAGTCGGCACGACTACGCCTACAGGTAGCAGACCAGGGGCGGGGCCTGCAGGGGGCCGACCCGCGAAGGATCTTCGACAAATACACCCGGGGCGAAAACATGTCGCAAATCGCCGGGGTAGGGATGGGACTCTATCTGGTACGGCGCATTGCCGAGCTTCACGGAGGGAGTGCGGGGATCATGGACAGGCCCGAAGGCGGGGCAGTGGCCTATCTGACCCTGCCCCTGACAAGCTGAACCTTGAACACAGGGTTCAAGCTTGACTAAAAGCGCCGAACGAGGCTGATCCCCAGCAGGTCGTGATCCTCGCCATCACTGCGATAGCGATCCACCGACAGCCGGGAAGACCACGCGGCGTTCCAATGCCAGGCCGCGCCTACAC
>SLDE01000176.1 GCA_007125455.1 Ectothiorhodospiraceae bacterium
ACCCGCTTGAGAAAGCGCATCACGTCCTCGCGATCATGCGCCTCCTCAAAGATCCCCACACGGATCCCGCCGAGCTGGGCGCGGCGCTTCATCAGCGACTTGTCACGCATCAGCATCGCCTGGCCGAGCAGGCGCGGGTTATCCAGCAGTACCGAATTGATCGCACCGGCCCACTCCACCGTCTCCTCAAACAGCGGTATCGCCACATCGACCCCCATCTCCTTCAGGGTAAGGGAGATCTCCATCGAGCGATCGTTGAGTCGCTCGAAGTCCCAGGGCACATAGGGGATATGGTGCTCGTCACAGTAATCCTGCGCCCACGGCGGTGCCACCACCACATAACGGCGATCGAAGTTCTCCGCCGCCTCCACCGCGTTCAGCGACCAGCCAAGCAGGGCAATGAAGCCCTTGTTGGGATCCTTCTTCATGGTAGACCTCCCGTTTTGTATCCCATGTGAACAAAATCATACATTGTCCAACACAGCATACATGTTAGAGCCCCCCACCGCGAACCACGCACACCGCTGTGCTACGCACTCAACTCGCGCAGATAACGGAAGAGCTCCCTGGCGCTCTTGGGCCCCTGCCCCTTGGCCTGCTCCGCTTGGGCATTGCGCATCAACTGGCGCAGGTGCTGGCGATCGGCGTGGGGAAACTCCTTGAGCAACTCACCCAGCGCGGCATCCCCCTCGGCCACCAGGCGATCACGCCACTGCTCAAGCCGGTGAAAGCGCGCATTGTGGCGTGCGCTCTCATTGCTCAATTCATCCAGCGCCTGTTCGATAGGCTGCGGATCGATACTGCGCATCAGCTTGCCGATATACTGAAGCTGACGCTTGCGCCCGCCATAGGCCTTGATACGCTGCGCCTCAGCTACCGCATCGGCCAGATTCTCCGGCAAGGGGATCTTCGCCAGCTTACTGGCAGGCAACGCGACCAGGGTCTCCCCCATGGCCTTGAGTGCATGGCTCTCACGCTTGAGTTGGCTTTTGCTGATGAGGATATCTTCCTCTTCCAGCTCCGGGGTCTCGTCGAATTCGTCGTGCATAAGGGCTTCCATCTGAAAGGCCGACATTGTACCACGCACTGCCGCGATGCCCGAGGATCCGCACACGACAGACAGATGTAACTAACAGTAGTTTAAAAACCAAGCCATTGCGGGTATCTTCTCAGTCTCTTTCTCAATCGGCGGCAGAGACTTTTGAAACTCCATATCCTTGGTATTTGCGGCACCTTTATGGGCGGCGTGGCGCTGTTGGCGCGCGCCTTGGGCCACCAGGTCAGTGGGCAGGATGCCGGGGTCTATCCACCGATGAGCACCCAGCTTGTTGAACAGGGGATCGCTCTGCAGGAGGGCTATGATCCCAGCGCCATCCCGCCGGATGTGGATCTGGTGGTGATCGGCAATGCCCTCTCGCGCGGTAATCCGGCGGTGGAGTATGTGCTGGCGCGGGGTCTGCCCTACACCTCCGGGGCACAGTGGCTGGGGGATTACCTGTTGCGCGAGCGCTGGGTGTTGGCGGTGGCCGGCACCCATGGCAAGACCAGCACCGCCTCGATGCTGGCGTGGATCCTGGAGGATGCCGGGATGGCCCCCGGCTACCTGATCGGCGCAGTGCCAACAAACTTTGGCCTCTCCGCCCGCCTGGGCGAGACCCCCTTCTTCGTGGTGGAGGCCGATGAATACGATACCGCCTTCTTCGACAAGCGCTCCAAGTTCGTGCACTATCGCCCGCGCAGTCTGGTGATCAATAACCTGGAGTACGATCACGCCGACATCTTCCCTGATCTGGCCGCCATCCAGCGGCAGTTTCACCATCTTGTGCGTACCGTGCCCGGCAACGGCCTGATCATTCACCCCCAGGATGAACCCGCCATCGACGAGGTGCTGGCGATGGGTTGTTGGAGCGGGCAGGAGAGGCTGGACGCTCCCCAGGGCTGGCAGGCCGAGGTGCTGGCCGCCGATGGTAGCCACTTTGCAGTGCTCTGGCAGGGCAACAAGCAGGGCGAGGTCCGCTGGGGACAGCTGGGCGAACACAACATCCACAACGCCCTGGCCGCCATCGCCGCCGCACGCCACGCCGGGGTGCCAGCGAACATTGCCTGTGAAGGGCTCTCCAGCTTTGCCGGGGTCAAACGGCGACTGGAACTGCGCGGCGAGGTGCGCGGCGTGAGGATCTACGACGACTTCGCCCACCATCCCACCGCCATCGCCACCACCCTGGCCGGGCTACGCCGCCGGGTAGGCGAGGCGCGCATCTTGGCGGTACTGGAGCCCCGCTCCAATACCATGCGCATGGGGGTACACCGCGACAAGCTACTGCCATCGCTGGCAGCGGCGGATCGTAGCTATCTCTACCTGCCCGCCGAACTGGACTGGCAGCCGCCGCAGCACGATCCTGAGCACACGGCCTTGTACGACGAGCTCGATCGCCTCATCACCAGCTTACTGGCGGAGACAAAACCGGGCGATCACATACTGATCATGAGCAACGGCGGTTTTGGCGGCGTCCACCAACGACTACTCGATGCACTGGAGCAAAGCCATGCGCAATAACGGCAACCAGGCCATCGCCCTGGCCATCACCGGTGCCTCCGGCGCCCCCTACGCCCTGCGCCTGCTGGAGCAACTCATCCAGACGGACCAACAGGTCTATCTGATGGTCTCCCAGGCGGCCCAGGTGGTATTGGCGACCGAGACCGATCTAAAGGTGCCCGGCAAGCCCCGCGAGATGCAGCGCTACTTCAGCGAGCTGCTAGACGCAGGGGAAGGGCAGCTGGAGGTCTTTGGTCGCGAGCAATGGCTGGCACCAGTGGCCAGTGGCTCCAATGCCCCGCGTTCGATGGTGGTCTGCCCCTGCACCACCGGCACACTCTCGGCGATTGCCAGCGGTGCCAGCAACAACCTCATCGAGCGGGCCGCCGATGTGATGCTCAAAGAACGCCGTCAGCTGATCCTGCTCCCCCGCGAGATGCCCTATTCAGCCATCCACCTGGAACACATGCTCAAACTCAGTCAGCTGGGTGCCACCGTGATGCCCGCCAGCCCCGGCTTTTACAACCAGCCGCGCAGTGTGAATGACCTGATCGACTTCGTCGTCGCACGGATCCTCGACCACCTGGAAATCGACCACGAGTTACAAGCCCGCTGGGGGAAAAGTAGTAACAAGTAACAAGTAACAAGTAACAAGTAACAAGTAACAAGTGGGAAGTGGGAAGTGGGAAGCTTAAGCTCGAGTTCGATGAAGCCCAAGCCCGGAACGAGACTTCGGAGAACAGCACGGGATAAGCGCATGGGGGCTTGCCTTTCCCTTGCCGCCTTCAGCTCCCCCTCTGCCAAATTCCTTACTTGATTTATCGGAAATACAGTGTACCCTTAGCGCAT
>SLDE01000003.1 GCA_007125455.1 Ectothiorhodospiraceae bacterium
AAATCTGTGCTATCAAGGCGCAAATCGCACGTAATAGCCCGCTATTGCGAAGATTTGCAACGCAGAGAGCGCGGATTTGAGGGTTCAAGATGCGTGCTCACGAATATTTAGAAGTGCCCTTATTTCATTCGCGCTTCCAATTCGGCCTCGGCGACACCAAAGGGCAGGATCGCCGCCACTTCGCAGTGCTGGCGCATCTTCTCGGCGTGTTCAAACTCCTTCGGTGCAGCGAGGATGATCACCCGTGCCTGCGGGGCAAACTTGGCCAGGCTCATCAGGAACACATCCAGATTGCTGATATGTACCCCGCTGTAGTTATTGCTATAGCCGTAGACAAAATCGGCCACCACGATATCCGGCGGCTGTTTTTTTAGCTGGCTCACTGCCTTGCGGGTAGAGGTGAGCGGCAGCACCTGATAGCCCCGGCGCTGATAGAGCGCAGTAAAATTCGGGTGGTGGGGGGATTCGATGATCTCAAACAGAACCGACAAGGCAGATCTCCGTTGCAGGATAGAGGTAAAAAAGCATAGCACGGCCATCGGGGATTTTTGCATCCCTGCCCTGGACGTGGTAAAAATTCTGTCCTTTCACGGCATTGCACACGTTTAACTCGGCGAGGTTCATACTGGACGTCGTCGTGAACACGATACACTCACGCATCACAGGAGTTACCCCATGTCCATGCGCCACGGAATCCTTGCCGCGCTAATCACCGCTGCGGCCCTGCTGTTCACCAGCCAGGCCAGCGCCTCACAGCCACGATTTATCACCCTCGGCACCGCCGGGGTCACTGGGGTTTATTATCCGGTGGGCGGGGCGATCTGCCGCCTGGTCAACCAGGGGCGGCGCGACCACGGTATGCGTTGCTCGGCGGAGAGCACCGGTGGTTCGGTATTCAATCTCAACTCGCTGCGCGGTGGTGACTTCGATATCGTGCTGGCCCAGTCCGACTGGCACTACCACGCCTGGCACGGCAGCGACCGCTTTGCCGACAACGGGGCCAATGAGCAGCTACGTGCGCTGTTTTCCTTGCAGATCGAGGCCTTCACCGTGCTGGCCCGCCCCGATGCGAATATCAGCCAATTTACCGACCTAAAGGGCAAGCGGGTCAACATCGGCAACCCCGGCTCGGGCCAGCGCGGCACCGCCGAGACCCTGCTGGCCGCACTGGGGATGTCCGCCGACGACTTTGCCCTGGCCACCGAGCTGCCCTCCCGCGAGCAGGCCCAGGCGCTGTGCGACAACCGGGTGGATGCGATCTTCTTCACCGTCGGCCACCCCACCGGCTCGATCCAGGAGCCGATCAGCACCTGTAACGCCCGCCTGGTGCCAGTGAGCGGTGAAGCGATCGATGCGCTGGTGGCTGAGCGTCCCTACTATGCCAGCACCACCATCCCCGGCGGGATGTATCCGGGCAACCCGGACGACACCCCCACCTTCGGGGTGGCCGCTACCCTGGTGGCCTCTGCCGACACCTCGGACGAGGCGGTCTACCAGGTGGTGCGTGCGGTATTCGAGAATTTCGATACCTTCCGTCGCTTGCATCCGGCGCTGGGCCAGCTTACCCCTGAGGCGATGATCCGCGACGGCCTGAGCGCCCCGCTGCACGATGGGGCCAAGCGCTATTATCGTGAGGCCGGGTTACTGCAGGACTAGCCGACCACCATGCGCGCCCTGGAGCGCCCGCTACAAGGACTGATCTGGTTGGTGGCGATCAGTTGGACACTGTTCCAGCTATGGATCGTCTCCCCGCTGCCCTATACGCTGGGGATCGGTCTGGTCAGTGATACCCAAGCCCGCGCCGTGCATCTCGCCTTTGCCCTGCTGCTGGCCTTCGGCCTGGGGGCCAGCGGGCAAATGCTCGAGGGGCGGCAGCGGCTGTTTGGCCTGTTCTACCTGCTGCTGACCGGGCTGGCCCTCTACCACGGCGGGCAGTTAGGGGCGGCACACCCCCAGCAAGCACTGTTTCTCTACGGTGCCCTACTGCCGCTCCTGCTGGCGGCGCACTGTTTCTTTGCCGACAGCTCGCTACGGCGTTTGCTGGATCTGCTGCTGGCGCTGCTGGCCGCTGGCTGCGCCCTCTATCTCTACCTCTTCCACCGCGAACTGTCAGACCGTCCTGGCACGCCATTGCTGCAGGATCTGGCGGTGGCCGGCTTCGGCCTACTGCTGCTGTTGGAGGCCAGCCGCCGCACCATGGGTCCGGCGCTGATGGTGATCGCCGGGATCTTTCTGATCTACGGCTTTGCCGGCCCGTGGATGCCGGAGGTGATCTCCCACGCCGGGGCCTCCTTCCAACGGGCCATGGCCCAACACTGGCTCTCCAACGAAGGGGTGTTCGGCATTGCGCTGGGGGTCTCCACCAGCTTTGTGTTTTTGTTCGTGCTGTTTGGTGCCCTGCTCAACCGTGCCGGGGCCGGTAACTGGTTTATCCAGCTGGCCTTCGCCCTGCTCGGCCACCTGCGCGGTGGCCCCGCCAAGGCCTCGGTACTGGCCTCGGGGATGAACGGGCTGGTCTCCGGCTCCTCCATCGCCAATGTGGTCACCACCGGCACCTTCACCATCCCCTTGATGCGCAAGGTCGGCTTCAGCCGTGAGCGGGCCGGGGCGATCGAGGTGGCCAGCTCGGTCAACGGCCAGATCATGCCCCCGGTGATGGGGGCAGCCGCCTTCCTGATGGCCGAGTATGTGGGGATCGCCTACACCGAGGTGATCAAACACGCCTTCCTGCCGGCGGTGATCGCCTATGCCGCACTGATCTACATCGTCCACCTGGAGGCCTGCAAGGAGCATATGGGTGGCCTGCAGCGCCCGCCCTCCCCCCAGCGTTACGCGCTGCTACGGATGGGGCTGAGCACCAGCGGGATCTTCATCCTGCTGGGCGTGGCCTGGCTGTTGGTAAGCGCCCTGCAGGCCCTGCTGGGGGCCTACGCCGCCTGGGGGATCGGCCTGTTGCTGTTGGGAACCTATCTGGCCCTGCTGGCAATAGCGGTGCGCCACCCCCTGCCGGAGACCGCAGACAGCGACACCCTCACCCAGCTGCCTCGCCCTGGCGAGATCGCCCTGGGCGGACTCTACTTCCTGCTGCCGGTGGCGGTGCTGATCTGGCTGCTGGTGATCGAACGGCTCTCCCCCGGTTTGGCCGCTTTTTGGGCGGTGGTGTTACTGATCATCATTACCGTCAGCCAACCGCTACTGATCGCCCTGTTGCGCCGTGAGGGCCGCCCCCTCGCCGCCCTGCGCCACGGGATTATCGAACTGTTTGCCGCCTTCAACGAAGGGGCACGGGGCATGGTGGGGATCGCCCTGGCCACCGCAGCGGCGGGGATCATCGTCGGCACCGTGAGCATGACCGGGCTGGGGCTGGTGATGACCGATCTGGTAGAAACCCTCTCCGGCGGCAACCTGATGGCAATGCTGTTGCTAACCGCCGCGATCAGCCTGATCCTCGGCCTGGGCCTGCCCACCACCGCCAACTACATCATCGTCGCCACCTTGATGGCCCCAGTGATCGTCGATCTGGGTGCCCAACATGGCCTGTTGGTGCCGCTGATCGCAGTCCACCTGTTCGTGTTCTACTTCGGCCTGCTGGCCGATGTCACCCCGCCAGTGGGGCTGGCCTCCTATGCCGCCGCAGCGGTCTCCGGTGGTGATCCGATCCGCACCGGCCTGCACGCGATCCGCTACAACCTGCGTACCATCGTGCTGCCGTTTTTGTTCCTGTTCAACACCCAACTGCTGTTGATCGGTATCGCCTCGATCTGGCACGGGGTGATGGTCTTTCTTGCCGCGCTGGCAGGGATGCTGCTGTTCGCTGCCGCCACCCAGGGCTGGATGCTGACCCGCAATCGCCTGTGGGAGAGTGCCCTGCTGTTGCTGGTGGCCTTCACCCTGTTCCGCCCCGACTGGTGGATGAACCAGTTCAGCCCCGAGTTCGACCACCACCCCGCCAGCCAGCTCATAGCGCTTGCCGAGGTGGCGCCCGTCGATGGACAACTGCGTTTGGTGGCCAGTGGCATGGACTGGGACGGCGAACCCATCCAACGCACCCTGATGCTACCCATGGGGCCAGCCGACAGCGGCGAGCAGCGCCTGCAACAGGCCGGGCTGATGGTGATGATGCTGGGGGATGAGCCAAGCATCACCGGCATCACCCACAACAGCCCCGCCCAACGGGCCGGGCTGGACTTTGGCTGGCAGATCGAAACGGTGCTAGTGCCCGCCGAACGCCCTGCGCCCGAATGGTTCTGGCTACCCGCCCTGCTGCTCGCCACGCTGGTGTGGCTTGGCCAGCGGCGACGCCTGAAAAGCGATTAGTGCCACGGGGCCTCACCTCCCTTTCCGTGACTACTCGCCCCGGTAGATCTGGGCTGTTGTCGTATACCAATGGCGGGCACGGCCCGCCCTATAGGGCGGCCCATGGCCGCCGTGATGACGGCATGAAACCAAACGGCGCATGAACGCCAGATTGCAGCTCATCCTTGGGATCGCCCCTTGTCAGGGTATCCAACAGCCTGTTAATCCTCTGCGACCTCTGCACCTGGGCGATATGTTCCATACATCGCCAACCGACTACATCCATGTAGTCGTCTGCGGTGAGATCTTTTTCAAGGGGGCAAGCAGCTAGGTTATTTTTTGGTAAACAGGGCAATCGACTCCACGTGGGCCGTGTGGGGGAACATGTCCATCACCCCGGCCTTTTCCAGGGTGTAACCGTGTTCGTTGACCAGCAGGCCAGCGTCCCGTGCCAGGGTGGCGGGATTGCAGGAGACGTAGACGATCCGCTTCACGCCCAGCTTGGCGATATGAGGGATGGCCTCCTGGGCACCGTCACGGGCCGGGTCGAGTAATACCTTGTCGAAGCCCCCCTTCCACCAGGGCAACAACTCCACCTCCTTGGCCAGGTCGGCGGCATGAAAGCTTACGTTATCCAGCCCATTGCGTTCGGCATTGGCCTTCGCCAACGCCACCAACTCCTCGCTGCCTTCCACCCCGACCACCTCACGTGCCCGGCGTGCCAGCGGCAGGGTGAAGTTGCCCAGACCGCAGAACAGATCCAAGACCCGATCCTCCGGCTGTACCTGCAGCATCTCGATGGCATAGGGCACCATCTTGCGGTTGATGTCGGTATTCACCTGGGTAAAGCCGGTGGGTGAGAAGTCAAAATGCACATCGTAGTCCGGCAGGGCGTAGCTGAGCTGGATCTGCTCCGGCCACAGCGGGGTGACACTGTCGGGCCCTTCCGGCTGCAAAAATAGGCACAGACCACTCTCCCTGGCATAGGCAACCAGCTTATCCTGATCCTCCTTGGGCAAGGGGCGCAAGTTGCGCAACACCAACGCGGTCTGCTGGTCGTCCACCGCCACCTCGATCTGGGCGATGCGATCGCGCATCTCCAGCTCGCCGATCACCTCGGCCAGCTCCAACAGGCGTTCACCCACACTGGGGTGCAGCACCTCACAGCGTTCCATCTCGCAGATATAGGGCTTGCGCTTTTCACGAAAGCCGATCAGCACCCGCCCCTTCTTCTCCACATAGCGCACCCCCAGGCGCGCCTTGCGCCGATAGCCCCAGTGGGGGCCGGTAAGCGGTGGCAACACCTCCTTGGGGCTAACCTTGCCCAAGCGGGCCATATTCTCCAGCAATACCCCCTGCTTGGCGAGGATCTGCGCCTGCGGATCCATGTGTTGCAGGGCACAGCCGCCACAGATCCCAAACACCGCACACCTCGGCGCTACCCGCTCCGGAGCCGCCTGATGGATGATCTGCGCCATACCCACATCGTAACTGCGCTTCTTCTCCACGTAGACAAAATCCACCTCCTCGCCCTTGAGCGCCCCTTCGATGAATACCGTCTTGCCGTCGATATGGGCAACGCCCTTACCATCGTGGGAAAGATCGTCAATCTGTGCCCGCACCGGATCGGCGGGCAACTGCGGGCGTTTACGTCGTCTAGCCATAAGTCCTCATAAAAAAAATGTGTAACCGCAAAGGGCGCGAAGAAGTAATGATTGGGGGCGATTATATCAAAATGGTGCGTTTAGACCGGGAAATATAACGATATATCAGATGCCATACCACGGGTTGATTAGCGCCAAGCCTGTAATGGATTCGAAACCCCTGGTGTTGCGGGTTGCCAGCACCATACCGCCTGCCAGGGCAATAGCGGCAATCTGCGCGTCCTCTACGGTGATCGGTCGCCCCATACGGGAACGAACAGCAACCAAGTGGGCATAGTGGCTGGCAGCAATAGCATCGAAAGGCAAGCAACGCCCGGCAAAATCTTCCTCGAACATGGCTTTGGCGGATGAGGCCAACTCAAGCTGGCGCTTACCATCTGGCATCAGTGCCAGGCCGAGCTCGATTTCAGCCTGGCTCACCGCACTGGTGTGAAGGGTATCGGCTCGCTGCCCATCCAGCCACTGAACAACGCGAGCTTCTGGACGTGGCCGCATGAACTCGGAAAGCACATTGGTATCGAGCAGGATCATGGTGCTTAGTCCCAGGAGAGAGGGGTGCGCGGAACCTGTCGAGTGGGCAGGGTAAAGTCCTCGTCGGCTACCTCGTGGAAGCGGCGTAGCAAACGCTGGCCCATTGGTGTCTGCTCATCAGGATGAGGCAGGGCACTACGCAGGATGCGTCTTGCCTCCTCCTCCATCGACACGCCGTGCTGTGCCGCTTGCACACGCAAGGCGGTTTTGGTGGCCTCATCGATGCCACGAATGGTTAATACAGCCATGGTGGTATCGCTCCGTTGTTAGTGCCTACATCATCGTCAATGACTGCATTGCTGTCAATGCCAGCTGCGCGAGGGCACCCTGTGTATACCTGATCACCACCATATCTCGCAGCGCCCTTCATCTGCTTCCACGTCTTGTGGAGGATCGCCTATTGCTGAGCATCACTGATCGGCGATGAAATTACCCTGCAAACCTCTCAGAACGCAGCTTCAAGTCCATTGAGAGCTATCAAACATCGCACCTGCACCATTCCCCCTACACATGCACTAAAGGGCTTTCATCTTTGAGTGTTGCCTGCCCCATTCAACTGTGCCATTCATAGAGCACAGCACATTTATTTGTCTTGGTATTCTAACGATGAGTGGTGAAGATTAATGCGCAGATTTCCCGCATCGTCTTTAACGTATCCCCACGTTTTGTCAACGGTAGTTACATTCCCATTCTTATCCGTGAAGTGAACTTTCCCCATGGTAAGTGCGCTATTGCCATCAAGAAAAATTGCGGAGTTTACAGGCTCGCATTTTCTCCAACCCTTAAGAGCGAAGCCTGTATCTTTGGGAAAGGATGAATCTCCACCGACAAAGTAGGACAAAGCTCCAGCACTTGTAAGACGAAATGTTTGCGGATTAACGGTGAGCGTAGGCTTAAAGAGGACTGTGCCCATCTGGTAGGCGTAAGCGGAATCTATGACTTTCTCGGCCAATGCTTTCGCTGCTGCTTGTCCATCTTTTTCGTATGCAGCGTTGATATCAAGCAGAGCACTACACCAAGCCTGCTGGGCTGCGACTGCTTCCTTCTCTGTGACTGCCTTATTTACAACGACAGGCTCATTTGCGCTCGCAATACTTGAGGTGAGTGCAACGAATGCTGTTAATGCTACAAATTTGACTTTCATGGTTGAGGCTCCTCTGGGTTGGAAAAGCAAGCATTAACGTGCCTGCCCCATTAACGTACGGGTTAATGGGCAGACCTTGAGTGCAAGGGTAACATCACTGTCATGGGATTGGCCGGTGAGGGTACAAAACCATAGCGGGCGTAGAACTGGCGTGCCCTCTCATTGAGGGCATGTGCCAGCAGTGCGCGAACGCCGAGGTTCTGAGCCACAGAGACGGCACGTAACAAGGCATCCTGTAACAGGGCACCACCGTTCTGCTGGCCCTGGAGACGTTGTTCAACGGCTAGTCTGGCCAGCACCATGACGGGCACAGGATCGGGCATATTGCGGCGAATGCTTCCGGTGCATAGACGGGGACAGCCATCGTCTAAACAATAACTTGGCCGGAGGGTCGACCTCTCGGTCGACATTCATTCAATTCATCGAACGTGAACAAGGACAGGCTTGCCTTGCCTCCTCGTGAATGTCCTGAACGGTGTAATCCAGCAACGCATACGGGAGATGGCACCGGAAGGTAATCGGGGACATCCACAAATATTATCTCCTGTCCGTGTTTTCCTTGTGCCCATTGCGTCCTTTGCGGTTAGCCATCATTCGGCTGGGAAGACCCCGGTGGAGAGATAGCGGTCGCCGCGGTCACAGATGATGGTGACGATCACGGCGTTTTCGACCGTTTGCGCCAGTTGTAGCGCGGCGGCAACGGCACCGCCGGAGGAGATCCCGCAGAAGATCCCTTCTTCGGCGGCGAGGCGGCGGGTGGTGTCTTCGGCGGCCTGTTGGGCGATGTCGATGGTTTGATCTACCCGGCTGGCCTCGAAGATGCTGGGCAGGTATTCGGCGGGCCAACGGCGGATGCCGGGGATGCTGGCCCCCTCCTCCGGTTGTACCCCGACGATCTGCACCGCTTCGCTTTGCTCTTTGAGGTAGCGCGAGGTGCCCATGATGGTGCCGGTGGTGCCCATGGCGCTGACGAAGTGGGTCACCTGGCCCTGGGTGTCGCGCCAGATCTCGGGGCCGGTGCTGCGGTAGTGGGCCAGCGGGTTGTCCGGGTTGGAGAATTGATCCAGTACCTTGCCCTTGCCTTCGGCCTGCATTTGCAGGGCGAGATCCCGGGCACCTTCCATGCTGGCCTCGCGGCTCACCAGGATGATCTCGGCCCCGTAGGCGCGCATTGAGGCACGACGCTCCACGCTCATGTTCTCGGGCATGATCAACACCATCCTGTAACCCTTGATCGCCGCGGCCATCGCCAGGGCGATGCCGGTATTGCCGGAGGTGGCCTCGATCAGGGTATCGCCAGGTTTGATCTCACCGCGCAGCTCGGCCTGCTGGATCATCGACAGCGCGGGGCGGTCCTTTACCGAACCGGCCGGGTTGTTGCCCTCCAGCTTGACCAGAATGGTATTGGAGCCGGCCCCTACCAGGCGCTGAAGACGCACCAGCGGGGTGTTGCCGACGAAGGATTCGATGGTGGGGAAGGTCATATATTGTCCTGAACACGGTAAGCCTGCGGGAGTAAGGGATTATACCCCGCCATTTGGGAGAAGACGAACGGCTCTCGGGCGAAAGACATCAACAAGGTTCGAGGGAGACTGGTGACGGCAAGCTTATACACTCTCTTTATATTGTGTAACTGCTCGCCCACCTGATAGACCTGGGATGTAGCACACCCACGGCGGGCACGGCCCGCCCTATGGGGCGACACGATGTGTCGAAACTGCGGCAATGCTGCGAGTGTTTACAGCTTTCTCGCTTGCGTTATCGGTTGTTTAGCAAGCGAGATGAAGTTCTGTTTTTAGATCACACACCCGCTGCCAGGCCTCTCGCAGGCGAGTGGCAGGCACCCTGCCCTGCTGCACCAGACGCACGATGATTGCCTGGGCCTCTTGGGCGATATCGGGTTGATACGCCAGGTTGTTGGCAAAGATCAGCAGATCGACACCGGCATTGAGTGACCGTTCCAATGCCTCTTCCAGGCCGTAGTGGTCGGTGATCGCACCCATCTGCATATCGTCGGAGACGATCAGCCCATCAAAGCCCAGCTCATCGCGCAGCATGCCATGAATGACGTTGCGAGACAGGGTGGCGGGGTGAGCCGGGTCTAGCGTCTCATGGAAGATGTGGGCGGTCATCACCATCGCGGGGGATGGGGTCATCCTCAGCAGTTGCCGATAGGGCTCCAGTTCCTGCTCTTGCCAGGTGTGGGTGACATCGGTAAAGCCCTCGTGGGAATCATCACCGGCACTGCCGTGGCCGGGAAAGTGTTTGATGGCATTGGCCACGCCCTGGGCATGGTGAGCGGCGATCACCTCGTGGGCATGATCCACCACAATGTCCGGATCGGCAGAATAACTGCGTCCCCAGCGCCCGATGGCCGGGCTGTCTGGGTCGATGTCCAGATCCACCACCGGGGCGAAGTTGACGTTAATTCCCAGTTCCTTGAGCAGGTTGGCGGTTTGATCCGCCTCGGCGCGGGTGGCATCGAGATCATCCAGCTCGCCAAAGTGGCGGGCGCGGTGGGTCTCGGGGAAGCCATAGGTGGTCTTGAGACGGTTCACCGCCCCACCCTCCTGATCGATAGCCACCAGCAGACGATTGCCCGAGGCCTGTTGCAGTCCGCCCACCAGTTCGGTCAGTTGTTGCTGGTTTTCGATATTACGGGTGGTACCCAACTCCACGTCCCGATCGAACAGGATCACCCCGGCGATACGGCGTTGTTCGATATCCTCAAGGATGACATCGGCCTCGGCGAGGGTTTGTCCACGAAACCCGATCATCAATACCCCGGCTGCCTGCTCGGACAATGCCGGTTCGTGACTATTCGAGCTATTACCGCTCAAGCAACCGGACAAGCCCATCGGGAGCATGGCCACAAAAATTATCATCCTAGCGCGCATCCAGGACATAGCAACCAACCTATTTAATCGGGAAATCGAAATACTGATCGGGCCAGGGCTCATCACTCAGTGTGAAGTGCCACCACTCCTGCGCATAGGGTTTGAAGCCTTCGGCCATCATAAGCGTTCGCAACAGCAAACGGTTGGCACGGGCCTGTGCGTCGACGGCCATACTGTCGGGCCAGGAGGCTGGGCCAAAAAAGTCAAACGGGCTGCCCATATCGAGCGAGTGCTCTGCATGGTTAAGGTCGATAATGGTCAGATCGACGGTACTACCCCGGCTATGCCCCGAGCGTTCGGCGATGTAACCCTTGGGGAATAGTTCTGTCTTGTCCAGTTCCGGGTAGTAGGCCTCCTGGGTTCGGGTATCCTGGGGATCGCCCGCCCAGCGGACAAAGTGATCCACCGCCTGCTGTGGACGATAGGCATCGAACACATGCAGGCCCAGACCGTAGGGTTCCAGTGCCTGTTGCACCCGCGCCAAGGCCTCGGCAGCGGGACGCGACAGGATACAGCGGTTGGCATGGTAGCCATCCACTGGCGCACCGATGAAGTTATCGTTACCCAGATACCTCAGCTCACAGACGATCCCGGGGGAGAGGGTCTGAACGTCGACAAAGCCATCGGGCAATGTTGCAGCGGAGAGGGACCAGGAGAGGAAAAGGAAAAAAGGTATCGACAGATAGTTTGCGTGCAGCACGTGGCACTCCTTGGCATCAGGTATGCTCATCCGGTTTGAAGACAATGCAGGGAAAAATACTATCTTTTGCCTCCTATGAACGCAAGCATTGGGGTAGTCTGTACTGTTCCCATTGTAGGTATATTTACTCCGTGTGTTGCATGTACGTCTTGTCAGATAGGGCTACAGCCGTTAGAGTTTGCGGGTCAAACTAAAACATTCGGACGCGACAGTCCATGGAGAGACAAGGATGAATACGCAAACACCCGCAATCGACCCGCAGCTGGCGATTAGCAATGCCGGGGGCGATCCGGCGCTGGCCAAAGACCTCTACCGCATGCTCCAAGAAGAACTGCCCGGTTATCTCAACACCATTCCGGCCAGCTACCAACAGGCCGATTATGACAAGCTCTACCAGCACGTCCACAAGCTTAACGGCTCGGCCACCTATTGTGGTGTACCCGCGCTCAAGCAGGCTACCCAGACCTTCGAGCAACACATCAAGCAAAGTCGGGAGGAGATCTACGCCGAGGATCTGGCATTCCTGTGTGAGCAGATCCAGCGGCTGATGGCGATCCCCGAGCTAGAAACAAACTAAACCCTAAGACGGTGTCACATAGACATCGTAGCGGTGTTTCTTGCCTCTAATCGCTACCGTGGGTGCTTGCCCTGCCAGCGGTGGGGCGTAGTCTGGGCGTTTCACCACCACCCGCTTGCGCGCGATGCGGCGCGCCAGGGGCAGTAGTGCATCGGCATCCCCATCCTCCCCCACCAGTTGCTGAAACAGGCGCATCTCTTTTTTCACCAGGGCGCTCTTGCTGCGGTGGGGAAACATCGGATCCAGGTAGACCACATCGGGAAACTCGGCCTCGTTGCCCGATTCTGCCAAGGCCTGCATCCATATCACCGCATCAGAATGAATCAGCCGCATACGCTCCTTCAGCCAGGGGCCAATCTCCGGGTCCCCTGCTGCGCGTAGTAGACCATCCTCCAACAGGGCCGCCACTACCGGGGAACGCTCCAACAGGGTGACCGCACAACCCAGTGAGGCCAATACAAAGGCATCCCGCCCCAGCCCGCCGGTGGCGTCCAACACCGTAGGATTGGCACCACCCTTCAGTCCCACGGCCTTGGCAATGGTCTGCCCTCGCCCGCCGCCAAAGCGTCTGCGATGGGCCACGGCCCCCGCGACAAAATCCACATACACCGGCCCCGGCGCGCCCTTGCCCATTTGC
>SLDE01000212.1 GCA_007125455.1 Ectothiorhodospiraceae bacterium
GTTGCAAATCTTCGCAATAGCGGGCTATTACGTGCGATTTGCGCCTTGATAGCACAGATTTGAGAGCCCAATCTGACGCACTCAGAATAATTAGAAGTGCCCTAAAGAGATGCTTGCCCTGCTGGCCAAGAAAGCCCATCACCGCGCCCAGTGCATCGCGCTTGTCCTGTCGATAGGGGCGCAGCAGTTGGCCCAGTGCCAGTGCCCGTTGCAGCCCGTCGGGGACGGTGCACTTTTTCGCCTGACCACCGCTCATAGCAAAACTGGCACAAGCGCCAGCACCCTGAAAAGCAGGCTGTTCGATGATGCCCCGACTGATGGCATCGGCCATGTCGGTGTGGGCAACCTCCAGGCTGGTACCAACGAAGTCTTCCCCGTAGGGGCTAGCATCGTTGCAGAGGATGTAAGGGGTGGTTTCAGTTTGCAGGTTGAAAGTGGCCATCGACAAGGTGGAGTAGGCACGCCCACCACCATCACCATCCACCACGGGCAGGCCGAGCTGACTACTGACCAGCAGCGGGATCACACTGTTCATGGGGCCTACCTCGATCGGCAGGATCCCAGCCAGGGGCGCGTTGAGCCGTTTTTGCAGCATGCTCACCGCCGTGCGTGGGGCGTTACTGAAAGGCTGGGTGATCCGGCTTGCCTGGGATGGCGCACCCATTCCAGCCACCATCGCTACCAGGGCGTCGTCGGCCAGACTACTCAGTGGTAACACGCGGATCGGGTACTGGGGTTTTTGAAAGGCGTCGACAAGCTTGAGCGCCATCGCCACCGGGCCACCACCCCCGCTACCTAGCAGCGCAGCGCCGTAGATGATGTCTTCCAAATCATTGGATTGCAGTGTGAGTGTGTCCATGGTTGTCCCCTTGCTTGGTTTTTTCTTAGTAAGTGCCGAGAAAGTCGGCCATACATGAGGAGCCCTCGCCAAGGCATCCTATTTCAACAGCCAGCCAGCGTGATAAAGCTCACACAACACAGGCCATGATGATGGCATCCTCGCGACCGACCGACGCGGGGTAGTAGTCGCGGCGCAGGCCAACCTGGTTGAAGCCCATACTGTCGTAGAGGTGAACGGCGCTGCGGTTGGAGGGGCGTACTTCAAGGAAGACGGTATCGGCGCCATGTTCGCGGGCGGTGTCGATCAGGAAGTGCATCATCTGGCGACCCAGCCCCCTACCCTGCCGTTCGGGGTGGATGGCGATGTTGAGGATATGGGCCTCGCCAGCGGCAGCAGAGAGGATAGCGTAGCCCACGAGTTCCTCATCCTGCTCCATCACCCAGCAGGAGTAGCGTACCCGCAGACAGTCCTGGAAGATTTTTAGGGTCCAACCAAAGGGGTAGACCTGCTCTTCGATGGCGAACACGGCCCTCAGGTCGCTATCGAGCATGGGTCGCATGCATGGCATGGCTTCACGCTGGGCGCTCATGAGGGATCCAGTTGCGCGCGGGCAAGGCACAGGTCGTCCCAACTCTTGCGCTTTTCACTGGGCTTACGCAGTAGATAGGCCGGGTGGTAGGTCACGACCATGGGTATGCGATCATGATAGTGATGCACCTGGCCACGCAGCTTGCCAAGATTGGCATCGCTGCCAAGCATCTGCTGCGCAGCAACACGCCCCACCAGGAGAATGATCTTCGGCTGGATCAAGGCAATCTGCCGATGCAGGTAAGGTAGGCAGGCAGCGACCTCATCGACGTGTGGATCACGATTATTGGGCGGGCGGCATTTTAACACGTTGGCAATATAGACCTGCTGGCGCTGGAGACCGACGGCGGCGAGCATGGCGTTCAGCAATTGCCCGGCGGGGCCGACGAAGGGTTCTCCCTGTTGGTCCTCCTCCCCACCCGGTGCCTCGCCGATCAGCATCCATTCGGCTTGGTGATTACCTACGCCAAACACGGTTTGGGTGCGGGTAGTGGCCAGCTCGCCACAATGTTGGCATTGTGCAACGCGCTGTTGCAGGGCATCCCAATCGAGGGTGGTTACATCCGGGAGAGCGGGTATATTTGCGCTCCCCCCCTCACCCTCACCCCAATCCCTCTCCCCCTGGGGAGAAGAGCCAGGGGGTAGCTCGGGTTGCTCGCGCAACACCCAGCGCTGGAGGCCCATGGCACTAAGATATTGGCCTTGTCGCGAGGAAAACGTCATATCAACCCAGAGCCATTGCTATTCACAAATCAGAAAGCCTTTACCAATAAACCGCCAGGGACGAGATGAGAGAGCCCGGCAACAAGCCATGCGCGTTGCGCACAGCCCCCTTCGCACCCCGCCTCTCAGACATCCGCCCCCTGTGGATGGGCGCGCTCACGCGGGGCGAGGATGCGATTGAGGCCATGGATATAGGCCTTGGCGGAGGCGATGACGATGTCGGTATCGGCCCCTTGTCCGTTGACAATCCGCCCATTCTTGGCCAGTCGCACGGTGACCTCACCCTGGGCGTCGGTGCCACTGGTGATGTTGTTGACCGAGTAGAGTTGCAGCTCGGTGCCGCTGTTGATCACGCTCTCGATGGCCTTGAGGGTAGCATCCACCGGGCCACCGCCTGTGGCACAGAGCTGCTTCTCTTCGCCATCTACCTGCAGGGTGACACAGGCCTCGGGGGTCTCGCCGGTTTCGGAACAGACCTTGAGCGACACCAAGCGGATCCGTTCACTGGGCTGTGATTCACTGTAGGTTTCACTGGCAAGGGCCTGAAGGTCTGCATCGAAGATTTCATGCTTCTTGTCGGCCAGATCCTTGAAGCGGGCAAAGGCGTCGTTAAGTGCCTCCTCGGAGTCAAACACGATCCCCAGTTCGGCCAAACGGGTCTTGAAGGCGTTACGCCCGGAGTGCTTACCCAACACCATACGGTTGGCGCTCCACCCCACATCCTCGGCACGCATGATCTCATAGGTCTCGCGATGCTTGAGCACCCCATCCTGATGGATACCGGACTCGTGGGCAAAGGCATTGGCACCCACGATGGCCTTGTTAGGCTGCACCGCAAAGCCGGTGATCCCGGAGACCAGACGCGAGGTGGACACGATGTGGGAGGTGTCGATGTGGTCCACCTGACAGGAGAACACATCCTGGCGGGTCTTGACCGCCATGACGACCTCCTCCAGCGCAGCATTACCGGCCCGCTCACCCAGGCCATTGATGGTGCATTCCACCTGACGGGCACCGTTGAGCACCGCCGAGAGGGAATTGGCCACCGCCAGCCCGAGATCGTTGTGGCAATGCACCGAAAAGATCGCCTTGTCGGCGTTAGGCATCTTCTCGCGCAGCAGGCGAATGGTCTCACCGAACTGCTGCGGCAGGTTGTAGCCTACGGTATCGGGCACGTTGAGGGTAGTCGCCCCGGCCTTGATCACCGCCTCGAAGATACGGCAGAGGAAGTCCAAATCGGAGCGGCCGGCGTCCTCAGCAGAGAACTCCACATTGTCAGTGTACTGACGCGCGCGCTTGACCGCATGCACCGCCTGCTCCACCACCTGATCCGGACTCATGCGCAGCTTGCGCTCCATGTGGATCGGTGAGGTGGCGATAAAGGTATGGATGCGCGCCGAGTTAGCCCCCTTAAGCGCCTCACCGGTGCGGTCGATGTCCCGATCCAGGGCACGAGCGAGCCCGCAGACAGTGGAGTCTTTCACGGTCTGCGCCACCGCATGCACCGACTCAAAATCGCCCTGAGAGGCGGCCGGGAAACCGGCTTCGATCACATCCACCCGCATCTTCTCCAGCGCACGGGCGATGCGCACCTTCTCGTCGCGGGTCATCGACGCCCCAGGGCTCTGCTCGCCATCACGCAGAGTGGTATCAAAGATAAACAGCTTGTCGCTCATGCCTGCTCCAACAATCGGGTTAATGCTAATTCAAAACATTTCAACGCAGAGGACGCCGAGTACGCAGAGAAAATCTTATCTGTACAAGTGCATCCTTGATGTCTAGCAAAGTGATTAGCACTTTGTTGTCACAGACCAAATAATTCTGCGAACTCAGCGCTCTCTGCGTTGAAAAAATTCTTAGTCTTTGTTTTCCTCGCCGGCCTGGATCTGGCGACGGCGGCGCAGCAGCATCCATGCGGTGATCACCGGGCCGGAGAGGGCATAAAGCACAGCCGCGCCGAAAAGAACCAGCGGCGGATCGATGGAGATCAGGACAAAGACCAGCACCACCAGCAGCAGCACGAAGAAGGGTACCCGCCCCTTAAAGTCCAGATCCTTGAAGCTGTAGTAGCGCACATTGCTCACCATCAGCACACCGATGAGGGCGGTGAGTGCAAGGGCGAACCAGCCCAGCTCGTCTGCATGCCACTCGTAACGCTCGCCGACCCAGACCAGACCAACCACCACCGCCGCCGCTGCCGGGCTGGCAAGCCCCTGGAAGAAGCGTTTGTCGGCTACCCCCACTTGGGTGTTGAAGCGAGCCAGACGCAGCCCCGCCCCGGCGACGAAGATAAAGGCCGCCAACCAGCCGAGCTTGCCCATACCCTGCAGCGACCAGAGATAGATGATCAGCGCTGGGGCCAGGCCAAAGCTGACCATATCGGCGATGGAGTCGTATTGGGCACCAAAAGGGCTTTGGGTGTTGGTCATGCGGGCGACGCGACCATCCAGCCCGTCGAGCACCATGGCGATGAAGATCGCCACAGCGGCCGTGCCAAAGTCACCATTAATCGCCGCGACGATACCATAGAAGCCAGCAAACAGTGCCGCCGTGGTAAAGAGGTTGGGCAGCAGGTAGATGCCGCGGTGGCGTTTTTGCGGTGTTTCGTCAGTCATCGAGAAGCCCTATTTCCATGCCCACAGTGTAGCCCGGATTGGCCACGGACGGAACAGGGATGGTTGGGTAAACCGCCATATAACGCAGGGTGCGCAGAGAATGCGGAATGCTGCATCTCATTCCGATGTGGGCGTATGAACGAGAAATGGATTTACCGGCACCATGGCGGGCACGGCCCGCCCTATAGGGTGGCCCATGGCCACCGTGGGTATCTCGTTCCCACGCGGGAGGCGCGGGAAGGAGAATATATTCCACTCTGCGTACTCGGCGTTCTGGGCGATATGTTCCCGACATCGCCAACCGACTACTTCCTGTAGTCGTCTGCGTTGACACAAAAAAAGCCGGGCAAGCCCGGCTTTTTCGATGCAGAACCAGCGAAGCTTAGTTCTTGTCCTTGTCTACCAACTGGTTGGCAGTGATCCAGGGCATCATGGAGCGCAGCTTGCCACCGACCACTTCGATTTCGTGGGCAGCGTTGTTACGGCGCCAGGCGGTCATTTCGGGGTAGTTGGTCATGCCCTCGAGGATGAACTTCTTGGCGTATTCGCCGTTCTGGATGTTCTCCAGTGCTTCACGCATCGCCCAGCGGGACTCTTCGTTGATCACCTTCGGGCCGGTGACGTACTCACCGTACTCGGCGTTATTGGAGATGGAGTAGTTCATGTTGGCAATGCCGCCTTCGTACATCAGGTCGACGATCAGCTTCAGCTCGTGCAAACACTCGAAGTAGGCCATCTCGGGCTCGTAACCGGCTTCCACCAGGGTCTCGAAACCGGCCTTGACCAGCTCGACCGCACCACCACAGAGCACTGCCTGCTCGCCGAACAGGTCGGTTTCGGTCTCATCCTTGAAGGTGGTTTCGATGATGCCGGTACGACCGCCACCGACGCCGGCGGCGTAGGAGAGCGCGATGTCCTTGGCCTTGCCAGAGGCATCCTGGAAGATGGCGATCAGATCAGGGATCCCGCCGCCCTTGACGAACTCGGAGCGCACGGTGTGCCCCGGGGCCTTGGGGGCGATCATGATCACGTCCAGGTCTTTGCGTGGTACCACCTGGTTGTAGTGGATGGAGAAGCCATGGGCGAAGGCCAGCACGCCGCCCTGTTTGATGTTTGGCTCGATTTCGTTCTGGTAAAGTGCAGACTGGAATTCATCGGGGGTCAGGATCATCACCAGATCCGCGCCCTTGACCGCTTCGGCGGTGTCCTTAACCTTGAGGCCAGCCTTTTCTGCCTTGGCAGCGGAGCTGGAACCTGCGCGCAGGCCGACGGTAACATCCACGCCGGAGTCCTTCAGGTTGTTGGCGTGGGCATGGCCCTGGGAGCCGTAACCGATGATCGCTACCTTCATCCCCTGGATGATAGAGAGGTCGCAGTCTTTGTCGTAATACATGTTCAGTGCCATGGTCTATTTCCTTTCGTGCTTTCGCGGATCTTTAAAACAGGGTTGGGTTCGGCCAGCGCCTCGGCCCGGCTGGTCGCGCATTATACTACAAATTCAGCGACTTTGGCCCACGGGCAATACCGGTGATCCCGGAGCGCACCGTTTCCAGAATGTCGGCCTGCTTGAGGGTGTCGATGAAGGCGTCGAGCTTTTGTACGTCGCCGGTCAGCTCAATGGTATAGCAGACCTCGTTCACATCAATGATATTGCCGCGGAAGATATCGGCCAGGCGCTTAATCTCCTCGCGTTGTAGTGGGCTTTCGGCCATCACCTTGATGAGCATCAGCTCGCGCTCGATATGCGGACCTTCGGTCAGATCGAGCAGCTTGACCACATCCACCAGCTTATTGAGCTGCTTGATGATCTGCTCGATGATCTCATCCGAGCCACGGGTCACCAAGGTCAGACGCGAGAGCGAGGCGTCCTCGGTGGGGGCCACGGTCAGCGACTCAATGTTATAGCCACGGGCGGAGAACAGCCCGGCCACGCGGGACAGTGCCCCGGCTTCGTTTTCCATCAGGATGGAGATAATGTGTCTCATATCAGGATCATCTCATCTAGGCCGGCACCGGCGGGCACCATCGGGTAGACGTTTTCTTTCGGATCGGTAAGGAAGTTCATGAACACCAGGCGGTCCTTGTGTTTAAAGGCCTCCTTGAGTGCTCCCTCTACATCCTCGGGCCGCTCGATCTGCATGCCAATATGCCCATAGGCCTCGGCCAACTTGACGAAATCGGGCAGGGATTCCATATAGGAGTGGGAGTAGCGCTCCTCGTAGAAGAACTCCTGCCATTGGCGCACCATGCCCAGGAAACCGTTGTTCAGGCAAATGATTTTAAGCGGCAGATTGTATTGCAGACAGGTGGAGAGCTCCTGGATGTTCATCTGGATCGAGCCTTCGCCAGTAATACAGGCCACCGTCGCCTTGGGATGGGCGAACTGCACCCCCATTGCCGCTGGCAGGCCAAATCCCATGGTGCCCAAACCGCCGGAATTGATCCAACGGCGCGGTTTATCGAACTTGTAGAACTGCGCCGCCCACATCTGATGCTGGCCCACATCGGAGGTGACATAGGCATCGCCCTTGGTCACCTTGTGCAGGGTCTCGATCACATACTGCGGCTTGATGCGTTCGCTGGTGGTGTCGTATTTGAGGCAATCGCGGGCGCGCCACTCTTCGATCTGCTGCCACCAGCTCGCCAGTGCTTCGCCGTCGGGCTTGCGTTCGGACTGTTCCAGCTCCTTCACCATCACCTTGAGCACGGTGTTCACATCGCCCACGATGGGCACATCCACCTTGACGTTCTTGGAGATGGAGGCCGGGTCGATATCCACATGGATGATCCGTGCACTGGGGGCAAACTTCTCGATCTTGCCGGTGACCCGGTCATCAAAGCGGGCACCGATGGCGATCAGCAGGTCGCAATGCGACACACTCATATTGGCCTCGTAGGTGCCGTGCATCCCCAGCATCCCGACAAACTGCTGGTCGGTGGCCGGGAAACCACCCAGGCCCATGGAGGTATTGGTGACCGGAAAGCCCAGGCGGTGGGCCAGTTCGGTCAGCCCCTTGGCGGCATTGCCCTGCACGACCCCACCACCGGTGTAGAACAACGGGCGCTTGGCGCTCAGCATCATGTTCACCGCCTTGCGGATCTGCCCGCCATGCCCCTTGACCACCGGATTATAGGACCGCATGGTGACCTTCTTGGGGAACACGTAGTCAGTGCGCTCGGCAGTGACATCCTTGGGGATATCCACCACCACCGGGCCGGGGCGGCCCGTGGTGGCGATATAGAAGGCCTTTTTCATGGTAATGGCCAGATCGCGCACATCCTTGACCAGGAAGTTATGCTTCACGCAGGGGCGGGTGATACCTACCGAATCCACCTCCTGAAAGGCGTCGTTGCCGATCAGGGCGGAGTTGACCTGGCCGGTGATCACCACCATGGGGATCGAGTCCATGTACGCGGTGGCGATACCGGTCACCGCATTGGTGGCACCAGGGCCGGAGGTCACCAGCACCACGCCGGGCTTACCAGTGGAGCGAGCATAGGCGTCGGCCGCATGGGTCGCCGCCTGCTCATGACGCACCAGCACATGCTTGACCTGCTCCTGCCTATACAAGGCGTCATAAATGTGCAGCACCGCGCCCCCAGGATAACCGAAGAGGTGATCCACCCCCTCGTCCTGCAGAAAACGCACCAAGATGTCGGCACCGGTCAATTCCACCGTGTCTCTCCCACTCAAGCAGACCTAAAGAAAAAAACCCGTGAACACGGGTGTTTGAGATTGCAGTCGCAAAGAAACAGAAAACTACTTGCATTCGCAGCCAAGGTCAAGTGATATGCGCCATACCGAAGCGACATCTGCCCGGCAAGGGTGATTATTGCGCCGTGTGCACGCAAAACCGGCGTAGCGATGCCCGCTAGACTGGGTTGAGGCAATACTCGCCATTGATTATTTCAATGCTATAGTATTGATTAGCACATCGTTGTGGTCATAATAAAACCATGGCTAGATTGGGTTGTTGCCCAACTTCATCGCAAACAAAAGGAAAATCATCATGCAGAAGATTGCAGTACACGTTTGGCTGATATCTGCCCTACTCGTGCTGGCTCCACTGAGCGGCCTGCATGCGGCCAAGCTTTACAAGTGGGTCGATGACGAGGGGCAAACCCACTACAGCCAACTGCCACCAGAGCGCGGTCAGGCCACCGAAATGCCCATGCCCCGCACCGGTGTGCGCAACGAGATCAGCGACGAAGAGGCCGAGGAGCAGGCTGCCCAGGCCGATGACCCGGTCGCCCAGCTGCGCGAGATCCGCCAGCAAAACTGCCAGATCGCCCGCCAAAACCTGCAGGTCTACCAAACCAGTGATCGCGTTGAGCTGCCCGATGGCTCTGAGCTGGAGATGGACGAGGCCAACCGGGCCGCCAAGATCGCCGAAGCCCAGGAAATGATCCGACAGTTCTGCGACTAGGCACAACGCCCCGTCGGCAGGCTGCCGACGGGGTTCATTAGACAACACCACTGTACGACCGCCATGGTGGCCGCTAGAATACCCCCTTGTATTCAAACCGCCGGACATAACCATGCGTGCCTCGCAATACCTCATCGCCACCCTGAAAGAGACCCCTGCCGACGCCGAGATCGTCAGCCACCAGCTAATGCTGCGCGCCGGGATGATCCGCAAGCTTGCCGCCGGGCTTTATACCTGGTTACCCATGGGACTACGGGTGCTACGCAAGGTGGAGGGGATCGTGCGGGAGGAAATGAATCGCGCCGGTGCACAGGAGGTCCTGATGCCTGCGGTGCAGCCTGCTGAGCTGTGGCAGGAGTCGGGCCGTTGGGACACCATGGGCCCGGAGATGCTACGCCTGAGCGATCGCCACCAGCGCGAGTTTTGCTTCGGCCCCACCCACGAAGAGATCATCACCGACCTGTGCCGCAACGAGCTGCATAGCTATCGCCAGCTGCCCGCCAACTTCTACCAGATCCAGACCAAATTCCGCGATGAACGCCGCCCACGCTTCGGGGTAATGCGTGCCCGCGAGTTCCTGATGAAGGATGCCTACTCGTTTCATCAGGACGAGGCCTCGCTGCAGCAGACCTATGAGCTAATGCACGCCGCCTACACTCGTATCTTCACCCGCCTGGGGCTGGACTTTCGTGCGGTGCTCGCCGACACCGGTGCCATCGGCGGCAGTGCTTCCCACGAGTTTCATGTACTGGCCGACTCCGGCGAAGATGCCATCGCCTTCTCTACCCAGAGCGATTACGCCGCCAATGTGGAAAAGGCCGAAGCACAGGCCCCCCAGGCTGCCCGCCCGGAACCGGGCAAACCGATGGGCGTGGTAGAGACCCCCGGCAAACACAGCATTGATGAAGTCTGTCAGTTCCTGGGAGTCCCCCCCCAGCAGACCCTCAAGACACTGGTAGTTCATGGAGCCGATGGTGAAGGCAATCAGGAAGGTGTCATCGCTCTGGTACTGCGCGGTGACCACGAACTCAATGAGATCAAGGCGGAAAAGCTGCCCGGTGTTTTCAGCCCACTGACCATGGCCTCCGACGAAGCGATCCGCGCCGCCGTGGGCTGCGAGCCCGGCTCCATCGGCCCAGTGGGGATCGGTATTCCGGTGATCGCCGATCGTGATGCACTGATGGTGGGCGATTTTATCTGCGGTGCCAATGAGAATGGTAAACACCTCAGCGGCGTCAACTGGGAGCGCGACCTACCGACCCCGCAGAGCGCCGATCTGCGCAATGTGGTGGAAGGCGATCCCAGCCCCGATGGCAAGGGCCAGCTCACCATCAAGCGTGGCATTGAGGTAGGACACATCTTCCAGCTTGGTCAAAAGTACAGCGAGGCGATGAACGCCACCGTACTGGACGAAAATGGCAAGGCAGTGGTAATGACCATGGGTTGCTACGGGATCGGCGTCTCCCGCGTGGTCGCCGCCGCCATCGAACAGAACCACGACGACAAGGGCATCATCTGGCCTGCGGCCATCGCCCCGTTCCAGATCGCTCTGCTGCCAATGAATCTCAAGAAATCCGATGCCGTGCGCGAAACCACAGAACGGCTTTATCAGCAGCTGACAGAAGCCGGGTATGAGCTGATCCTCGATGACCGGGGTGAGCGTCCCGGTGTCATGTTCGCCGACATGGAGTTGTTGGGTATTCCGCACCGCCTGGTGATCGGCGAGCGCAGCCTGAAAGAGGGCATGGTCGAGTACAAGGGACGTTCTGATGCACAAAGCCAGAATATTGCCCTGGATGACCTGCTGCCGTTTCTCGCCAGCCAGCTACGCGACTAGATAAACCAAGCCGGGGTCACCCGGCTTATTCTTTCTCAGGACAATAGCAAAAAAAGGACAAAACATGCCTATCCAAAAACATGTAATCCACGCCGATACCGACCTGTTTCGCGTCATTCAGCAAGTACAGCCACAGAGCCACCGCCAGCTGGGTGATATCATGGTCGAGGCGGGTTATCTCAGTGAGGAGAGCCTGCTCACGGCGCTGGAATCCCAACGGGACCACCCTAACAGTCAACTGGGTGAGATGCTTGAGCAGATGGGGCTATGTACACACGAGCAGATCATGGCTGGCCTCGCCTGTAAGCTGGGGATCCCCTATGTCGATATCAGCGAATATGAGATCCCACCGCAGATCATCAGTCAACTCGGCTCCGACTTGGCCCTACAGTATAACGTGCTTCCCCTCGCCAAGCATGGCAGCCGCCTGCTGATCGCCACCGACAACCCGATGGACTGGCAGGCCCAGGAAGTGGTACGTTTTCGCAGCAACCAGCACATCGAAGTGGTGGTCACCGACAGCAGCGCGCTCGGCGGCTACCTGCAAAAACACTACCTCAGCGACGACGATGAAGTGCTGGATGAGATCGACGACGAACTCAAGCTCGTCACGGAAGATACCGAGCAGAAGAACCAGCAGATGGAGACCACCGAGGCCCTGCAGGAGGCACAAAAAAAACCGGTGGTGCGCCTGGTCAATACCATCATCATGCAGGGGATCAAACTGCGCGCCTCGGATATCCATATCCGTCCCGGCAAGAACCAGGTAGACATCCTCTATCGCATTGACGGCAAACTGCGCCATATGCGTACCCTCAGCAAGGTCCTGCTCGCCCCCCTGGTCAGCCGGATCAAGATCACCGGGCGTATGGACATCGCCGAACGGCGCAAGCCCCAGGATGGGAGCGCCAAGGTCGCCTATGAAAACAATAACATCGACCTGCGCATCTCGGTGATGCCCACCGTCAGCGGCGAGAGTGTCGTGGTCCGCATCCTCGACAAACAGACCGGCGTCAAGCCCTTCGAGCAGTTGGGCCTCGGTGAGCGAGAGACGGATGAGTTGCGCACCATCATCAGCCGCAGCTTCGGCATGTTCCTCGTGACCGGCCCCACCGGCTCCGGTAAATCCACCACCCTCTACGCGGTACTCAACGAGGTCAAACAGCGCGGCCCACACATCATCACTGTGGAAGACCCGGTTGAGTATGATATGGAGGGTGTGGACCAGATCCAGGTACACAGCCAGATCGGTTACACCTTTGCCGAATCTCTGCGCCACATCCTGCGCCACGACCCGGACGTGGTCATGATCGGCGAGATCCGCGA